>JAHEKQ010000004.1:12640-85748 GCA_024638265.1 Flammeovirgaceae bacterium
AAGAACAGTGCTTTAAGCAGATCGTGTTGTTCCTGGAGGGGGAAGTTATTCTTGTACTGAAAATTCATAGGGGAGTTTATCATGCTGTCTCCTGAGATATGTGCTTCACCAAGGAGAATGGGTTCGGGGGCCTGTATAAATTCCGAATTGCTGAGCATGGGTTGTTCCCAAATCACCGAATCTCCTACAATGAACCTAATGGGGTTTGTCTTTGCATTTTCCTCCTGATCCAGGAAAATGGACAACCTGTGTGTCATTCGGGTTTTTGTAAATCCCTTTTCCCACAACATCTTATTGAAAGGGTGCTGACCGAGGAATTCATACAGCCTGTTATGAGCGTCATTGTCGCTAACCAGTAGGATTTTCTTAATATAATGACCGATTGACGGCAATCCATTTTGTGAAGTACTATCGGTGTGAGCTTTGGCCTGTCCTGACCATGCTGAATCGGAGAGCATTGTGGTATTTAAGTCAAGTCCAGGTACTTTGAGCCTGTCTAATTTTTCCAGGGAAAGGATGGAGGCAGACAGTTTTACCGTTGAAGCGGGGTAGAAGTAGCGTTCGGGATCATGATTGTAGTAAAACGTCGTGAAAACGGGACGGTTGCTGGAATCTCTCCGGATCCGTGAATAGATAATCTGAACCTGGTATTTATCCTTATTTTCCAGGATATGCCCAAATTTCGCAGGTTGGGAATGCATCAGGTTTTCCAAAAGGAATTCATCCTCTTCCAAAGAAGAAGAGCAGGCAGATATGACTGCAAGGATAAATATGTACTTTCTTATCATAGAAAATTCAAGGTATCTTTGTGCTGTGAGAAAATCAACTGAAGAGAAAACGGATATCAGGAAACTGACAGAAGAGCAGCTGACCGAGGAGTTTATTTCCAGGGGGGAGAAGAAATTCCGTGCAAAACAGGTGATGGAATGGCTATGGGAAAAATCAAGCCATGAATTTGATGTTATGTCAAACCTTTCCCTTGAAACCCGGCAGTGGCTGAAAGATAATTATGCAATCAACCCCGTAGAGCTTGAAGATATTCAAAAGAGCTCCGATGGAACGATCAAGGCGGCGTTTAAACTTCATGATGGACATTTTGTCGAAGGAGTACTGATCCCGACTAAAACAAGGATGACTGCTTGTATAAGCTCGCAAGTGGGGTGTTCACTGAGTTGCAAATTCTGTGCTACGGGTTATATGAAAATACAGCGGAATCTCGACCCTGCTGAAATCTACGACCAGGTGGTTCATATAAGAAACCTTGCTCAGGAAGTTTACGATAAGCCCCTTTCCAACATAGTTTTTATGGGAATGGGAGAACCCTTATTGAACTATAAAAATGTACTTCAATCCATAGAGTATATCACGGCCGAGCGGGGTCTGGGGATGTCTCCAAAGAGGATCACGGTTTCCACCGCAGGTATTGCCAAGATGATTCGAAAACTTGCAGATGATGGTCTGAAAACCAAGCTCGCCCTTTCACTTCACGCAGCTAATGACGCGAAGCGCGATAAAATCATGTCGATCAATGAAACTAACAACTTGGAGGTATTGAAAGATGCACTGCAATACTTCTCACAAGCGACAAAATCAAGGATCACCCTGGAGTACATCGTATTTGATAATTTCAATGATGGCCTGGAGGATGCGAAAGACCTGGCGAGATTTGCCAGCAGTTTCCCAAGCAAAGTGAATATTATCGAATACAATCCTATTTCTGAAGCCGATTTCACCAATACCAGCGAAGACAAACTGGACGTATTTGCTGATTACCTGGAGAAAAAAGGGATTGTGGTGAAAATCAGGAGGAGCAGGGGTAAGGATATTGATGCGGCCTGCGGTCAGCTTGCGAATAAGAAGTAAGTTAAGGATACGGGAAGGGGATACCGGAACGTATATGGGTATATGAGGGAGGAGAGTGGAATGAGGGAGAAGAGAGGAATGAGGGGAATGAGGGGTACGAGGTTACTCTTGTTTCCCCTTCTTGATTTTTTTATCGAATGATTTGAAAATATAGGGGTAGATCAGGCTTTTTAGTCTTTTGACGAGCCATAATTGGCGGCCGGTGGTGATGGCGAATTTGCCTCGTCTTGCGCCTCGGTATATGGAGCGGGCTACTTGTTCAGCAGTAAAAATTCCACCCTGTCCCATCAGTAGTTTAGTTTCCCAGGGCTTCTTATCGGCGACGTTTTGCATCATGGGGGTATCGGTATCTGGGGGATAGGCAATTGAGACGGTGATTCTGAAAGGTTTACATTCTGAACGGAGCACTTCGGCCAAACCGGTCAGTGCAAACTTGGAGGCACTATAAGAACTGCTACCAAAAATTCCTACCAGCCCGGCGCCCGAAGATACCAGCACGATATTTCCAATCTTTCGTTTCTTCATGGATGGCAATGCATGGCGTATGCAGAACATCGTTCCGAAAAAGTTGATATCAAAAGTTTTCCTGAAAGTAGATGAATCCTGCTCTTCGAAGTATCCCGGTGAGCTAAAACCCGCACTAGTCACCAGCCAGTCGATTTTTCCCCATGTGTCCAATACGAGATTCATGGCTTTTATGACTTTGCTCTCATTACTGACATCCACGGGGATAGAGAGGATGCGCACATCATCCGGGGCAAGGGATTCAAGTTCGGTTTTGGAATTTTCCAATTTGACTTGATCTCTTGCCAATAATGCTACCGAGAAGTGATCGGCGACCATCATTTTTGCCAGGGCGAGGCCAATCCCACTTGATCCACCTGAAATTACTGCTACTTTTCCCATATTGAATGAAGAGATCAAAGTTGATTTAAAGGAACGTAATCTCCAAAAAATGGTAATTTCGCCCCGTGATATTTGTAAGGCTACTTTCAAAGATACCATGGGGGATCATGTTGGCTATCTCAAACCTACTTTATTTTGTGGGGTACCGAATCCTGGGTTACCGAAAATCGGTGGTACAAACGAACCTTAAAAACAGCTTTCCTGAAAAGTCGGAAGCTGAAATAAAAGTAATTACCAAGGCATTCTATCGCTCATTCTTTGATTTCGTAATGGAGACCCTCAACCTGGTTGGTATAACGAGAAAAGAACTGAGACGAAAAATAATATTTATAAACCCGGAAGTCCTTGAAGAGATTCCTGACGACCAGGGGGCAATTGTTCTGGGAACACATCTCTTTAACTGGGAAATGTATGGTGTTGCCACTAGTGAGTATTTTGACAGGAAGGTCATATTCAGCTACCAGCAACTTTCTTCGAGGTTTTCAGATAATTTGATGCTCAAAACCAGGTCAAAATTTGGAGCAGAAGGGGTATTGCGGCATGAAACTGCCAAGGCGGTAATAGGAGGGAGAAAAGGTAAAAACGCATTTTATGTCCTTGCTGACCAGGCACCGGTTGGTAAAGCCATGAGGTATTGGTCTCCTTTTCTCAACCAGGATACATCTTTTTATCACGGAATTGGTAAAGTGGCTAAAATGGCTCAAACCCCTGTATTGATCGTTCTCCCCAGGAAAGTTAAAAGAGGGTATTACGAGATCGAATTTAAATGGGTCGCCAAAGATCTGGATGGCCTTGAAGGAGAGGACATTCTTGACAGGTATATTGCGATACTTCAAGATGAGATCAGGGAACGTCCCTCAGAGTGGCTTTGGACCCATAAAAGATGGAAAAACAGGCGAAATGAGGGAGATATTATTGCAAAAGGCCATATGTGATGTCTAAATCGAGCATTTATATCGGATTGGGATTCTTTGTATTTGGGATATATGAACTCTCACGTGGAAGAGTTGAAGAAATGATCATGTATTCCCTGGTTGGATTAGCCTTTGTATTTACATGGTGGTCTACTCGACCAGGTCTGGAACCAAAAAATAAAAGAATGCTAACTATCATTTCCTGGGTCCTGATATTAGCAGCCGGTTTCACATTCCTTTTCCTCGTTCGGACCGATATAGGAAGATCCTGGAACGATTAAGGAATCGTGGTGATTCCACCAGTATTTGGTAATTTTAATAAAGTGGCAAGAAGAGTTTGAATAAGAAGAAACTATACTGGTGGTTGCAGATTGGAGGATGGAGCTTTTACGTGGGAGCTCAAACAATTTTCCGATTATTGTTGACAGAGACCCGGGGGGTTCAAATCCTGTTCTTTTTCTCTGAAGGTATTCTTTTCCTCCTGATGACTCATTATATCAGGTTCCTGATCAAGACCCTCGACTGGATCAAACTTCCACTTGTGAAATTAATACCCCGGGTAATAGGTATGGTGATCGTGATGGGGAGTGTTCTTTACATCCTGCGTATAGGTATATCCATCCCGCTGGGACTTTTTGAAAATTCGGATATCTCGGTGACCAGCTTCCTTGGCCTGGCTGCCACATACTCCCTGATATTTTTTATCTGGATGGTATTATATTTTGCCTACCATTATTTCAGGGAATACAATACTGCCTTGAAGCATGAAGCCGCCATTAAGGAGGTAGAATTGAATAACCTAAAATCACAACTAAACCCGCATTTCATCTTTAATGCGCTTAACAGTATCAGGGCGCTGGTAGATGAGAATCCAAAAAACTCCAAGAAGGCTATTACGCAACTTTCGAATATTCTTAGAAACTCCCTTATAACAGACAAGGAACGACTTATTTCTCTCCAGGATGAATTAAGTGTAGTTTCTGATTATCTGGGTCTTGAGCGGATACGGTATGAAGAACGGCTTAATGTGAAGATGGATGTCAGTCCTGAAACACTGAATTACCTGATACCCCCTTTAATGATACAGACCCTTGTCGAGAATGGTATCAAGCATGGCATTTCAAAATTGAAAAAAGGTGGTAATTTAGAAATTCGTACCCGGCTGGGAGGAAACAAACTCAGGGTGGAGATTTGGAATTCAGGGACACTTGACGACTCGAATAATTCATCAGGGCCTGGAATGGGGTTAAAGAATACCAAAAAACGACTAAATTTGATTTATGGAGAGGGAGCAAAATTTGACATTTCTCAGCAGAATGGAATGGTTGTAACCACTCTTGAGTTCCCGAAACACGAAGTACTATGAAAGCACTTATAATTGATGATGAGAGATTGGCAAGGAAAGAACTTACCAGTCTCCTTGATGAGTATAAAGAAGTCAATATAGTCGGGGAAGCTACGAATGCCGATGAAGCAGTCGAGAAGATCGACGAGTTGAAACCCGATATATTATTTCTCGACATTCAGATGCCAGGAAAAAATGGATTCGAGCTGCTTGAAACGCTGGACTCCAGTCCACACGTTATATTCACAACCGCTTATGATGAGTTTGCGATAAAGGCTTTCGACGTAAATGCCCTGGATTACTTGCTAAAACCCATCCAAACCGAGAGGCTGGCGGAGGCAATACAAAAATTGCACAAGGCGATATCCGAGGAGAAAGCCGAAGAACAGATGGGCCAGTTGGGCCTTGAGAACCAGGTTTTCGTCAAAGATGGTGACCGGTGCTGGTTCGTCAAGCTCAGCAATATCCGCCTCTTTGAATCAGATGGAAATTATATCAAGGTATATTTCGATACGTTTAAGCCGATGATCCACAAGTCTCTCAATGCCCTCGATGAGAAATTGGATAGCCGTCACTTTTTCAGGGCCAGCAGAAAGCACATTGTAAACCTCAGTTGGGTGGAAACGATAGAACCCTGGTTCAATGGTGGTCTGATGGTGAAGCTAAAAGGCGGTGAAAAAGTCGAGGTCAGCAGGAGGCAGGCGGCCAAGTTTAAAGATTTGATGAGCCTATAGAGGGGATACTGGAAGAGGATACCCGCCTTCGGTACCCTTCGGCGGGCAAAGCTGTTAGTTATTAGCTGTTAGTTAACAACAACTGTTTCCAAAAACTTCTCGAAACTGATATTTGAACCGCAGATAATGATGGCTACGGTTTGATCTTTAAACCGATCAGGGTGTTTCAATAAGCTGGCTACGGCCACACCGGCGGCTCCTTCCACAATTTTATGATGGGTCATCGCCATGAACTTTATGGCTTTTGCTATTTCCTCCTCGCTTACCAGGATGGAATCATCTACCACCTCCTGGCATATGGGAAACGTTATGGAACCCTCTTCAATACCTCCTGCAGAACCATCGGACAATGTTTCCATTGGCTGATCCAATCCAATGATCCTTCCTGCTTCAAGGCTCATGGTCATTTCCGGGGCGTTAGCAGGCTGACAACCGATGATCCTGGTTCGAGGTCTTTTTGATTTAAGCCAGCTTCCTATACCGGAAATCAGTCCACCTCCTCCAATAGTTACAAGAACCTGGTCGAGTTGATCACATCCCTCCATTAATTCGATCCCGATGGTACCCTGACCTCCGATCACTTTCGGGTCATTGTAGGGTGAAACCCAGACTTTTTTCTGTTGTCTCGCTTGCTCCCTGGCGTGCATTTCCGCGGAAAGGCTGTCTTTTCCATGGAACAATAATTCAACATCATAATATTCCAGTGCTTTGATCTTTGCCTGAGAGGCATTTTCAGGGAGGTAAACACTTCCATTGGCACTTCCAATTTCAAGGGCCCTTGCAAACCCCAGGGCATGATTCCCGGTAGAGGCGGTGATTACCCCTTGAGATTTTTCTCGTTCTGAAAGGGAAAGAATTTTGTTAAGGCTGCCCCTTGCTTTAAAGCTCCCGGTATGTTGTTCACTTTCCAGCTTTAGCAATACCTTTCCCCCGGTCAGTCTACTTAATTCCCTTGATTCAACTAGTGGAGTAGTAAGTATATAAGGGCGAATCCTCTTTTCGGCGGCTTCAATTTCAGCCAGAACCATAAACATTTGTATTTAGTGACTCCTAAAATTACTATTTCTCCGGCTATATAATTCTCAACCTCCAAGCATTTCAATTCTTAGTAAAATTGAGAGCATGATGAAACGCCTCTTTTTCCTCGTATTCTTATTATTTCCATATCTAATGGAAGCCCAGGTGGACATACGTCCTGTCAGGATCAACATTGCCCCGACGCTCGATGGAAAGATTGATGATGATGCATGGAGGGACGTACCGGTCACTAAAGACTTCAGACAGCAGTTCCCACTTGACACTATCGTGGCCCTGGGTGATACCGAACTTCGCTTTGCCTACGATGATGTCAATCTATATATAGCAATCCATTGCCAGAGTTCGGGATCAGAATTTGTTACCACATCACTCAGGAGGGATTTTTCTTTCAGGGCCCAGGATAATATTACCCTTGTTTTCGATACTTATGCCGATAATACAAATGCTTTTGTATTCGGGATCAATAGCGAGGGTGCCAGGAGGGAAGCCTTGATCGCCAATGGGGGCACTTCGTTCCAAAATGGAGACTTTCAACTTAGCTGGGATAACAAGTGGTTTGGAGACGCCTTTATCGGGGAGGATTTCTGGTCTGCTGAAATGGCCATTCCCTGGAAATCTATCCGATTTACCGAAGGAAGCGATACCTGGTTCTTCAACTGCTACAGGAACGATACGCAATTCAACGAGCGTACCACGCTGGCCAAAATTCCGAATAACAGGATGATCATGGATCTGAACTTTACCAACCGTATCATCTGGGAGGAACCACTGAAGAAATCAGGTCCAAATGTAGCAGTTATCCCATATTTGATCGGTCAGACAAGCAGGGATTTTGAGGATCCACTGGTCGATGGGCCCACCAACAAGTTCAATGCGGGCTTTGATGCCAAAGTGGGGGTAACTTCCGGACTGAACCTCGATTTGACTGTGAACCCGGATTTCAGCCAGGTGGAGGTAGATCAGCAGGTCACAAATCTTGACAGGTTTGAGATATTTTTTCCTGAGCGAAGACAGTTCTTTTTGGAGAACGCTGACTTGTTTGGAAGTTTCGGATTATCAAGGATGAACCCCTTCTTTTCCCGTCGTATAGGGGTAGCACGAGACACTGCTACTGGCCAGAATATTCAAAACCCCATTTTATACGGGGCCAGGTTGAGTGGTAAAGTAAATGATAACCTTAGAGTGGGCTTGTTGAATATGCAAACAGCAGCCGAAGAGGAAAACGGCTTACCATCATTTAACTATACCGTGGCTGCGGTTCAGCAGAAAGTATTCGACCGGTCAAACATCTCCTTTATTATGGTCAACAAACAGGCGATCAATCCGGGGGAGTATTCAGGTGATTTCAGCCGATTCAACCGCATAGCAGGCCTGGAGTACCGGCTTGCTTCTGCCGATAACTTCTGGCGCGGAAAAATTTTTTATCACCGGGCAATTCTGGAGGAAGAAATGGAAGACCCCTACACACATGGAGCTCAGATAGAATATCAGCGACGACGCTTCAGGCTTGAATGGGCGCATAGTATAATCGGATTGGGATATGATGCACAGGTGGGCTTTGTTCCGCGGAAGGATTACGCACTGATCAGTCCGGAGTTCCAACTTTATTTTTACCCGAATGGACGCTTGTTAAATACCCATAACATCAACGTCGATACTCGCTGGTTTTATCAGCTGGACAAAGAGGGAAATCCGGTGATTGAACCGGGGGAAAATTCAGAACAGCAGGTTGAATTTACTTGGGAGTTTAATTTCACCAATACCTCTGAATTGAGACTGAACGCCTCCAGGAATTTCCTCAAGCTCCTCAATGATTTCGATCCTACCAGGGTACAGGCCGACGGGGTAGTACTCCCTGCAGGTTCTTCTTATGACTACTTCGAATATTCAATTAGTTACCGTTCCGATCAGAGGAGACTGTTTGCTTTTGAGCTCGAACCTACCTTTGGCGGATTTTTCAATGGCATCAGAAGAGGGGTAAACGGAGAGATTAACTACAGAATTCAACCATATGGCACCTTGGGTGTGGGCTATGATTACAATTACATTGAACTCGCTGAACCCTTTGAACCCGTCGATATCTGGCTTGTCGGTCCCCGGTTTGACTTGACATTCACTAAAAGCTTATTTCTCACTGCTTTTTTCCAGTATAACTCTCAACTTGACAATATTAACGTCAATACGCGCTTCCAATGGCGCTTTGCACCCGTCTCAGACTTCTTCCTGGTCTACACAGACAACTATTTTGTCAATCCGGGAATCCAGAATTTCACCAAGAGGAATCATGCCCTGGTGGCTAAACTGACGTATTGGTTGAATCTGTAAGCGGTAGAGCAGTAGAGCAGTAAAGCGGTAGAGCAGTAAAGCGGTAGAGCAGTAGAGCTGTAAATCAGTAGTACGTAACTCTTTACCTTTTAATTTCCCCAGATAGATTTACACTTTCCACTTTCTACCCTTCACTTTTACTTCTCTATGCCTTCCAGGTCCAGCATGAATGCATATTCCAGTGCGGTTCGCCTGTACCGCTTGAAACGACCGGAGGCGCCGCCATGACCGCTTTCCATGTCGGTATCGAGAAGGAGGATCTTATCCCCCGTTTTCATGTCACGTAGTTTTGCTACCCACTTGGCAGGTTCCCAGTACTGTACCTGTGAATCGAAAAAGCCAGTTGTAACCAGCATATTGGGGTATTCCTGTGCACTAACCTGATCGTAGGGTGAGTAAGAAAGCATATATTCATACGATTCAAAGTTCTTGGGATTACCCCATTCGTCAAACTCTCCTGTAGTCAGCGGGATGGACTCATCGAGCATAGTAGAAATGACATCGACGAAAGGCACGGCGGCGACCACCCCGTTGTACAATTCGGGATTCATATTTACTATAGCTCCCATTAGTAATCCACCGGCACTGCCTCCTCGTGCATACAAATGATCTTCCGAAGTCCAGTTGTTTTCGATCAGGTATTTGCTGCAATCAACAAAATCATTGAAAGTGTTTTTCTTACGGAACATTTTGCCGTCTTCATACCATTTTCTTCCCATTTCCTGTCCACCCCTAATGTGGGCAATACCGTAGGCAAAGCCACGATCGAGCAAACTCAACATTGATGAATTAAAACGGGGGTATGTGGTCGAGCCATAGGACCCATAGGCGTAAAGCAGAAATGGATTTTGACCGTTTTTCTCGAAGCCCTTTTTGTAGACAATGGACATCGGTACTTTAACTCCATCGCGGGCTTCCACCCAGATTCTTTCTGTTATATAATCTTCCGGATTATGTCCGCCAACTACTTCCTGTTGCTTCAGGACTACCCGCTCGCGCGTCTTCATATTGTAATTGTAGGTGGTGGAGGGAGTAGTCAGAGAGCTATACCTGAAACGGAGCTCTTCAGTTTCAAATTCAGGGTTGGTGACGGAACTAAGCAGATAGGCAGGCTCATCAAAGGAAATGAAGTGTTCCTCGCCGCTGCTTTGATCTATGACCTTTAGTCGATCCAGGGCATTATATCGTTCATCCACAACAAGGTAATTGCTAAAAACATCAATACCGTTTAGGAGTACATCCTCCCTATGTGGAATAACCTCTTTCCAATTGTCCATTTCAGTGGAGTTTTCAGAGGTTTCCATCAAACGGAAATTCTCAGCGTCCCAGTTGGAAACGATATACCATTTGTCTTCAAAATGTTCAATATTATATTCGTGTTTGCTCCCCCTGGGGGTAAATTGGGTAAAGTCTCCTGCTGGATTATCTGATTTGAGGGTCCAGTAATCAGAAACCAGGGTACTACCCGCGTAGATGATAATGTAGTTGTCGGATTTGGAACGGTAGACTCCTATATAATAAGTATTATCTTCCTCTTCGTACACCAGTTCATCTTCCGACTGATCATCTCCGAGTGTATGTCTCCAGATTTTTTCAGTCAGCAGGGTAACATCATTTTTTGAGGTATAGAAAAATGTCTGGTTATCATCGGCCCAAGCCCCACCACCACTGGTATTGTGGATTCGGTCGGGATGGATCTCTCCAGTCGTGAGGTCCTTGAAGTGGATCACATATTGTCTCCGGCTGATAGTGTCGACACCAAAAGCTACGGTATTGTTATCAGGACTAACGGTAAGTCCTCCCAATGAGAAATAGTCGTGACCTTCAGCCAGTTCATTGACATTGATTATAACTTCCTCTTCATTTTCCAGGTTGTCTTTCTTCCTGCAGTAGATGGGGTATTCCCCACCCTCCTCATACCTGGTATAATACCAATACCCGTTCTTAAAATAAGGGACTGAAGAATCATCCTTTTTAATCCGGCCCACGATTTCGTCATATAATTTGTCCTGGAGACCCTCTGTATGGGCCATAACCTTCGACTTGTATTCATTTTCAGCTTCCAGGTAATTAATGACTTTTTGGGTTTGTTCATCCTTTTCCTCTGCCATTTTCTGTTCATCGGTAAGTCTCATCCAGAAATATGGATCGACCCTGGAATCACCATGTACATTGAGAATAGAATCTTTTTTTTCTGCTACGGGAGGCTCCATACCATTTTTCATTCCTGTTTCATTTTGGGAGTTGCAACTGACAATGGCAATCACAACAACCAGGGTTAATAGTCTGTTCATATTTGAGTTTTTTAAGATTGTAAGTTTGATATGACCAGGTCTTTTAGTTCCTCCTCGACCCGCCAGTCCTTTGCCAGTTTTAGCATGGCATTCATTTCGAGTTCGGTCACGAACCCCTTAAGATTATTTGAGTCCCATACCATTTTGATATAACCAACGCGCTTGTCTTTGGAGTAATCTCCAATGTGGTCATTCAGATAAGTTCTGGCACGCTCAAAAGAATTGAGGTAGTCCTTGGCGATAAATTGATTTGCCCATTTCAATTCATCCTCCGCACCGAGATCAATGGCAGTTTGTTCGAGGTGATCACGTTCTTCCTGGTCGAGTCCGTGGTAGTGAAAAATCACGGACTTAAGTAGCATATAGACCTTTTTTTCCTGGGCATTCACGGGTACAATTATACAAAAAAATAAGCCGATTTCGCACTTATTCCAGTTAGCCAATCATTAGACGGGAGGCAATTTCGTCTGCCAGTAACTTCCCTTTTTTGGTGGTATACAACACATCCCCTTTTACTTCTAAATATCCCAATGTTATCAACTCCTTAGTTTCCTGATTCTTGTAAGATAAAAGGTCAAGTCCAAATTGCTCTTTGATCAGCCCCAGATTGCAACCCCAAAGTGTTCTCAGGGAAGTGAAAATGTACTCATTCAGAGTCGAGAATTTTTCCCGGTCTTCCATTACCCGGGGAAGTTGGTTTTCAGTCAGTGATCGTATGTAGTTCAGGTTATGAGAAGGATTAGACCAGCGTTTTTCTTTTCGAAATGAATGCGCTGAAGGGCCAATTCCGAGATAATGGGTTAGATCCCAGTACGATTTATTGTGCTCTGAATATTTTCCCTCCCGCGCAAAATTACTGATTTCATAGTGTTCAAACCCCATGCGTGTTAGTGAGTCCATTATCTGTTCAAATTGTGAAGCTTCTTCCTCTTCTGCGATAGGGGTTATTTTTCCCTTGCGAATCCAGTTTTCAAAAACTGTCTTTGGTTCTATGGTAAAGGAGTAAATAGAAATATGCTCGGGCTGAAGGTCGTTCATTATTGAGAGGTCTTCTGCCAGGGACATTACCGTGCTACCCGGCAGCGCATAAATCAGGTCAAGGTTAACATTGCTGAATCCACTCTTCCGGGCCATTTCGTATGCCCTTCTAGCTGTTTTGGCGTTGTGATTACGGTTTATCGATTTAAGCAATTGATCATCGAAGGTCTGTACTCCCATACTTAACCTGTTGATCCCCAATGATTTAAGGTCGTTGAGATATTCTAAAGACAAATCCTCAGGGTTAGCCTCAAAAGTTATTTCAAGAGGCTGTATTTTATAAAAGCTGTAAGCGGTTTCCAGTAGTTCTGAAACCTCTCGTATAGTGAGTACACTTGGTGTTCCCCCACCAAAATAAATGGTTTTGATCTTTTCTTCGAATATGTCAGTGTATAACTCCAGCTCTTTTTGCATCGACTCTACCAGTTCTGATTTTCGTTTGAAATCAGTAGTAAAGTGAAATCCACAATAGTGACATGCTTTATGACAAAAGGGAATATGGAAATATAATCCAGCCAGCAGTTATATATTTAAGTGTGGGTTTGTATCCAAAATTAGCCAGAAATCACCGACTTCTTCCATTGGTGTTGATCTTCCTTACCATGATGTCATTGGAAGGGAACTCCCAGGTGATGAAACTGAATGTTGCAAACCCCTCAATGCTTGAATCAGTAGAAGGTTTTCAGTTCGCTCCATGTATTTCGGCGGAATGCGATGATAGAATTGATTCGCTGAGAGTCCGATTGAATCACCTGGGTTATCTACTTGCCGATTTTGTCAAACGGGTTTCGGGAGATACTATATTCGTTTCCATAAAGGAGGGTCCCCGATATGTATATGGGACGATAGAAACCAGCCAGGTACCCCGGGAAGTATCCGTCCAATTTGCCCTCGCTCCGAACTTCGTGTATTCCCCACAGCTGCTGGACAGTCTTTATGAGTCGATCCTCAAATACTATGAAAACAGGGGATATCCTTTTGCTTCGACCGGTATGGATTCAATTAATATTTCAGGTACCAGAATCAATGGTGTGATTGAGGTTGACAAGGGCATGGAAGTTTTATTTGCAGGAGTCAGGGATCAGGAGGAGAATTTTCGCTCTTCATGGCTGGCAAAACAGGCATCGATCATCCCCGGAGATCCATATTCACAGGCAAAGGTTGAGGGTTTGGAAGATGCGCTAAAGAGGGCCGGTATTCGAGTAATTTCACAGTCCGTTGATTTCAGTATTCCTAATCGCGCCGGTATCATTGTACAGACGGAAAAGTTGAGGAATTCAACATTTGATGGAATCCTTGGATTACAGCAAAATGCCCTGACGGGAAAAACCACACTGGCAGGATACCTCGACTTATCGTTGTCTAACCTGTTCAAAACGGGAAAGCAATTGGATTTAAAATGGGAAAGGTTACGCCCTCAGACCCAGGAACTCATGCTGGACTATTTGCATCCGGCCTTGTTGAGATCGACGGACCTTCGTTTGGGTTTTGAGCTATTCCGGATGGATTCCAGCTTCCTGAATCGAAATCTCAGGCTGGATCTGCAGAGAAGATTAGGGACTGAATGGTCAGTTGTCGGAAGTTATCGCTTCCAGAATTCAATTCTGCTGGAAAGGAGTTCATCTGCCGATCTTCCCGATGCGGCCGAATCAGCCATCCACTCAGGTGGTTTGGGAATTCTGAATTCCAAAGGGAAGAACCATATAAAACTTGTTTTATTGTTGGGTTCAAAATTTATCCGGGGTAGCAGCGTTGAACCCCCAACTCCTTCAAGCATGGTTGAAAATATTCTCCAATGGTCGGCTGAATTTGAAACCATGCGATTTGCCAGGGTGTCGAAGTTGTGGGAATTCAGAATTTACGGATTGGCGGGAATCATCAGTTCCGAAAAATTATTTCAGAATGACTTGAGCTTGCTGGGAGGTCTCCGCTCAATCAGGGGATTCAATGAGCGAAGTTTTTTTTCAGACCGTTATATGCTTTTCCAGTTTGAACCCAGACTAACATTAGGTGATGATTCAAATTTGTTGATCTTCTGGGATAGTGGATTTATAAGCACTCCACCTCAAACCGGAACTTCCTGGGTAAACGGATGGGGTGCCGGGCTCGAACTTGAAGTCGATAACAGCAGGTTTCGACTGATCGCCGGATGGGGCAAAGAAGAAAATCAACCCGTTGATTACTCCAATCCCAGAATTCATATCGGCTTTGTCTCCAATTTCTGATACTTTTGCGGGCAGATGAAGTTTGTTTTTATCATAGCGCTGATCCTGGGAACTGTAACTTCTTTAAGAAGCCAGGATTTGATGGGCTCCGACTTTACGAATGAGTTGGAACCGTTGGGTGACGGGCTATGGAAATTTCAGTATGAAGTAAAAGACTACCTCAATAAAAAGTTAGTGGTTGAGGGATCAGAAATTGGGATTTTCCTGAACAACGACCTCGTCAAAGTAAGTGATCGGGATACACTTTTACTCGACCAACTTGGTTCCGGTAGAATCTTGTTACACTTTACTTCTGACAAATCCATTAAGGCCAGTTTACTTGAACCGGTCCTTCCCTCCGCAATCCAGGCAACTCCAAACCCGAGACTTTTTAAATCTTATTTCAACTTCACATCAGTGTTCTTTAGTGTGTCTTTGCTTTTCCTTGCAATAATAAAGTGGACCCAGGGACGTGATTTCAATGAATATCTCAGGGTATCGAGAATGTTTGCACCACGAAATGCCGATGAGAATATTCTCCGAAATAAACTGATGACCAATGCCAACCTGCAATACTTGTTGTTTTTCAACTTGATCGTTTCGGGGTCTATGGTATGCTATGAGAACCTGACGATGGGTACAGTTCAGGACCAGTGGATGATTTTCTTAAGATGGCTTGGTTATTATGGATTGTTCGGATCTTTTCTAATGGGAAAATGGCTTCTGATATCATTCATCAACTACATTTTTAACTTCCATGCATTCCTTCAATCACACCTGGTTAACTACCTAAGAATTTCCTCCTTTTTTGCACTGATTTGGACATTGGTATTACTCGGATTCTCATGGTGGAATCCTGCCGCTTTCCCATCAGAAGTTTTTGTCCTTTCAGTCTTTATTTCAGCCTTGATTAGAATTTTGATCCTGTTTCTTAAACTAAATAGTACAGAGGGCTATCGTGGTTTTCATTTATTTTCCTACCTTTGCGCCACCGAAATTATCCCCTTTTTAGGGGTTATTTATTTTACTTCTGAGTTTTTTCAGTAAAAAGAGAAGAGGAACATGGTTGATACGGAAGTTATCAAAGATAGAATGAGAAAGGTTGAAAGTATTTTAGTATCTCAGCCGGCCCCAAGTAACGAAAACTCACCTTATTTTGATTTAGCAGATAAGTTCAATATAAAAGTTGACTTCCGTCCTTTTATTGAAGTTCAGTCTGTCGACTCTAAGGAATTTCGAAAGCAAAAGATCGATATATTGTCTCACTCTGCTGTGATCTTTACCAGCAGAAATGCAGTTGACAATTTTTTCAGGATTTGCCAGGATCAAAAGGTGGAAGTACCCTCAGATATGAAGTATTTCTGCATAGCGGATCAGACTGCATATTATCTCCAGAAATATATTACCATCAGGAAGAGGAAACTTTTTGTTGGGCACAGGACAGCTACAGATTTATTGGAAATACTCAAGAAGCACAAGAACGAGTCCTTCTTGTTTCCATGCTCTGATATTAGGAAGAATGACATTCCCGATTTCCTGAATATCAACGGGTATAAGTGGAATGAAGCGGTGATGTACCGCACCGTGGCCTCTGATCTCTCGGACCTTGATGATGTCTATTATGATATTATTGCATTCTTCAGCCCAAGTGGGATCAACTCTCTTTTTGTGAATTTCCCCGACTTCAAGCAGAACAAAACCAGGATTGCGGCATTTGGACCAACAACGGCAAAAGCAGTAAAGGAAGCCGGTTTGATCCTGGATATTCAAGCTCCACTTCCCAATGCACCTTCCATGACCGGGGCTCTTGAAATCTATATTAAAGACGCCAACAACTTATAAGATAAAGTCGATACGTCTCGCAATTCTCTTTTCACCACCCTATTTTTGATAAATGAGGTGGGTAAAAAATCCGGTACTTTGTAATTATTACCTTACATACAGGTGTAATGCAAAATGCGGATTCTGTGATATATGGGAGCGTCCATCTCCTTTGATCAAGCCTGAAGATGTTTCCCGAAACTTAAAAGACCTTAAAGTACTCGGGGTCAAAGTCATTGACTTTACCGGGGGCGAACCATTATTGCATCCGCAACTCCCCGAGTTTTTGCGCGAAGCTAAATCCCTTGGGTTTATTACCACGGTTACCACGAACGGTCTACTATACCCAAAAAAATCAAAGGATTTGGCCGGTCTGATTGATATGCTTCATTTCAGCCTGGATGCAGCAGAAGCCTCAATTCATGATGAGATGCGTGGTGTTTCTTGCTTTGATAAGGTGATCGCTTCCATCCAGTTGGCAAAAGAACTCGGTGAGCAACCCGATATAATATTCACTGCCTTTGATGACAACCTCGATCAATTGGAAAGGGTATATACTGAGATTACAGTCCCAAATAGACTGGTGCTTATTATTAACCCTGCTTTTCAATACAATGGTATAGGTGATGAATTGAACCCGCAGACTCTTGATCAATTAGAAACATGGGCAGGTAAGCCTGGGGTATATCTCAACAGGGCGTTTCTTGAATTGAGGAGAAATGGGGGCAACCAAATCTCAGATCCCGTATGCAAAGCGGCAAGCACTACCATTGTAATTTCCCCTGAAAATAAGTTAATGCTCCCCTGCTACCACCTGGGGATAGAGGAATTCCCTATCGACGGAAAGCTATATGGCCTCTGGAATTCTGAGAAAATAAACGCACTCAAAAGCATGGAAGGCCGTTACGAGGCATGCCAGGGCTGTACCATAAACTGCTATATGCAACCCTCGTTTGCAGTCAACATCAATAAGTATTTTTGGAGAGCCTTGGGGAGTACCTGGAAGTATAACAGGATGAAAGGGACATGGAAGGAACTTATCAGGGTCTGATAGGCATCCATAAAAAACATTGACCTAATCGAATTCATTAAACCATATTTAGCTTTTATCACCCCAAATAATACGCCCATAGAGAATCCCTCCCGTTTGAGTGAGTGCGATTTTTTTACTAAATGGAAAAAGTTGGTTAAAAAAGCCAAATTTTGATAACCTCAGTGTGTGGATTATGTTATATGATTATATTTGTAACCGTTTTAAAAACCGAGTTTTAACTTAGAAGAGGAAATAAATGGGTCCGGTTTTAATATCATCAATACTTGCTTTTTCAGTTATCATCGTACTACTGGTATTCGTGCTTCTGCTTGCCCAATCAAAACTGGTGCAGTCCGGTCCGGTAAATATCATTGTAAATGGGGATAAAGATAATCCTATCGTAACCAGCGCCGGAACATCACTACTGAGTACCCTGGGAGGAGAAAAAATATTTCTACCCTCTGCGTGTGGTGGCGGTGGTACCTGTGCCATGTGTAAATGTGTAGTAGAAGATGGTGGTGGAGATGTGCTTCCTACGGAAGTGGGACACCTCAGCAGAACTGAACAGAAAGAGAACGTACGACTCGCTTGCCAGGTAAAGGTGAAGGAGGATATGAAAATCAAAATTCCTGAGGAGATCTTCGGAATTAAGAAATGGGAATGTGAAGTAGTTTCCAACTACAACGTTTCCACTTTCATCAAAGAATTTGTCGTTCGACTCCCTGAAGGTGAGAACCTCGATTTCCAATCGGGAGGATATATTCAGATTGATGTACCGGAAATCGAAGTTGATTTTAAGGATATGGAAATCGCTCCTAAGCCCGAACTCAACCATCCCGATGATGTATTCCAGGAAGATTGGGACAAATTCAAACTCTGGGATCTCAAGATGAAAAATGATGAACCGATTTTCCGAGCATATTCCATGGCAAACCACCCAGCCGAAGGAAATATCATTATGCTCAATATCAGGATTGCTACTCCACCCTGGGATAGAAGTGCCAATAAGTGGATGGATGTGAACCCTGGAATTTGCTCATCGTATGTTTTTAGCCGAAAGCCCGGTGACAAAGTAACAATCTCTGGTCCTTACGGTGAATTTTTCATCAATCCGACCGACCGCGAAATGGTATACATCGGTGGTGGAGCTGGTATGGCGCCATTAAGATCACATATTTTCCACTTATTCCATACTGAAAAGACTGACAGAAAGGTTTCATACTGGTATGGTGGAAGATCGAAGAAGGAGCTGTTTTACCTGGATCATTTCAAAAGAATTGAGGACGAATATTCCAATTTCCAATTCAATATTGCGCTCTCTGAGCCCCTTCCTGATGATAACTGGACAATAAAGGAATCACTGGATGACAAAAAAGGAGACGGATATACAGGATTTATTCACCAGGCGCTCTATGATAATTATTTAAAGGATCATCCCGAGCCTGAAGAGGTGGAATATTATCTGTGTGGGCCTCCACTGATGAATGCGGCAGTACTCAATATGCTCGATGAACTGGGAGTCCCAAAAGAGAACATCAGGTTCGACGATTTCGGCGGATAATCCTTAATTATACTGTCAAGAAAATTTAAATTGGCATCCTAAGTCATATCGACCTATGGATGCCAAACTTTTTTTTGACCCGGTAAGCGAGGAATTATGTTCCTCAATTTCTGACCCACACAGCTTTTTTAAAAATATACATGTATATCACGAGGAGCTCCCCCAATTAAAGGGAATGCAAATTGCCTTAATCGGGCTCACTGAAGATCGCGGTGGACTGGTCCCATCGGCTGGGGCGGCCGATGAAATTCGCAAAAAACTATACAGTCTCAAAAAGGGTCATGGAGAGTACAGAATTATAGACCTGGGAAACATGCGCAATGGGGTCAATCTTGAAGAGAGCTACTTGCGATTAAAGGAAATCTGTGAATTCCTTGTAGGTAAGAGCATTCTTCCTGTAATAGTTGGGGGAAGCCATGATATGGATTATGGGCAATTTATGGCCTATGAGTCGCTTGATAAGCTGGTCAACCTCATCAATGTGGATGCCTACCTGGATATAAAAGATGGTGACAAACCCTGTCACGAACATATTGAGAAAATACTCCTCCACGAACCCAATTACCTGTTCAACTACAGTCACCTGGCTTTTCAATCTTACTTAATAAACGAAACGGCATTAAACGGCCTGGAAAAACTATACTTTGAGGCTTACCGTGTGGGTGTGATTAAAAATAATATTACGGATATGGAACCGGTGGTTCGCGACGGGGACATGCTTAGCTTTGATATGGGTTCCATTCGATCCAGCGACGCACCCGGGACTGCCCGTCCTCAGCCATTTGGTCTGACCGGTGAAGAAGCTTGTCAATTATGTTGGTATGCTGGATTAAACGAGAAGATGAGCAGTGTCGGCATTTATGATTACTACCCCGAAAATGATGACAAGTCAGGAAAGACTGCCTCAATCGCAGCCACTATGATTTGGTATTTCATCGAGGGATTTTATCATAGAAAGAATGAGCAAGGGTTCCGAGACAATGATTATATGAAATTTGTGGTATCGATGCCTTCCGAACCTGAGATGATTATATTTTATAAGAGTAAACTCAGTGAAAAATGGTGGATGGAAGTCCCTCTGCCTGAGGAGAATCGCAAGTACACAAGAAATTTTATTGTTCCTTGCCGTTACGAAGATTATCAAACGGCCCAGACCGGCGAGGTACCTGATCGATATGTGACTACCCATGCAAGGTTGATTTAAAAAGTTAGGGAGGTGACAATTTTACCGATTGGTCCGTATGTTCCGACCTAAAATTCCTGAATATTGTTTTGAAGTAAAACTAAGAATATGCGCATATACATAATTCTGATAGTATTGTTTCTGGCTGCCTGTGGTAAAACGGCAAATGAAAGTCTACCTGAGGAGCAACCCGATCCTGCTCAGACGGTTATCGAAAAAGCCATTGAAGTTTCCGGAGGTGAAAAATATTTAAACTCTACCATACGATTTGATTTCAGGGATCGCAGTTATGTGGGTACGAGGAAAAATGGCCTGTTTATTTACGAACGATTATTTACTGACAGTCTTGGGAATTATCACGATATACTTGATAATAAGGGGTTCACCAGAAGACTCAACGATCAGGATATTGATGTTGTAGATTCCATGGCACAGAAGTACACCAATTCGGTAAACTCTGTATTGTACTTTGCCCTGCTGCCCTATGGATTAAATGATCCGGCAGTAATCAAGGAATATCTTGGAGAGACTGAAATAGGTGAAAAGAGATATCACAAAGTGAAAATTACTTTCATGCAGGAAGGGGGAGGAGTCGATTACCAGGATGTATTCGTTTACTGGGTAAACATGGAGAATCACTTTATTGACTATTTCGGATATACGTACGAGACCGACGGTGGGGGTAAGCGATTCAGGGAGGCTTACGACCCGCAAATTGTGAATGGAATTCGTTTTCAGAATTATATTAACTATGAACCTAAGGAGGGTGATACGACAGATATCACCCAATTTGACAGCTTGTATGTTTCTGGCCAGTTGGATACATTGTCATTAATAGAATTAGAGCAAATCGAAGTTGAACTCGACCCTTCAATATGAAATACAAGTTCGGGGAAGAGTCCAGGGGGTGTTTTTTCGTGCATCTACCAGGGACAAAGCAGTTGAGCTGGGCTTGAATGGCACTGTCAGGAATTTACCCAATGGCAGTGTCGAAGTTATCGCCCAGGGTGAAAAATCCAGGTTAGATGAATTAGTGGCATGGTGCCGAAGGGGTCCCAGGATGGCTCGTGTAGATTCGGTGACCATTCAGGAGACGCAATTTGTTGAAATGAATGATTTCAGGGTGGTGCGCTAAGCTACTTCCTGTAGTCCTTTGTACTTGTAAAACTTAATATTGAAATGCTGATGGATGTAGCCCCTTAGGCGGCTGATTGCCAATTCACGACTGTGACCAGTCACCCGGAAGACTGTAATTTGCAGCACCGTTTTCAAAAAAGGCTCATATCCGAGAAGTTCCACGCACCATTTTTTACAACAGATCTCCCAATCAACGGTGTACTTGGAGTAATGATCCATTCCATCGAATAAAAATTCAAGTTGATTACTCCCGTAATGCTTACGGTAGATAGCGGAAAGAATTTCATAAAATTCCAGGAATGCCTCGTGATCATAACCCTGATGTTCCCTGACTGCCAGGGTCGTGTCATCTAATAATCCAAGCGGATTATACATCTGCTGGTAATAATCTTTAGTGGTGTCTACTAAATAGGAGAGGAGTGATTCTCTCAGGTCAAACTGAGCCCCCCGAAGGATGAAGTTTTTGTCCTGAGGGAAGTATTTACGCATTGGGCATTAATAGAGGGTTTCACAAAGTTAGAAAATTTGATTTGTTGGCCTTAATTCTCCACATTTTTTTGTGGATAACTTTTGCAATAGGAAGCAAAAATTTAGGTCGCAAACTGCTTAATTGCATGGGTATTTATGAATAGTACAAGAGCTTATCCAATGTAAAATAATTGTAAAATTTTATCTCAAGTTTCGAATGAAGATCTATTACAATTACTTTTGTTACACAATGATTTTTCAGCGTTTTACAAATAAATCTAAACCTCAATTAACTTACCTAACATGAAAAGAGTAATACAAAGAGTTATTCTGTCGGCCTTTGCTGTTTTAATGATTTCCTCATTGGCGATGGCACAGGGTACAACTACTGCGTCCATGAGGGGGCGGATCGTAGATGCGAATGGCGAACCCCTGATAGGGGCCACTATTCAGGCTACGCACAATCCTTCGGGGTCACAGTGGGGTAATGTAACCGACTTTGACGGTTACTTCAGACTTCCGGCTATGCGTACAGGAGGTCCGTACACTGTTGTCGTATCTTTTGTCGGATACGAAACCTATAAAAAAGAGAATATCAACCTGGGATTGGGTCAGACCTATAACCTGAATGTTTCTCTTGACGTATCTTCTACCGAGTTGGAAGAAGTAGTTGTAACAGCCAGCGTATACAATGATATCTTCGACGGTAACAGGACCGGTGCTGAGACTTATGTGGGACAGCAGCAAATCAACGCTACACCCACCGTATCGAGATCTATTGGTGACTTTGCAAGATTCACCCCTTCTGCTTCTATCCAGGAAGGTGGTGATGGTCTTTCTATCTCGATTGGAGGTATGAACAACCGGTACAACGCTATCTATATCGATGGTGCTGTGAACAACGATGTTTTTGGACTTGCGGGTTCGGGAACGAATGGTGGCCAGACAGGTGTATCACCTATCTCCTTGGATGCGATCGAAGAATTCCAGGTGTCTGTAGCACCATTTGATGTAAGGCAATCGGGTTTCGCCGGTGGCTCCATTAATGCGATTACCCGAAGTGGATCAAACGATGTAAAGGGGTCCGTATACCATCTTTTCAGAAACCAGAGCCTTGCCGGTCTTGATCCACAGGAAGAAGGTCAGACCTTTGAAAGGGAAAAGCTCCCCGATTTTTCCGGACAAACTACAGGAGCTTGGGTGTCAGGAGCTATCACAAAGAACAAGTTATTTTATTTCCTGAGTGCTGAGATGCAGCGGGATGAAATTCCACAGCCATTCAACTTTGCAAACTACGATGGTGATGCTACTGTCGGCGACATCAACAACCTGATTACTTACCTCGACAATACCTATGGTTTTGATCCCGGAGTGTACGATGCCAATACTGCATTCCTGAACAGTGACAAATTCCTGGCGAAGATTGATTACAACCTGAATGCCAATAATAAGCTTTCGTTTCGTCACTCGTACACCAAGGCGGAAAACCTTGAAGCAAGATCTTCCAGTGGGTCAGGAATTCGCTTTCTTAATGGTTCCGAGTACTTTAACTCTGTCACTAATAGTTCAGCCCTTGAATTGAGGTCCAATCTTGGCAACAACATGTTCAATCACCTGACCATTGGTGCCACTTTCGTTCGCGATGACAGGGATCCCTATGACAATACCAATGCGGGTAGTTCAATTCCATTCCCGGCAGTATTTATCGATGATGGCAGGGGAAGTATTACTTTCGGTTCCGAGACTTTCTCAACAGCCAACCTGCTTGATCAGGATGTGATTACAATTAATAACAACTTTGAGATATTCAAAGGGCGACATACGTTCCTTATTGGTGCCAACCTGGAATTCTACAAGGTGAAAAACCTGTTCATTCCTTTTAATTATGGTGACTATGAATGGGACAGGTCTTCACCGATCAATGGATCTGACCTCGCTGACTTCCTGGCAGGGGAAAACCCTGATTTCTTTATCCGAAGCTACTCCCTTAGAGATAATGTCGTTGGTGATGAATCCATCGCCGGTGTTACTTTCAATGGCGCACTTTATGGATTCTATTTCCAGGACGAATTCCAGGCCAATGACAGGTTGAAGCTTATCTTCGGACTTCGCGGTGATATCCAGTCGTTTGATGATACTCCTGTGAATGATTCATTTAACAATACCACAATCCCATTGATTGAGTCATTTGGTTATGATCTGGAAGGAGCTCAGACTGGTGCTTTTATTGAGCCTCAGCTTTATCTCTCACCCCGATTTGGATTCAATTGGGATGTGAAAGGTGACCAGACAACACAGGTTCGCGGTGGAGCAGGAATCTTTACTTCCAGAATTCCCCTGGTATGGCCGGGTGGTGCTTATAACAATAACGGGTTGAATCGAGGTACTTACCTCTCGTTTGGGAGCGATCCTTTCGAACCAGATATCAACAATCAACCTCCGGGTGCGGTAGACGTGAACAACCCAACTCCAAGTGGAGATGTAGACTTGTTCTCTTCCAACTTCAAGATTCCACAGGTGGCTAAATTCAACCTGGCGATTGATAAGAAGCTTCCATGGGGCCTGATTGGTACGTTTGAAGGACTGTTCCATAAGTTCCTCAATAATGTTTACTATCAGAACGTAAACCTTAAGCCTTCAATTGCTAACCTGACGGGTGGCCCGGATGACCGACCTATATTTGACCGACGTGATGAGATTGATCCTACCTATGGACGTATCATCTTCGGTACCAATACCAATAAGGGATATACATACAACGTCACGGCTCAACTGTCCAAGTCATTTGATAATGACCTTTCAGGTTCTGTTGCATACAGCTATGGAGATGCTTATACTATCTATGACGGTACTTCATCCCAAAACTCTTCACAGTGGAGAGGGCTCCACGCAATTAACGGAAGGAACTTCTTCAATGATATCAGAAGGTCAGACTTTTCGCAAGCAAGCAGGATTATTGCCCAGCTGAACTACAGGAAAGAGTACGGAAATAACTTTGCTACTCAGATTGGTCTTGTTTATGAAGGAAGATCCGGATCACCCTATTCTTATATCTATGGTTCCGGTGATGATCTCCAGGAAGAGGATTCCAGGAACAGGGCACTCATCTATATTCCTGAAAACCAATCGGACATTAACCTGATCGACTATGTTGATGGAAATGGCAATACAGTAACTGCTGCTACCCAGTGGTCTCAGCTGGATTCATTTATTGAAAGTGATCCATACCTGAGTGAGAACAGGGGAAGTTATGCAGAGCGTAATCAGAATAGGACTCCTTTTGAGAACATCCTTGATTTGAGAATTCTCCAGGATTTCTACATTGAAAATGCAAGTGGTAAAAGGCATACCTTCCAGTTATCTGTTGATATCTTTAACTTCACTAACTTCCTGAATGGAAAATGGGGTAAGAGATACTTCGCGGGGAACATCGAAGCTATCGAATTCGAAGGTTTTGAAGTTGATGGTACTACTCCTCAGTTTACTTATGAGCCATTCAATTCCGATGCTCCCAATGATCCTCTTTATGGAAACCTTGATGACGGCGGATTTGTAAGTTCAAGATGGCAGATGCAGATTGGACTGAGATATAAGTTCAACTAAAAGCATAGATTCTAAACAAAAAAGGCCTCCTTCGGGAGGCTTTTTTTATAGGATGATGTATGGAGGATGAAGCGGGCTCTACCGCTTACCGCTTTACCACTTACCGCTCTACAGTTAATACTTCTTCCAGAAGCTCGGACTGAACAACATCAGGATTGTGAAGAGCTCCAATCGGCCCATAATCATCAGGCCTGAGAGTAGCCATTTCCCGTAAGCGGAAATGCCGGAGAAGTTCTCGGACGGGCCGACATCCCCGAATCCGGGGCCGATGTTTCCGAGGGCCGTAACTACTGCCCCAAGCGTAGTTTGGAAGTCTTCGCCGGTGAAAGAGAACAAAATCAGTCCCGTAAAAAATACGGAGAGGTAAAGCATGATAAATGCGAGGATATTATAAGTAATCTCAGGACTCACCACTTTGCGATTCAAACGAACCGGGATCACAGCAGAGGGATGCAACTGTCGTCGTATTTCCAGGATACTGTTCTTTAAGAGTAATGTATGTCGCACGATTTTTATACCACCACTTGTTGAGCCCGCCGATCCCCCAATGAACATGAATATGAAAAAGAGCACAACCAGACTTGGAGCCCACATAGTATAATCATAAGTCGCATAACCTGTGGTCGTGATTATCGATACTACCTGGAACAGGGCATCACGAAAGGATTTTTCGGTGGTACTCACGTGTAGCGAGATTACAGCCAGGAAAACAAGCGCAACGGCAAGCAGGGTTACAATCAGGTAATTTCTGAATTCTTCATTGGACCAAACCTTCCTGAAATTACCCTTGAGGGCGAAATATGTAATGGTAAAATTAGTTCCTGCCAGGAACATAAATACGGTAATCGTATAGTGTATAAAAGGTGAATCCCAATACCCAATACTGGCTTGCTTGGTACTGAATCCGCCTGTGGCCATGGTGGTCAATGAATGGTTGATCGCATCAAAATATTCCATTCCGCCAGCATAGAGCAGGACGGATTCCAAGAGGGTGAGCCCAAGATAAATAATCCAAAGTCTTTTGGCAGTTTCCTTGATCCTGGGTTTCATCTTATCAGGACTGATCCCGGGGGCTTCCGCACCAAATAGCTGCATCCCTCCAATACCAAGGAAAGGGAGGATAGCCACCGCGAGGACGATGATCCCCATACCTCCAATCCATTGTGTCAGGCTCCTCCAGAAAAGCAATGCTTTGGGCAGGCTTTCTATATCAGTAAGTATACTGGCTCCGGTAGTCGTATACCCACTTATCGTTTCAAAAAATGCATCGGTAAAGGAGGGGATAGCCCCCGAAACCAGGTAGGGTAAGGTCCCAAAGAGCGACATAACAAGCCAACCACTTGCAACGATCAGGAACCCGTCCTTTTTGTTGAGTTCATTCGTTCTTTGCGAATGACCTACTGCGCGGAAAATGGCTCCCCCCAGCATAGTAAATGCACCGGAAAAAAGGTAGGGCAACCAATATTCCCCGTAGGATAATGCCAGGGGAACACAAAGGAACATAAAGAGTCCATTGAAAAGGAGCAATGTCCCAAGAATGAAAATTACGGCCCTGAAATTAAGGTTCATGGTCTAATTAAAGAATGACTCCACTTTGTGGATACAATCCGGCTGACATAAAACGACAGCCCGGTCCTTTGGTTTGAATTGAAAATTACCTGTAGTGGTCATGCCTTTCCCATCCCTTACAGCTCCTCCAATAATTGCACTCTGAGGGAACCCCAGGTCCTTAATAGGTTTGGCGGTGATCTTTGATCCTTCTTTTACGATGAATTCGAGAACTTCCGCATCGACCCCGTGGATGGAAGTAAGTGAGATAATTTCCCCCTTTCGGATATACCTGAAGATGAAATTGGCAGCGATCAATTTCTTGTTGATCATGGTATCCACCCCGATATTTTGTGAGAGGTGGATGTAATCAATATTCTCTACGAGGGCTATTGTTTTGTTGACGTTGAATTTTTTGGCCACCAGGCATGACATGATATTGGTTTCGGTATTGCCCGTAACCGCGATAAAGGCATCCATGTTGCCAATACCTTCCGCTTCGAGCAATTCGATATCTCTGACATCCCCGTTGATGATCAACACATCTTCCAATTCGTCAGCGAGTGCAAAACACTTGTCTTTACCTTTTTCGATCAGTTTGACATTGTATTTCTTACTCAACCGTTTAGCAGCGAAGACCCCCACTTTACTACCCCCGAGGATCATCACTTTCTTGATGACTTTTTTACCTACATCCTTCTTCGATACCATTTTCAGGATGCTGTCAATGCCATCCTGTGCGGTAATAAAGTAAGCGTGGTCTCCCGGCTCAAAGGTGGTGCTACCATGGGGGATAATGGTTTCGGTTTCCCGGAGAATGGCCACCGTTATATAATTCTGTTCACCATTGAGCTTTGCCGCTTCCTGGATAGTTTTCCCACTGATCCGGCTATCTTCCTCTATATTTAATCCTATCAGCGACAGTTTTCCTTCATCGAAATCAAAATTATCGGTGATGGCCATTTCCTTGAGCAAGCGTTTTATTTCTCTTGCCGCCAGCGATTCGGGAGAAATCAACTCATCTATACCAAGCTTCGCGAGGTCAATTTTATCCTTATCGAACAGGTATTCTTCATTCTGTATCCTGGCCACCGTTCTTTTGGCCCCCATGTGTTTACCAATAATTGCAGTGGTAAGATTTGTTTCCTCGGAAGAAGTAACTGATATCAGGAGATCGGCCTTGGATACATCGGCTTCCTGGAGTGTTTTATATGAAGTGCTGCTTCCCTTGATCGTCACGACATCCAGGTTGGTAGCTGCCTGGTTAAGGCATTCCTGGTCCTTGTCGATGATCACAATATCCTGCTCCTCGTAAGCCAGTAATTTGGCCAGGTGATAACCTACATCCCCCGCTCCGGCGATTATGATTCTCATGAAAGGCTCTTAATAAGCGTGTAAATATAGCTATTCCTCTGAGTCATTTACTATCTCCAGCTGCGAAGATTCGATTCTTACTCCCAGTGAAATGATATGCTTAAGGCTGTCCTGCCGCATATATTGGGTCAAGCTAAGGCTATAAATACCGGGTTCTGAAAATCCGTAATCTTCCAGGAGTGGTAAGGCATTACTAAAAATATCACCGGCTCCGGTACCTAGGGGTTTGCCCGCCTTGTCAAACAAGTCAAATTCTACCAGGCTTTCATCCACTACATTCCCTTCTTCATTTTTCAGGACATAGTTCAAGTAGATGTTCCGATATGAGTATGAAAGTGTATTTCTCAGGTTGATTATGACATCGTACTTCAAATTCCTGTTCAAAATCTCAAACTCATAGGTCTGTGTACTGTCGGCTCTCCAGATAGCTCCCTGGAAATCACGATTCTCCTCATAAAAGGATGACGATTCACATGAAACACCGAATAACAGGATACCAACTACCAGCGAATAAATATTACTTCTTGTCAAAATTCCTTCTCTTCTTTTTCTTACTTTTTCTCCTTGATTTATTCTTGTATTTCTTATCCAACCGATCCAGGTCGGTATTCAATTGTCCGGTGTCAAGGTGCTCTTTTTCAATGTCTTCCAGGAGTCCTGCAGGATTTTTACCTTCTTTATTCAGCCGCTGTATCTCCCTGACCCTGTCTACATGAATCGGATGCCAGTTATTCTCATCTTCATAGCCAAACCACATGACTTTCCGAAAGATATCGGTTTTCTGGAGTTTGGCCTCTCCTCTTTCGGTAATTAGGGGGGATTTTACTTCAGGAATGTCTTTTAACGCATCCTTGTAGTTGTCCAATTCATAATTGAGACAACATTTAAGCCGTCCGCATTGGCCTGAGAGCTTGGAAGGGTTCAGACTGAGATTTTGATATCGCGCGGCACCGGTACTCACACTTTTAAATGATGTTAACCAGGTGGAACAACATAATTCCCTGCCACAGGATCCAATTCCACCCAGGTACCCGGCTTCCTGCCTCAAACTGATCTGCCTCATTTCAATCCTTACCCGAAATTCAGCTGCGAGCACTTTTATCAACTCACGGAAATCCACTCTCCCATCGGCTGAATAATAGAATGTAGCCTTGGAGTTATCAGTCTGATATTCAACATCCGTAAGCTTCATTTCCAGGCTTAAACTGGCTATGATCTCCCTGGCCCTGAACATCGCACCGGGTTCTTTTTTACGAACCTCTTCATACTTTTCAAGGTCATTGTGGTGAGCTTTTCTGACAATGTCAAGGAGACTGTCATCCTCAACATTCTTCTTTCGCATCTGTAGCCTGACCAACTCTCCCTGAAGTGATACAAATCCAAGGTGATAGCCTTTATCCATTTCAACGACTACGGGATCTCCTGTGGAAAGCAAGAGGTGGTTTTTATTTCGAAAAAAATGTTTTCTTCCATTCTTGAACCTTACCTCCATAATGTCATATGAGGAATCGACGGGCAAGTTCATGTCCGTCAACCAGTCAAAAACGTTGAGTTTATTGCACCCACCGGTTTCGCATCCACCGTTATTCCGGCATCCTGCCACTTCTCCATTTACACATGATGCACAAGCCATATTTCGGTTGGTCAGTTGGTCTGTTCTGCGTTTTATCTGCCGAAGCTTTAGCCTAGGCAGGCTTTACCGCTTTGCCCAACGAAGCCTTGGTGAAGTTGGGCACTACTGTTTCAAATCCTCACCAATATCTCTCCTAAAATAACAATCCTTCCACGATATTCCATCAATTCGTTCATAGCACTTTTTGAGTGCTCCTTCCAAGTGGTCATGGAGGGCGGTTATCCCGAGTACGCGGCCCCCGTTGCTGAGTACATTTCCATTCTCAACGCGTGTTCCGGCATGAAAGACAATTTCTTCGGATTGATTCGACAATCCACTGATTGCATGGTCTTTTTCATATTTACCCGGATATCCACCAGCAACCATGACTACCGTAGTGGCAGTCTCCGGTCTAAACCGAATATCCGTATCTCCTAATTTTCCCTCAGCCGCTGCCTTTAACAGTTCCACCAGGTCATTATCCACCCGTGGGATCACCGCCTGGGTCTCTGGGTCTCCCATCCTCACATTATACTCCACCACGTAGGGATCACCCCCCACATTCATCAGCCCAATAAAAATAAACCCGCGATAATCAATCCCTTCGGCATTAAGACCTGAAACTGTGGGTTTAATGATTCTTTCTTCCACTTTCGACATAAATGTGTCGTCTGCAAATGGTACGGGTGAAACGGCACCCATACCACCCGTATTGAGTCCGGTATCTCCCTCTCCAATGCGTTTGTAGTCCTTTGCTTCGGGCAGTATGACATAGTCTTTTCCATCCGATAGCACAAATACGGAAACTTCGATTCCCTTCATGAATTCTTCGATAAGCACCTTTTCACTGGCTGCTCCAAACTTGTTATCGAGCAGCATCTCCTTCAGGCTGTTTACCGCTTCATCGATCGTATTTAATATTAAAACTCCCTTTCCCGCTGCTAAACCGTCGGCTTTGAGTACATAAGGAGCGGACATGTCCTCAAGAAAGGCATAGCCATCCTCGAGTGTGTCCCTAGTGAACGTACTGAACCTGGCAGTCGGGATATTGTATTTATTCATAAACTGCTTTGAGAAATCCTTGCTGCCCTCCAGCATGGCACCGCGCTTGTCAGGCCCCACAATAAGCACTTTTGAACTTCTCGGATCATTCAGGAGGAAATCGCGTATTCCATTAACCAAAGGATCTTCGGGTCCGACTATTACTAGTTGAATATTCTCTTCCTTGATAAAGTTGGCCACTTCATCAAAGTCACTGATGTTGATTGAGACATTTGCTCCAACATTTGAAGTTCCCGCATTGCCCGGGGCGATAAAGAGCTTGTCACACATTTCACTTTGAGCAATTTTCCAGGAGAGTGCATGTTCTCTTCCCCCGCTACCTATCACCAGAATATTCATCTTCGATTCGATTTTGAATCAAAGATAAGAGGAGCATGGGAAATTATGTAAGTCGACTTTTAAAAGCTTCTATTGTTTGACTTATTCCTTCCTCGTTGGAAGTAACTTCAAAGTCTGGATATCGCTTCCTGAATTTATCATCCGAGAGAATATAAGCATCCGTGAACTGGTAGTTCATCTCATTGAGCTCTGACAGTGCTGGAATGAATATCCTCAGGATGGCTTTGATAAAACCCGGAACTACGCTGACCTCCAGGTTATTGTTCAATACATCATTCATAATCCCGGTAGCTTCTTCAAGAGTAATAGGTTCTCCAACCGGTGTATGGAATATTTCCCCGTTGGCGGATTCATCCATGGCAATTTTGATCATTGCCCTACCGATATCCCCTGTAAATGAATAAGTGTGCTTTACTCCCAGGGGAAAAAATAATTGTGGTCTCTTGCCTTTCAGCATTCTTTCCATGAAAGATATCCACAACATACTGTTCACTGCATAAGGACCATAGAAATCCGGTGCCCGTACAATATTCCCTCGTATTCTACCAGATTTAATAGCATCCATCAGTTTTTCTGCCACAAATTTCCTGATTGCTCCCTTTTTGGACGAAGGTTCTTGACTGTGGGTCTCCTCGATAGGAACATCAAGAGGGGGTGGGCCATACATATATATATTATCCAGGAAAATGAGGGTACTTCCCGTTTGTTCGCAGGCTTTTATCACGTTTTCCATTAACAATGGCCAGCTTTTCGACCAAAATTTAACGCTATAGGGCAGGCCAACACATAAATAGGTAATATTCGATCCCTTAATCGCTTCCACAGCCTGTTCAGGATCTAAAAGATCGGCCTTTATAGTATCAATCCCCTCGATTTTGGAGGTTCGTTCCACCACCCGGACATTTTCTCCTGTGGATTGCAGCTTTGAGAGCACCTCCCTGCCTACACCACCCGATGCCCCGAGAATTGTATGTACCAGTTCACCCATATCTCAAGATAAATAGACCCTGCTCATGCGATTAATTTATTTTGATTAATTGCGTGGTATTATTATAGAAAGCTAACAGGTGCATAGTACACCCTCATTCCCCATATATGTTCCTGTATCCACTTCCGGTATCCTTAATTAATTGGCCACCTCAGACATAAACTTGATGCGCATCAGCCGGACTTCGTCTTCAGAGTAGAATTCTTCCAGTTCGTCCATTGCAGACTCTATATCATCAGAATCGGCCGCCATGAAATAATCGTAGATATCCTCCTGCTTTTCCTCATCCAGCAGTTGATCTATGTAATAGTCGAGATTCAGGCGGGTACCGGAATAGCAGATATTCTCAATCTCTTCCAATAGGCCGTCAAATGATATCGCTTTATTTTCAGCAATCTCTTCCAGGTCCATTTTCCTGTCGATTTGCTGAATAATGTAGATCTTCATTTTTGACTTGTTCACCGAAGATTTAACTACTACTTCCGCTGCAGTGGTGATATCGTGCTCTTCAACATACTCGTTTATCAGCTTGAGAAATTCCGTACCGAATTTCTTCACCTTTCCCATCCCTACTCCGTTGATTTGTGCTAATTCGTCCTCAGTAGTAGGGTAGACGGTAGCCATTTCCTCGAGGGATGGATCCTGGAAAATAACGTAGGGTGGGAGTCCTCTCTTTCTGGCCAGTGCTTTCCTCAGTGCCTTGAGCTCATCAAAGAGGATCTCGTCATAGGCCTTAGTGCGCATTACCTGACGAATGCTCTCTTCCTCCTCCTCGGCATCGGTTTCAAACTCGTGATCGCGTGCAAGCTCGATGGACACCGGTTGCTTAAGGAAGTTACGTCCTTTGGCTGTGACTTTCAGAATGCTGAGCTGATCGAGATCTTTTGCGAGGAATTCGTGAACCAGGGTTTGCCTGACTACAGATTTCCAGAAATCATCGTCTTCATCTTTCCCCGCTCCGAATATCTCCAGTTTATCGTGATTGTAGGAAGCTACGTACTGTGTTTTTTCCCCTTCCAGCACATCGACCAAATGATCGAGCCCAAAACGCTGTTCGGTTTGAACGGCTGCCTGCAAAACTTTCAGGACATGTTCCATACCCTCGAATCGATCTTTGGGCTTCACACAGTTGTCGCAGGCATGGCAATTATCTTCCATGAATTCTTCCCCGAAGTAGTGGAGAAGCAGTTTCCTTCGACATACGGGAGACTCGACAAAAAAGGTCATCTCCTGGAGGAGGATACGGGCATTTTCCCTTTCGGTGACCGGTTTATCCTTATTGAACTTCTCCAGCTTGTTGATGTCATTGTGGGAATAGAACATCAGGCAATTCCCCTCCAGCCCATCTCTACCGGCTCGGCCTGTTTCCTGGTAATATCCCTCTAACGATTTAGGCACATCGTAATGCACCACAAAGCGAACGTCGGGCTTATCGATCCCCATTCCAAAGGCAATGGTAGCTACAATAATATTTGTATCCTCTGTGAGAAATGCATCCTGGTTACGCTCCCTGACAGATGCTTCTAATCCGGCATGATAGGGCGCTGCACTGAATCCATTGACCCTGAGCAACTCAGCTATCTCTTCCACTTTCTTCCGGCTCAGGCAGTAAATGATGCCCGATTTACCATTATGCTCTTTCATAAACCGGATCAATTGTTTCTTCGCGTCCTTTTTTGGACGTATTTCATAATAGAGGTTCTTGCGGTTAAAAGAAGACTGGAATGTGGAAGCACTCGGAATTTCCAGGTTCTTAAGTATATCCAACTGGACCTTTGGGGTGGCAGTAGCGGTGAGTGCAATTACAGGAAGATTTCCAATCTGATCGATGATTGATCTGATCCTACGGTATTCGGGCCGGAAATCATGGCCCCATTCAGAAATACAGTGCGCTTCGTCGACTGCGATAAAGGCGATATCTACCTTTTTGAGAAACTCCACATTCTCTTCTTTTGTGAGAGACTCTGGAGCCACATAGAGAAGTTTGACCTCCCCGGCTATACTTTCTTTCTTTATCCGGGTAATCTCGGATTTGCTCAGGGTAGAGTTAAGGAACTTTGCATTAATTCCAAAAGCATTCAGCTGGTCTACCTGGTTTTTCATCAAGGCGATCAAAGGGCTGATCACGATCGCCATTTTATCAGTCATCATAGCCGGCAATTGATAGCAAAGTGATTTACCCGCTCCTGTGGGCATAATCACAAACGTATCTCTTCCGTCGAGGATATTCCTGATAATCGGTTCCTGATTACCCCGGAACTGGTTGTAACCGAATACTTCCTTTAATTTTACCTTAAGCAGATCCTGTTCCTCAACTACAGTCATGACTGTGACAATTATACCTTTGATTGATTATCTTTACGCTGATCGGGGTGAGAAAAATTAATCAAGGGCCATTTGAAGATAACAAAAAATATTAAAAGTTGGGCTAGGGATGCAATGCTAAATGAGAGCTCAGCTATAGAGAATTGTGCGTCCCTTTTAGACGACCAATTTGAGAATGCGGTCCTTGAAATTTTCAACTCAGCCGGTCGTGTTATTGTTACCGGTGTAGGTAAGAGTGCTATCATTGCGAACAAAATTGTATCTACCCTTAACAGCACAGGTACCCCTTCGGTTTTCATGCATGCCGCCGATGCAATACATGGAGATTTGGGTATGGTCAGAAAGGAGGATGTAGTCATTTGTATTTCAAAAAGTGGCAATACCCCGGAAATAAAGGAGTTGGTACCCTTGATCAAACGGACGGGCGTTAACATTATTGGCCTGCTCAGCCAAATGGATTCGTACCTGGCAAAACATTCCGACTTTGTATTGAACGGGACCATTGGGGAAGAGGCCTGTCCCAATAACCTGGCACCGACCACGAGCACAACCGTACACCTTGCTTTAGGTGATGCATTGGCAATTTGCCTGCTTAGGCTCCGTGGATTTTCAAGCGAGGATTTTGCCAAACTCCATCCGGGGGGCTCCCTGGGCAAAAAACTGTACCTACTGGTTGACGATATCGTTCCAAACAATGAAGTACCCGTGGTCCGGGAGAATACGCCGGTAAAAGAAGCCATCATTGAGATCTCAGCGAAAAGATTGGGTGCCGCGGCCGTAATTTCTGAAAATGGAGACCTGACGGGAATTATTACAGATGGAGACTTAAGACGAATGCTTGAAGGTGCGGACGGATGGGAGGTTTACAACGCAGTAGACATTATGTCGAAAAATCCAAAGACAGTCAGCATCGGTGACCATGCGGTTAAGGCACTTCAAATAATGCAATCAAATTCCATCACGCAACTCATTGTAGTGGACAATGGGAACGTGGCTGGATTTGTCCATTTACATGATCTTTTAAAAGAAGGAATAGTCTGAAAAATGAATAAAAACACCTATGTAGTAATAATGGCAGGAGGAATAGGCAGCAGGTTCTGGCCTGCGAGTCGTGAATCCAAGCCCAAACAGTTCATGGATCTCCTCGGAACGGGGAAGAGCCTGTTAGTTCACACTTTTGAAAGGTTCTCATCTATTATCCCGCGTGAGAATATAATCATCGTCACCAATAAGAAATACGAGCCGATCATCCGTGAGCAGATTCCGGACCTCGGTGATCACCAGGTTCTCAAGGAGCATGTGGGAAAAAACACAGCACCGTGTATCGCGTATGCTGCCTTTAAGATCAGGAAGTTAAATCCCGATGCAACTATGGTGGTTGCCCCTTCGGATCATGCTATTTTTAATGAGACGCGTTTTCATGAAGTGATATTAAGCGCTGTGGAGAAGGCCGAAAAAGAAGAGGTACTAATTACCCTGGGAATCCAACCCCATAAACCCGAGACGGGTTATGGCTATATCCAGTATATCTTGGATGATGGCAGTGAGTTTAAAAAAGTGAAAACTTTTACCGAAAAACCGGAATTGGAATTAGCTCAAAAATTCCTGGAAAGTGGTGATTTTGTATGGAACAGCGGTATGTTCATTTGGAATAATAATGTAATCCTTTCCGCCATTGAGGAGCACCTTCCAGATGTGTATGAGATATTCCAGGAGGCAGAAAAAGACATCAACACGAAAAAGGAACAAGACAGTATAGATCTTGCCTACTCGCAGTGTAAAAATGAATCCGTGGATTATGGGATTATGGAGAAAGCCTCTGATGTTTTTGTGGTTCCGGTTGATATTGGATGGTCGGACCTCGGTTCATGGGCTGCCCTGCATGAGATATCTGAGAAAGATGAAGATAATAACTATGCAGACGCTGAAGCCTTGCTTTTTGATGTGAACAATTCAGTGATCTATGGCCCAAAAGATAAGTTGATTGTAGTTGACGGCTTGCAGGATTACCTGGTAGCTGATCATGGGAATGCACTCCTCATCTGTAAAAAAGATGATGAGCGAAAATTCAGACAGATTTTTGGAGAGGTGAAGAAAAATAAGGGAAACAAATTCCTCTGATGAACAGAACAGCGCTGATCATTACGCTAGTTATTGTTGGATTGGTTGCAGGCGGGATATGGACCTATGATCGGTACTTCAACAGACCCGAGGGGACCCTATGGGATCTTGTACCTGAATCCGCATCCCTGGTCTATGAGCCCCAAAATGGATTGGATATCATTTCGGCGATCAACGAAACGACCCTTTGGGAATCGCTTACTGGAGAAGAATCCTTTGGCTTTATTAAATCCAACCTCTCACAACTCGATTCACTGGTGCCAAGAGATAAGGTCAATCGCATGATACGGGACGGAGGTTTGTTGATAGTGATTAACCCGGTTTCAGGAACCGATTTTGATTATCTCTACATCCTGGATAAAAAGAGGAATCCGAAAGTCCTTGAATCTTTTATTGCCGAACTAAACAAATCATCCACGAAAGCTGCTGCTGAGAGAATCTATAATGGCTATACAATTAATGAAATACCCTTGGAGGCCCGTGATTTCAGCTATGCTATGAATGAGGACTATTGGTGGGGGAGCTATTCTTCTTTCCTTACGGAAGATGTGATCAGAAGGCTCACAGAAGATGGAACCAGGTCATTCCAGGCTGCTAACCCCGAACCATTTTTCAATACCAAAATCGCTCAAGATGCCGGCAATCTCTATTTCAATTATGATCAATTGGGTGTGCTTCTGAATTCTTTCGTGGCCCCTCAAAGCCGCCGCCTTTCAGCCGGTCTTGGAAAGGTGGGAAAATCAGCTTTCCTGGACCTGGATATCAAGGATGATTTAATTCTACTGACGGGATTTAGTTATTATGAAAATGAGGATTTTCTGAAAAGTCTGGAAGCGAAACCTTCGGGAACCAGCAATATTAAATTATACATCCCATCACAAACGGCTTATTATATCAATTATTTTTCTGAGGAATTCAATGCGACCGAAGTCGACAAAGAGTGGTTGAACACCTTGAGTGGTGAGGTAGCCTATGCTGTAATGGAAGGGATATCCCTTACAGAATCGGAAAAGCTCGTATTCCTCCGTTCGAATGAGCCAGACGAGACCTCACGGTTATTGTTACAATTAGCGCAAGACGCTGTGAATTCACTGGATGATACCTTGTATTATGAGGATTTCAGTGATTCGCGGATCCTGGAAATGAGAAATCCCGAATTTCTTCCCTCACTAACACCTTATTTCAAGGATCAATCCGATCGGTATTTCTACACCGTTACGGACAACCTGGTCGTCTTGAGTAGCTCGATCCAGACGATTAAGAACTGGTTAATCGATATGGATACGGAAAATACATGGGGAAAGTCGATCAAAAAGAACAGCTTCTATGAAAACACGCTAAAGGAATCGAGCTTCAGTATTTACTTTGATGTCAACCGTTCGTGGGATTATATCCTTGAAAACCTGCATATCTATTGGGGGGATCATTTCGAAGTGATGGGGGATACCTACCGAAATTTTGATCTCCTTGCAATTCAGTTCAGTTACACCGATAAGAAATTTTTCACCAGCCTGGCGATGTCATACAATGCCGACAACAGCAGCATTTTAACCCGGCGCAGAAGACTCGATCCCGACCTGAGCGTTGAATTGAATTCACCGGTTCAATTGAAACCAAAGGTGGTGAGGAACCATCGTACTCCTTCCCTCGAAGTAATTATTCAAGACAATGAAAATGAACTTTACCTGATCTCACCTCAACGGGGAGTATTGTGGTCAAAGACCTTGTCATCGGACATCAGGGGAGAGATTACCCAGGTGGATTTCTACCGGAATGATAAACTGCAATATGCTTTCGCCACAGATTCTGCTATCCACGTGATCGATAGAGACGGAAATTACGTTGAGGGATTTCCAAGCAAACTACCCTACAAGATCGATCGATTTAACATAATCGATTACGACAACACTAAAAGGTACCGGTTTGCCACAAGTGATCTCCGTGGCAATGTTTACTTGTACGACCAGCAAGTTAACGACCTCAATGGATGGAGCCCAAGGGCTCTCCAGGGTCGCCTTGCTATTGCCCCCTTTCATTTCCGTGTCAGGGGACGGGATATAATTGTAGCAGTTCAGGAAAAGGGGAGGGTCAACCTGATGAACAGGAGAGGGGAAATGCTCCCGGGATTTCCAATTGACCTGGGCCCGAACTTACGGCCGGTCTTTCACCGTGAAATTGGAAGCTCGTTTTCCTCTACCGTTTTGACATTTATAACAAAGGATGGATTGCTATATAAGTACGACCTTAATGGCAAAAGGATCAACTCACAGCAACTTTTCAGATCTTCGAGAAATGTACAGTTTGATATTGTTCCCGAGTATAGCAACAAAGGGTATATCCTGGTAAATAAGGATATCGGGTACTTCCAGGTAATGGATAAATCGGGAAATGAGATCTTCAGGAGTAATATTATTAGCACGCGACCATTCAATTACCAATATTATGACTTTGGATCTGACCGGAAATTATATGTGGTTACGGATGAAGAGCAGGAATTTTCCTACCTGTATAACAGGAACGGAGACCTCATCAATAATAGTCCTATCAACAGCAAATTTGATATTGGGGTAATATTTTCTGAAAAGAATAATGAGTACAAAATATACACAGCCTATGAGAACAAGATCAGCATCTACTCATTTTAAAGTAGGCTTTTTGCTTCTGGGTTTGGTAATATCCGGAGGTATGCTCTTTGGCCAGGATTCGGTCAATGTAGCAACTCCCTATCACAGCGTATACAATCACCTGAAGTATTTACAACACGACAGTTACCAGCCGGAAAAAGCTGCCTTGTCTTTCCCGAAGGACGAGGGAGAACGGAAGGATTTGGCAATTAAACTCAAGCAGGTTCTCGATGGGCGAGGGATTTATATCGATATGGAGATCATATCAAAGGATCCCGATTACCTCGATTCCACCAGGAACCGAAATCGTTATTACCTCGATCACCACATTCCTGAATTATACCTGGAGAAGGTCGATGATAAGTGGCTTTACAGTAAGCGCAGTTCACAGCTGATTGCTTCATGGCACAGAGAGACTTTTCCCCTGGGAACTGACAAGTTGTTGGACCTCATGCCCAAATCGGGCATTGATAAATACCTGGGTCTCTACCTCTGGCAGTATATAGGCTTGTTTGTGATTATCCTGTTCACTTTTGTGATGCACAGGGTATTCACTTTCCTGATTGAAAAGATATTTATCCGTCTTCTGAAATTGGCGGGTTATGAAAAGCTGGCTACGAAAGTGCTTCAAAGAGTAGCCCGGCCTGTCAGTATCCTGATTATTTTTCCGATTCTGATGACCCTGATCCCGGTACTTCAGTTACCGATAAAGATCAGCTCATTCATAGTGACGGGCCTCCAGGTAGTTTGGCCGGTCTTTGCGGTTATATTCTTTTACCGGGTAGTAGATATTTTCAGCGAATACCTCGCCAAACTCGCCCTTAAGACAGAGAGTACGCTGGATGACCAACTGGTTCCGCTGGTTAGGAAATCCCTGAAGACTTTCGTTGTGATTATAGGTATTCTTCTGATACTGGATAATCTTGAAGTCAATATCACCGGCTTAATCGCCGGACTTTCCATTGGTGGTCTGGCCTTTGCGCTCGCTGCACAAGACACGATTAAAAATTTCTTTGGTTCCCTGATGATCTTTTTCGACAGGCCATTCCAGGTAGGTGATTGGGTCACTTCTGGTGATGTTGACGGTACTGTGGAAGAAGTGGGCTTTCGCGCCACGAGGATCAGGACCTTCCGCAATTCTGTGATGTATATTCCGAATGGTGTAATCACCAATCAGACCATCGATAACCATGGCTTGAGGGTCTACAGGAGGTTTTTTACTCAATTGTCGGTAACCTATTCCACTCCACCCGAATTATTACAGGCTTTTGTGGATGGGCTAAAAGACATCGTTAAGAATCATCCCGATACCAGGAAGGACTACTACGAAGTACATGTGAATAATCTAGCCTCCAGTTCTATAGAGATCATGTTTTATATTTTCTTTTCAGTGCCCGACTGGTCCAATGAATTGAGATCCCGACATGAGATTATTTTACTGGTTATCAAGCTCGCGGATCAATTGGGAATTGACTTTGCTTTCCCTACACAAACCTTGCATGTTGGTTCAACCCCCGATCAATTAACAAAGATTGAATACGATAGGGATAAGGCGTCTTTAAAGGCCAAAGTGGAGAGTTTCCTTCAACTTGAGATGGGTAAGGGTAAGCCCGGAAAAGAGAAGTAGAAAAACTGTATTTCCAGCAAGCATTTTATGTATAAAAATCAGTTTTATTAGTGATTATCGCCTTTTGATGTCCCCGAGTTGGGAGCTAAATTCAGCATTAATTAAATTGACATTAATGCTAAGAAAATGGAGCCTGTACTAACGAACAAAACAATCGAAATGGAGCCGATTAAAACCTTTGAAGATTATAAAAATGTTTATGAACGAAGTGTTCAGGACCCGGAGGGTTTCTGGTCAGAAGTAGCTGAATCATTTGACTGGAAAAAGAAGTGGGATAAGGTACTTGAGTGGGACTTTAATAAACCTGAGATAAAGTGGTTTGAAGGGGCCAAGTTGAATATCACTGAAAATTGCCTTGACCGTCACCTTGAAACCAGGGGAGATCAGCCCGCGATAGTGTGGGAACCCAATGATCCCAATGAAATGGGTATCACCCTCACCTATTCAGAACTCGCCGAGCGCGTGGGAAATTTTGCCAATGTTCTTAAGAAGAACGGTGTAGGAAAAGGTGACAGAGTTTGTATTTATATGCCCATGGTTCCCGAGCTGGCCATTGCCCTTCTGGCCTGTGCCAGGATTGGTGCTGTTCACTCCGTGGTTTTTGCAGGCTTCTCTGCCAATTCATTGGCCGACAGAATAAATGACTCTAGCTGCAAACTCGTTCTGACAACAGATGGGTCTTTCCGTGGGGCCAAAGCAATTTCACTCAAGGCAATTGTGGATGAAGCACTTGAAAAGTGTACTACCGTTGAGAGAGTTATTGTTCTTGAGCGCACAGGTACAGAAATCAACATGCAGGAAGGGCGCGATGTCTGGTGGATTGACGAATGCAGTATGGTGGATAGTGAATGTCCTGCCGAGGTAATGGATGCCGAGGATATGCTGTTCATCCTCTATACATCAGGATCGACAGGAAAACCCAAAGGGATGGTCCATACCTGCGGAGGGTATATGGTGTATACGAATTATACTTTTAAGACGGCTTTTAATTACCAGGATGGAGATGTTTACTGGTGTACTGCTGATATTGGCTGGGTTACAGGCCACAGTTATATTGTATATGGTCCACTGAGTGCAGGAGCTACCACCGTTATGTTTGAGGGTGTGCCTTCCTATCCCGATATGGGACGGTTCTGGCAGGTGGTTGAAAAGCTGAAAGTGAACATTTTCTATACGGCGCCTACTGCGATCCGCGCTTTACAAATTGCGGACATCAGCTTCGTCGAGAAGTGCGATCTCTCCAGCCTGAAAGTCCTGGGCACGGTGGGAGAGCCCATTAACGAGGAGGCCTGGCATTGGTATAATACCAACATCGGTAAAGGCAATTGTCCAATCATCGATACCTGGTGGCAAACAGAAACCGGCGGATTTATGATCTCGCCTATTGCTCATGCCACACCTATGAAACCCTCGCATGCTTCATTCCCTATGCCGGGTGTTCAAGTTGCACTGGTAGATAATGAAGGGAATGAAATAGAAGGAAATGGTGTAGAGGGCAACCTTACAATCAAATTTCCATGGCCCGGAAGTGCCAGGACTATTTATGGCAACCACCAGAGATTTAAGGATACTTACTTTGCAGCCTTTCCAGGCAAATATTTCACTGGGGATGGTGCCAGAAGAGACGAGGAAGGATTCCTGAGAATTACTGGCCGGGTGGATGACGTACTGGTTGTATCGGGTCATAACCTCGGTACCGCAGAGATTGAAAGCGCCATTGATGAACACCCCAATGTTGGAGAGTCTGCCGTGGTTGGATTTCCGCACGAAATAAAAGGTAATGCAGTTTATGCCTATGTAATCTGCTATGAAAAGCCTGAAGATGAGGATGCCCTCCGCAAAGAGATCCTTTCAATAGTAACCAAGGAGGTAGGACCGATCGCCAAACCCGATAAGATCCAGTTTGTAACGGGCTTGCCTAAAACACGTTCAGGAAAGATTATGCGAAGGATACTCCGTAAGATTGCTTCCGGGGATATGAAGGATTTAGGCGATACTTCGACATTACTCGATCCGGGTGTTGTAGAGGAAATTAAAGAAGGAGCATTATAGGTTGAAGAGTAGAAGGGTAGAAGGGTTCACCCATCAACCCATCTACCCATTTACCCATTCACTTCAATAGCCAAATCTCCTAAGTTTCATCTCATTCTTACGCCAATTGTCGGCAACTTTTACGAAGGTCTCCAGGTGGACCTGCTTGCCGAAAAAGGATTCCATATCGCTGCGGGCTTCGATTCCTACTTTCTTGAGAGCCTCCCCACCCTTTCCAATGAGGATTCCCTTCTGGCTTTTTCGTTCGACAAAAATCTCAGCCCTCATTCGGATGATTTTCTCGTCCTCTTTGAATTCGGTGATCTCTACTTCAGTAGAATAGGGAACCTCTTGTTTGTAGTTCATAAAGATCTTCTCGCGGATAATCTCTGCCGCGAAAAACCGCTCTGATTTATCCGTCAGTTCATCTTCCGGGAAATAGGGTGGATGTTTAGGAAGTAATTTCTTCAGTACTGCTTTTAGCTCTTTTACTCCATCCCCCTTAAGTGCTGATACAGGGACGAATTCCTTAGCGGGCAGACACCCTTTCCAGTATTCGAGTTTATCCTCTACCTGGGTTCCAACCCCGAGGTCCGTTTTATTCAGAACGAGAATAATGGGGGCGTCAATCTTCTCCAGCCTGGAAAGTAGTTCGGCATCATATTTTTCGCCCAATTCGACCACCAGTAAAACAATGTCAGCATCTTCAAGGGACTGGTTTACAAAGCGCATCATGGACTCCTGCAATTTGTACTCGGGGTTCAGTATTCCCGGTGTATCCGAATAGACGATCTGAAAATCCTTTTCCGTCAGTATCCCCATGATCCGGTGCCTGGTGGTTTGGGCCTTTCGCGTAATAATGGAGAGCCGTTCACCTACGAGTTGATTCATCAGGGTGGATTTGCCAGCGTTAGGCTTCCCGATAATGGAAACGAATCCGGATTTAAAGTCTTCTGCCACGTGGTGCAAGGTAAGATATTATCAGTTATTCGCCCTTTTTCGATTAGGAGCAGGAACAATTTTCCAGGGCTTCTGTTTCAAAAGAAAGTTAAATCTTAACACTGAGTTCTCAATTCACATATATTTGACCTAACTCGTGTTTTTTGGAACTCTCTATGTCGCGATCCTCTTATGATTTTATTGTAGTAGGAGCAGGAGCCGCCGGACTTCAGCTGGTGTTGTCAATTCTTGAGGAAGAATTTTTTTCCGAATCCACTATCCTCATTATTGACAAATCCCCAAAAAAGGAGAATGACCGCACCTGGAGCTTTTGGGAGAAGGGGATGGGTCCCTACGATTCCATTATCCATAAATCCTGGAGCAAGGGCTTATTCCATTCCTCGAAAAGGAGTATTGATCTAAATATGGGGGAATATCTCTATAAGACACTTCGTGCCGTAGATTTCTATCAGTATGCCAAAGGTATAATTGGGGAACATGACCGGGTGGACTGGTTGCAATCGGAAGTTGAATTGGCGGGTTCTGACGGTACCGTCATTGCATCCGGAAAAGAATACAAGGGAAACTGGATTTTTGATAGCCGGATTCCGGAGGAGTACCACACCGATACCGACTCAGTGAAACTGCTTCAACATTTCCTGGGCTGGGTAATTGAATTTGAGGATAAAGTCTTCGATACGGACATGTTTACTATGATGGATTTCAGGGACAGGATGCCCGGGACCTGCAGTTTTATGTATATACTTCCATTCGGTCCGAGAAAAGGGCTTGTGGAATTTACCTTTTTTAATGAGACATTGATCAAGAAGGAGGAGTATGAGGAGTACCTCACTCGATATTTGTCAAAATACTATCCCGGCAGGAATTACAGGATTATTGAAAAAGAAGTTGGCATAATTCCCATGACCACTTACAAATTCAACCGGCATCACGACGGAAAACTGATCAAGATCGGAACGGCAGGAGGCTGGGTTAAGCCCTCCAGCGGATATTCTTTTAAGATTTCTCAAAGATTTATATCTCGGGTGATAGACAACCTCAAAAGAGGCAAGTCTCCTCAAAAGGGTGTAGCCAAGGGGAAAAACAGATTCTATGATTCCATATTCCTGGGAATACTTGAAGATCAGAATGACAAGGGAGAGGAGTTGTTCGACAATATGTACAGCAAGCTCCCTGCTGATTTGATATTCAAGTTTCTGGACGAGGAGACTTCAGTGGCTGAAGATATCAGGATCATGTCCAAATACGCAAACGCCACTTTTACAAGGGCCTTTTTCAGGCAATTATTTTCTTAAAAGGGCAAATATTCCTGGAGTGGAATTACTTGTGATCGATGGCCCGTTTGTCAAACTTTTTCGGCGCATAGAGGAATCCGAATGCCTCTGCTCCACCTTTCGAATGCACCTTGTGATGGATATAGTGGGCATTGATCATCCTTTTCAGATAGGAACTCTTCTTTTTCGGATTCCATTTGACCCGCTGGTGTACTACGATATCGTGAAAGACTATATAAAATACCCCATAGGCAAATATTCCGAGTCCGACCGCAGAGATATAGGGATTGTTACCCCATGAAAGTGCGAGCAGCAAAATACTCGGCAAACTGAAAACTACTGCAAAAAGATCGTTTCGTTCCAGCACATGGTCATGAACCTTATGGTGTGATTCATGCCAAATCCAAAGGAACCCGTGCATCACATATTTATGGGTAAACCACGCCACCCCCTCCATGAAAAGGAAAGTCCCGATCACTATCAGTCCGCACAACACAATGGTCAAAATGCTAAAATCCATAAGTCTTTAATCTCGCTGCAAAGATAATTGTTTGTATCTGGAATAGAAACATCTGGGGAAAGACAAAAGTTTAGGGGACGAGGGGAACAATTGAACATCCTGCTGAAAGAATTCACCACAGAGACACAGGGAACACAGGGATCCACAGAGAACATTACCACTTTACCACATTTACACTTTCCCTCACTAAAACTGTTCCAGCAGAGCGATCCTCTTATCAATAGGTGGATGCGTGGCGAAAATACCAGTGAGGAAGGCGGCAGCTTTTGATTTCTTCTTAGGGTGTTCGATGAACATCTGGGCGACATCATCTCTTTTTACGGCTTCAATGATGGGGTCACCTTTGATCTTTCGCAGGGCATTAGCAAGGGCTGGGGCGTTCCGGGTGAGTTCGACGGCACCTGCATCTGCCATGTATTCCCTTTTGCGGGAAATTGCAAAACGGGTCAACAGGGCAACAAAATACCCGAGTATTAGAAGTAGAAGTAGTATGATCATTGCAGCATTTCCCTTGTTGTCCTTACTGCCTCTACCTCTGCCACCGTAGATCAGGGACCTCGCTGCTACTTCACCGAGGAAGGCAAATATCCCGACAAAGACTATCGAAACAATCAGGAGTCGTACGTCCCGGTTCATGATATGTGTGAGTTCATGGGCGATTACCCCTTCGAGTTCATGGTCATCGAGTTTTTCAATGATTCCACGAGACAGTGAGATAGCATAGGTTTTTTCAGAAATACCACTGGCAAACGCATTAAGTGAGTCATCCTCAATTATATAGATTTTGGGAACGCGTAAACCCCGTGAAATGCATAGATTTTCTACGAGGTTATACACCTTGGTATTCTCTTTTCTTTCAAGGGGTTTTGATCCGGTGGCTTTGCGGATCATAGAGGAGTGAGAAGTCCAGGCCACGAGAAGCCAGATGCCCACTCCAATGACTACAAATGGTGCGGCACCGAGAAAAAATTCGCTGGCAACACCCATATCGATTCCTGTTGCCTCACTGTAGCCCATGTACAGGGAAAATAACCACAAGATCAGGAGCATCTCCAGCGGAAATGCGATCAGGAGAAGGACAGAACGAAAATTGTTGCGCCAGATTTGGGTTTGGACGCCGACGTATTCCATTATTTAAAGCTGATCTTCGGGGCTTCTTCCATTTGTTCCCTGTCATCTTCACCCAGGTCAAAGAAAGGTTCGGTTTTGAATCCAAACATGCCTGCCACCACATTATTGGGGAATACCTGTGTGGCATTGTTGAATTCTTTGGTAGCCGAGTTGAAATACCTTCGTACCGCAGCCAATTTATTTTCCACATCGGAAATCTCGGTCTGCAACTGCATGAAGTTGGAACTGGCTTTCAAGTCAGGGTAAGCTTCTACCGCAATATTCAGTCCTCTCAGGGCCGTTGTAAGCTGCTTTTCCGCAGCGATCTTGTCATCCACACTGGAGGCTGCCCTCGCTGCATTTCGAGCCTCGGTAACATCGATCAACACCTTGGCTTCGTGGTCCATATAACCCCTTACTGTTTCCACCAACTGTGGAATCAGATCGTGACGCTGACGCAGTTGAACATCAATATCCGCAAAGGCATTTTCGCGATTGTTCCTGAGCCTTACTAACCTGTTATATACACCGATCAGGAAGAATATAATGATAGCAACGGCTGCTATGAGGATGATAAACCCGGTACCCATGTTATTTTAATTTAGTTATAAGTAAATATAACGAATTTCTGAGCTACCCGTTGTCCTTCATAAATCTCAGGATAGTTGCATGATCCGTTATTTCCGAATAGCCCTGGTAGTCCAACCCTTTTTCCAATAAATACTCGGTTATCAGGGTTCGAACAATTTGCAGGAACTCCTCTTTATCCCAGGGTTTTTCAACATACCGGTGTATGCTTGCCTGGTTAATGGCATTGATTGTATCTGAATGTGTGGCGAGCCCGGTGAGCAAAACTTTTTTGACATCGGCAAACCGGGAATCCTCGCTTAGCTCGGAGAGAAACTCGACTCCTGTCTTGACGGGCATGACATGATCTGAAATAACGACGGCTGGGTAATCGCCGTTGGCATCAATTTCTTCGATCAGTTCCCAGGCTTCTGCCGGGGATTCGCACTCTTCCACGAATACCAGGGAGCCCAGAGCTTCAAGTTCTGAACTGACGGTAGTAAGTACTTCCCGTTGGTCATCCACTACTATGATAAACAGTTTTTCCATCCTAGGCTACAGGCAATTTAACAATAAACTCGGTTCGTCCCGGATTTGAATTCACGGATATACTCCCGTTATAATCCTGGATAATATTTAATGAAATCGGTAATCCCAGCCCCAAGCCAAAGGATAGCCCCCCTTTCTTAGTAGTCACATTGGGCTGAAATATTTTTCCAATGATGTCATCCGGGATACCGGGACCGTTATCAATTACCCTGACGGTTATCCATTTGGCAGTCCCTGAGGTCTCAACCCGGAGCACTGGATTTTCCATCCTGGAATTAATCATACTCTCGCAAGCGTTCTTCAGTAGATTGATCCATACCTGGACTAATTCACCACTGCTCGCCATAGTATAAAGTCCTTCTTTTAATTCTGTCTGGACCTCCACTTGTCTCAGGACGCTTTGGATGAGGGTTAGAGCATCACGGAGCGTTTTGTTGATATCAAGTCCGCTTTTTCGCTCTGCAGAACCGGCGCCGAGTTCTTTTACCGATTGAACCACCTGGGACGCATGTTCAGAGGCCAGACCCATATCGTGGAAGGCGGCACCAATCTCCCAGTAAATGATGAGTCTTTCAAGATCACCCCGATGCTCTTTTAATGTAGATATTGGAAGTCCTGTTCTTGCCAGTCTTTTGGCTGTATTCCGGTCCACACCCAGTTCAACGGAAATCTTTTCACGGTCCTCCCTGACTTCCCGGGAGCTCATAGCTTGGCCGGTTTCAAGTCCGCGATGGTAGAAATCAAAAACCTCAGCCCCCTGGTTGCGGAAAAAGTTATCGAGTTCCCTGGCCAACCAGTCTGACTTGCTCTTTAAGACACTCACCGCATTGTTTAATTCATGTGCTAGTCCCGCCGCAAGCTGACCGAGGGTAGCCATTTTTTCGGCTTTTAGTAATTGGGTAATAGCTTCTTCTTTTTCGGAAGCCATCTGATGCGCCGATTCCATCCGTGCATTGAGATCACTCAGGATAACTGGTAGCAGAAAGCGGATTTCCGATTCTGTATCCTCACGTTCTTCGAAGGGTTGAGCCTCCAGGAATAGCAGTTCAGAATCTTCAACTGCTTCCATGGTAGTTCTGCTCATGTAGCTCCCGGAGAAAAAACTGTATACACCGGCAAACATCCCGGGATTGATCCTGAAAACTTCGTATTTATTGCCAGCTTCATTGCTCACATAGGCAATTATCTTCCCTTTAATCAACAGGTAGAGCCGATCGTTTTTCGCTCCCTGTTTCATCAGGATTTCTCCCTTTTTTAATTTCCGGCTGTTCTTTTCCTCTGAAAAATAACGCTCCCTGATCTGCTGATATGAATACCCTTTGAAATCCATCAGATTGCGGTGTTAAAAAGGTACGCGAAAAGATGGATAAAAAGATATCCTACAGCCATTATGATCAGGCCTACCCTGACCATATCCGGGGTCTTGAAATATCCGGTTCCAAAAGCCAGGGCATTTGGGGGAGTACTCACCGGAAGCAACATTCCCATTGAACAGCTGAGAGCAGTCATGACAATAAGGTGGCGAACCCCTCCGAATTCTGCAAGTGCCGGGATCGACATAGCCAAGGCAGCAACAATAGGCAGCAACAAGTTTGCCGTAGCAGTATTTGAAATGAAGTTAGCCATAACGACTGCAAGCAAGGTAATACTGATGATGATAATGTAGGCAGGTAGTGTGCCAAATGGTATGGCATCGATCAGGTGAGCTGCGAGCCCACTTTTCTCAAGACCAAGCCCCAGGGCAATACCCCCTGACACCAGCCAAAGAACATCCCAACTAATATTCTTCAGATCAGATTTTGTGATGATCCCGAAACTGGTGAAAACAGCCACGGGTATGAGAGCCACGATGTATGAATTCATACCGTGAAGAAAATCTGTCAACCACAGCAGGATGGTAAGTATGAAACTGATATAGACTACATAAGCCTTCCATGTTTTCAGGAACTTACCCTTGATATCCATATCCACTTCCTTGACTTTAGCAGGAAAGAGCCATTGAAGGACCACCCAGCTAATGAAGAGAATAACCAGCACGTATGGTAGCCCAAAGACCATCCATTCTCCAAAGCTTATATAATCCTCTCCAGTCAGGTACTTGAGCGCTATTGCATTGGGTGGAGTACCAATCGGGGTACCTATCCCTCCAACATTAGCGGCAATTGGAATTGAAAGAGCAAACCCGATTTTGCCTTTCCCGTCCGTTGGGAAAAGCGCAAGTACAGGCATGAGTATGGAGAGCATCATAGCCGTAGTGGCGGTATTGCTCATGAACATGGAGAAGAGGGCGGTGATAACCATCAGGCCGAGCATGACGAATTTGGGCTTGTTCCCAAAAGGCTTCAGCATTACCCTTGCCAGGTTGACATCGAGGCGGTATTTGGTGGCTGCCATCGCGAGGAAGAAGCCCCCCAGGAACAGCATGATTATAGGGGAAGCGAAGGTACCCATGATCTCCCCATAGGGTATCAGTTCCCCCAGTGTGTTTCCGTCCTCCCTGAAAATGACCAGGCTTTTATCGGAGATCATTACCAATTCAAGCACGATGATTAGAATCGAAGTGGAAAACACGGGAATAGGTTCCAGAATCCAGCAAAGGGCTGCCATGAAAAGAATTGCGATCATTCGCTGCTCAACCAATGTCAGATTATCCAGGGGGATGAAGGAGGCCGGCATGAATAAGATCAGCAGGGGAATCCCAAATGAAATGAGCAGCTTCAGCCTCTGATTCATGCGTGCAATTTAAATATTAATGTCACCATACTGAAAAGTCAAATTCAAGGTTTTCCTTCCGGGAAGTCGGATTTTGTTTGCCATCAGTCAGAGCTTCCACCTTACTGATCACATATTCCCGCAGCTCGGAAACCCTGATTTCCCCATCATTATTTAAATCACAATTCCGGGTCTTTAGGCCCTCCAGTAATGAATAGGTAAATACCCCATTTTTCCAAATAGTCCCTTCCAGGGCAACTTCTACTCCTCCTGCGGAGCTGATTACCATAGCCCCTGTACCTCTTCGTAAATCAGCAAAAAGCATCTGCATGAGTTCAAAGGAGTTTTTAAGTCCGAGCTCACCTTTCTTATTTTCAAATCCCTTAAACCCCCGGAATTGCAAACTACCGACATCAATCTCCTCGGTCGTCTGCACAACCTCTTCCTTATCGATCTCCCCGGAATGGCAAGCATCAATCAACAAAAGCTTTTTACGAGCGGGAATTCCATCTAATAATCCTTCTAATTCTTCGTAAGGTAGACTTCCCTTGGAGGGGTCTGTGAAATCGGTTCCATAGGTGGCAAAATAATAGTCCAGATTTTGATCCAGAAGGCCATGACCCGCATAGAATAAAATTACCACATCCTGGGGGTTACTTTTTAACAGATCTGATTTCAATGATTTGATCCGATCAGTGGTCACCTCATGGTTGAGGAGAATAGTGGAATGAATTTCATTGTAGTCCCCGGATAGTTCTGAAATAGTGAAATCGGCCAGATCTTTCGCATCTTTTGCAGCGTACGTTAAATTGAAATTCTCATTACCATACTTACTGGCTCCAATGCTCACGAGGTACAAATCAGACTTTCCAAAGGAATGGGTGGATTCAATGCGGAACGTTTTTTTCAAGCTTTCAGAACCCTTTTCATTGGTTACGGATACCTGTACCTTGTTTTGACCAGGAGTAAGGGGTATCTCAATTTCTGTATTATAGGACTTCCCACTATCAATAATCCTCCCGCCGGAACCGTAAACCGGTACATCATTGATCCAAAGATGGAGCCTATTTAAAGTATACAGACTGTCAAGGGCGGATACCGGAATTACGATCTTAGAGCCTTCAGTAGTGGGAGTCAGCTGCGATATTTCCCAACTCACTTCCGGCAAATGAAATGTATTGCTTATATCCTCCGGGTTGAATCCAGTCTTTTTAAGGCGTTTAAGGTAAGCCCGTTCAAATGCCTCCGCCAGACTTTGATCGGTGATATTGAGATCCACCAGGTTTTTCACCGCACGATCGGGTCGGTTATAAATAAGGTCAAATTGCTCAAATGGGAATACCTGGGCCCCTTTTTTAAAAGCAATTGATCCAATTGCACCCCTGGAAGCATAATAATACCCTTCTTCATTCGCTATTACGAACTCACCCTCGCCCATAAAGCTGCAGGTATAGATCTTACGGAATTCATTTTCTGTATCGAAAACATTGATCTTGTCATTACTGCCAAGAATAAGCAGAAAACGTCCATTGATCTGAAAGTTGGAGATATCTCCCTCCATCCCGATAAAATTATAGATTTCCTGCCCTTTCGAGAGGACTTTAACTTTACCATCTACAAATCCAAGGACAAGAAACTGGCCGTCATTGCTGTAAGCACCCGATCTGATGTCATTCGTCCACTGGTCTGCCATAATCTCACTAGTACTTAAATCTTCTATTTTAAGATGATAATCTTCAAGGTAGGCGTACTCCAATAACTGCTGGTTTACCTCGTTGAGACGCGTGTTGTATCGCAGGCTTAATTTGTCCCAACCTTCCATATCCTCGATACTCTGGTACCTTTTTCGCGATAATTCTTTTAGTTTCCCACTTTCAAAGTTGTACTCCACCAGGGTCATACCTAAGCTGGTGTCAGACTCCTTTGAGATACCGACTCCGATAAGGGTTTTTCTTTCGGCATCAATATTCTTTACGGTAAAACTCAGGTATTCCCCAATGCCGGCTTTAGGCACTGTATATTTCAACTCGCCAGACGCTGTATAAACCAGGTATTCATCAGTATTATTATCCAGCATAAGGAACATGCTGCCATCTTCAGATAATATAATATTACCGGCATCCTCTTTCTCAATAGTACCGGAAAGGACTTTTTCCCTAATATGATCCTGTAAATCATATCTCCATATTTCATTTTCCTTTCTGAAATAATAATGCCTGTTATCGCTGCTAAAGGCTCCAAAGTAAGGGTAATTGGTTCCTTCGAGGTCGATGGTTCTCAACTCTGTCAGGTCAAAGAGAAATATGCCCTGTTTATTGTTGAAGGCAATGTACTTTCCATTGGAACTGATCTCCGAATGGTAGATATCGTTGGTGAATCGATCAATCTCTGAAAAGGTCTTGCCCTCTTCAAGGTCCCAAAGTTTCAAATTACCCCAGATGTCAGAAGATGCAGCAATGTTCTGATTGGGGTCGTATGCCAGGCTTTGAATAAGGCTGTTATGAAAATTATCAGATCGGAGTATCCGGCTTTCTACTTTAGAAATATCGAATGTGGACAGTAAAGTATTGGAGGTCATTCTCAATACGGAATTCTTACCGGTAAACAGCTGGAGCTTTCCAGGCTCCTCGCTTATGATAGTGTCTTCGAGAAGGTCATAGATCACAACAGTATTAGGATCACCGAATTCAATATAGGATAGGTACCTCTCATCGGGACTGAAAGACATGATATCTACCCAATACTCATTATGGATTTCCGGATTTTTACGGGGAATAGCCTTTACCTGGCGAAAGATGAAATTCTCATCCGGCTGGAATATTTTAATATAACTCTGGCCGTATGTAGCTAAATATTTCTCTGCGGGGGATACTTTGAGATTGATAATAGACTTGTCAATTTCTTCGCCGGGGTTAAGGTTGAAAGTACCAAAACTCTGACCGGAGTTCTGATGGAGTATGACCGGAAAATGCCATCCATGCCGGTTGATGGCATATACTATATTTCTCTTCGGAAAAACTTCGATCTCATGAATGCTCCGGTTCTGAAATTCCAGTGACACCGCTTTTCTCAGTTTACCGGTGAAGGGATCATAATATTCCAGTCCCTTTCCCGCTGCGACGATCAATGTGCTTCCATTATTATCAAATTCGATATCGTTGACCACACCACTAACGGAGTTGATCTCGGTTAGCATAAACCCTGTCTGAACTTCCCTAACCCTGATCTTATCTCCATCCGTATTGGCAAGGAGCTTTCCATCAGGGCTGAATACGGTTTTTCTCACTTCGGAAGTGTTGGAAGTTTGGATCAGCAGTTCCGGACTTGGACTGGTAATTTGCGCGAAAAGGGCAGGGTTGTATACTGTGGAGGTGACAAGGCCAGGACCGTTTCCAACGATCACCATACTGTCATATAAGGAAAGTTGATCAATCCAGGCAGAATCGAGATTAAGACTCTCGAGGAGATGCCCCTTATTCACATCCCATAATTGCAGGTCGCCTTCCATCGAACAACTGGTTAAGAACCTGTTTTGTCTATCCAGACTCATGGCCGTTATGTAACTGTCATGACTGATTAAGACTTCATCACTTATCTCACCGCTATTTTCAAGTCCGGCCTCAACGATCCTACCGATACTGCCAAGAAACGCTTTTTCACCTGAAATTTCGATGGAAGTTAAAGGCGTGTTGAAAATGGTGAAGTCAGACTTATGAGGGGTCCAGGTACCGCGGTTAAGCTCCCAACTGTACAAAGATCCAGTAGAGGTTCCAACTGCGAGCCAGTTGCCGTCAAAGTCTATTGAGGTAGGATACCCACCAGGCAGGCTAAACTTTTCCTGCAGCTTCGCGCTCCTGTAATCATAGACCTCAACCGAATTTCCATGCCGACTTGCGGCAATAAGAAGACTTAGTTCTTCTGATATTGCGAGGAAAGAACGGTACTCTCCTTTATAATTTATTCTCTTGATAACCTGGCCTGATTCCACATCCCAGATAAGAAACTCACCTTCACGTGTGCCATGCGCTACTATTTTCCCATCATGAGCAAGCCCATTCACCAATGATCCTCCAATTTCCCTGGGAATATTATTGAGCTCCTCCGAGATTTCCTGGTGAAAATATTGATTTTCGGCCAACATCAGGAAATGCTTACCATTATCATCGAGATGTCCTCTTGAATGATAGGAAGACTTGGCAAAGACCCGGGATAGTAGCCTGCCTTCGGTATCCAATAATTCAATCCGCTTTCCGTAGTTTACTACAAATCCCTTTCCTGGAACGAATTGGTAGTCCACAACATTCTCTGGCAATTTGAACTTATACTCATTCCCCCGAGCATCGATCAAATCAACGGCGTTGTAGGATGAATAGAAAATCGAGCCATCATTAAAAGGTTTCATTACAGATCCCGCCAACTGGTAAACTCCAGTAGGGTAAACGTCCTTCAAATGTGTCCCTTCGATACTAAAAAACTGAAGCCAAACCCTGGAGCCTTGCGTTTTTCGACTGTCCTTTAGGGTTACTACCAAATTATTGGTCACTGTGAAATTTAGCAGCTCCTTTCCCGGTATTTCTGTGATCTTAGGAGCTCCGTTAAGTGAACGGCCCAGAATCTGACCTGAGGCCATTTCAAACAGAACATTACCATCCGGTGAGAATTTTATCCGGTCACCATACAGATACCCTGAATTCTTACTGGCTGAAAAAAGACTGTTTTCAAGCAGACCGGACTTCACATTATAAATATGAATGTAAGAGCGGGACATAAAAGCCATCCGCTGTGTTGCTTCATTGAAGTCGGAAGCCAGACTGCCGGGGTTAGCGAAACTCAGGGTCCTGTGGTAATTGTCAGCATCCCAGATATGTATTGAATCGCTGAATTGGCCTATGATCAAATTATTACCCTTGTCGTAATATACCTTTTCAGGAGATTGCGAACTGGAGCTCAAGCGCATAAGTTCCTTTCCGGTTAAAAGGTCGAACACTGAAATCTCAGGGGATGGATAAATGACGACCGCTAGTTTATCTCCATTCTTGTTTACATCAAAAGAACGGATATTCAATATTCCCTCAGGAACGTAATTGGCAACGAGATCCTGGCTGAATGCCAGTACAGGCAAGACTATTAAGCTGAGGATAATGAAAAAGCGAAACACGATCTGAAATTAAGGGGCTTACCCAAGGAAAGAAAACGCAATAGTTAATTAATTTCAGAAGAATGGTGTGGTTATAGGGGGTGCCTGATCTCCACGATAGTCCCCTTCCCATAGGTGCTCTTTAGATCAATGGACCCACCCAGGAAATCCATACACTTGGAGGAAACATAAAGGCCCAAGCCATTTCCATCAGACTTCTCATGGCCACGGAAAAACATTTCAAAGACTTTATCCCGAACATCTCCTGAAATGCCGATTCCATTATCCTTGATGTAGATGATCAGCATATCATATTGAGACTCAGTCCAGATTTCCACCTTGGTAAATCCATTGTTGGTAAACATGAAGGCATTCTCCAGGACACTTCTGATTACCGTATAAAATACCTGTCGGTTCGTGTCTATCCTGAGGTCATCTTCAATGGCAATATCATGATGGACTTCATGTTCATAGACATTTTCCAGGTCGTTGAGGGCATCCAGTATTATTGATTTCAGCCGGATACTCTTCTTGTTGTTTTCCGGCTGATTCAACATCCCGACCGTAGCCAATTTTTGAGTGAGTTTATCAAGGTCTTCAACAGACTTGACGATTTTATCATTGAGTTCATAGATGGTTTCTACATCCTTCTCCATCGTGATCAAATTGTTGAGGCCCAGGATCGAAGTGAGCGGACGCCTGATATCATGGGCCGACCGGTACAGAAACAGGTCGAGTTCGTTTAGGGTTTCCTTTAGTTTGGCCGTTCGTTCCTTGACAGTTTCCTCAAGGTTTTTGTTCATTGATGAAACCAATTTGTTGGCTTTTCGCAGTTCTTCTGATTGCAGCCTTACCTCATCATTGGTCTTCATAAGTAAGAGGTTTGCCTCGGTCAGTTCCCTGTTTTTCCTTTCAATCACTGCCGTTCTTTCATTCACCTCTTCATTTAAACGCTTATTCTGATCTGCAAGCAGGAGGTTCTTTTCTTCCATGGCCGTTCTCATTTCAGATTCAAGCATTTGGACCCGTTGAATAGCAACTATCGAAAAAATGATCATCTGGATCAGGATACTGAGCATATTAGGAATATCACTCAGCACGTAGGTATTGCTTAAGACCGCAGTTGACATCAGTTCGTTCCAGATATTGAGTGAACCTGCGACCAGTATCAAAATAAAAAGAAGGAATGCTCCCGTGACTTTGCGATAAGTTGCCACACCGGTCACATAGAGAAAAGCAAGGACGGTAATTATCCGTTTTTCAATGAATAATATTGGTTGGTTCTGCACTAAGAGGTATATCAGGGATAGCGCAAAAAGTCCTATGACTCCCCAGATTATGTAATTGAGATGATCTTTGCCCTTTATATCCAGGATCAATTTAATAGCAAAGGCAGCAGAAATGCTCACCACATGGATTACTATCACGTCCAGGAATAGTTCAAAACCGTGAATTGATTTCAGAAAATAGTTGGTATTGATCCCTTGCATCCCCGAAGCAAGGACTGCGTTCCCGAGAAAGTATAATCCCAATACGAGAAACGCCCGGTTCCTGTTGCTGGCATATACCAGGATACAAACTACCATCAGGAAGGCGGTGATTCCCAAAACAAAAAAAACGCTGAATTGATTTAGTAGAAATTTTGACCTGGCATATTTTTCTGATTCAAACTCGATCTTTGTCAGGAATTCAAACTGACGGGAGAAATAGCGGTTTATTGGGGAGTTGTTTTTCAGCCGTAACATATATTCCCCTGTCTGGGCTTTGCGTAATATGATCGGAATGGAAATAAGGCGGTGTAGAGATAATGGCCTGTCTGCAACGGGTACATCAGTACCCGTCCTCACCGACTTCCAGCCCTCCTCGGTTTTGCTAAATAATTCTACTTCTTCCCACATATCCACCGTTAAGACAAAATCCTCGGTGTTGTAATTATTGGTGACCTCAAATTTCACCCAGAACTGGCCTCCTTTGCGATAGTCAGCCTTGTCAAAGGTGGGTGAAAAGAATTGGGCTTGAAGTTGTTCAAATGCCAGCCCGCTGCTATCAAAGAAGTATTGGCTTTGCCCGGATATGTTGAGATTGTTGAAGTCTGATTGGGCAGAAGTCTGGTGTGAGATAAGGATTGCCAATATCAGGACTGCACGGTTTAAAAAACCCACAGGTATTGCCTTGAATGGTCCCCCTTCAATCCAATCCATTCAGAAAGTAAAGGGGTTTTCAAAAAATGGGAAAGGGAATCGACAAATTTGTTTAACCGATGTATGATTTTTCTCAATCTTACACCGATACAACCGTGTTTGTTGTAAGTTGATAGCTATAAAATGTTTGTCATCTAATCGCTGTATAATGGCCTATCCTATTCCCTGGCTAGATTGCCGATTTCCATTTGATGAAAAGGCCCGAAACACCTCGTTGATCCGGATGCTGGTATATAAACTGATAGATTATGATAATCCACACATCCTTGACCTTGGGGCAGGGAACGGATCCAACTACAAATTCTGGAAAGATAAGCTCACGACGGGAACACATTGGACTTTCCTGGAAACCGATGCCGATTTATGTGAAGAGCTTGCAAAGTTAGGTGTGCATAATACCGTGGTAAATGGTACCGTGCAGAACCTTGAAAAACTGGTGGACCTTTCGACAGTAGATCTTGTTATGGCTAATGCCTTGTTCGACTTATTTCCCAAAAGTGATTTCAGGGCAACGAGCAAAATAATGAAGCTGTATGATCTGCCTTTTTACTTTACTTTGAATTACACCGGAATGAATTTCAATCCTGGACACCATGACGATGAACTGGTAATAGGGTTGTACCACCAACACATGCAGCGAGAGCAGCATTTTGGAAGGGCCATGGGGCATGAAGGACCAAAGGATATGGCCTCAACACTCGGTGAGATGAACATCCCTTTTCGAACGGGTGAAAGTATTTGGAATGTAGAGCCCGATGATAATCTAATGTTAAGTTACCTCCTGGGTTTTATGGATGAGGCGATCCATGAATTAGAGCTCACCACCGGAGAACTCAATAAGCTTGAAAATTGGCTTCAATTGCGAAGAGCGCAGATAGTGGAGGGTCAACTAAAGATTGTAGTCTTTCATGAGGATATTGTTGGGGGTTCACTAGTTCACTGGTTAAAAATTCACCGCAAGGGCGCAAAGGGCGCTAGGTAATGTGAACATGTGAACAAGTAAACAAGTGACCTACTACGCGCAGCAATGTCTTCGTCTGTTAGTTGTTAGCTAAATTATCCTCTATCCTCTATTATCTATCCTCTAATTAGCTTAATATATCGCTGATCTTTCGTATAATCTGATCCGTGCGATTGGCACTGTCCAAAATTTTTTCCAGCTGCGGATCTTTGCGCGCCTCAGGGTAGTCATTCCGGATCAGGCGGGAAAGCCCGATGATACGGGTAAGGGGGGCTCTCAGATGATGGGCGTTCATGAATGCGTAGCGGGAGAGCTCCTGGTTCCTGTTTTCCACCTCCTCTGTCCTGGTAAGTACCATTTGCTCGAGGTTCTGATTGATCTGGAAAGTCTCATCGTGAATTTGCTTCAGTTCTTCGCCCTGTTCTCTGAGACGTTCCTGCTTGGATTGAAGTTCAAGATTCTTCTTTTCTATTATTTCATTTGTCTTGGCAAAAACATACTTCATGTGGATTACAATTGCCCCAAGTAACAACATCGTCCCTGTAAGTATGTTCTTTTTATCGAGCTGCCCCTCAAAGGCAATCAATTCAAAGATCCTAAAATAAAAAAGGAGAATGATCAGTACTACCAGGAAGAAGTAAAGGATCAGTCTTGATTTGCCCCTGAACAGGATCATTGCAACCGCAAAGCCAATGAAAAACAGAAAAGGCGCCGGACTATTGATCCCCCCTCTTGTTATGAATGTTATTGTTGCACCTAGGGCGCTAACAAAAAACATGAAATAGAGAGTGAATTGATATGCACTTCTCCGGTAATGGATGAGAATTATTAATACAGTAAATATGACAGAAATCACCGGCGCAATAATAGATGGACTTCCCTCCTGGATGGAACTGTAGGCACGGACCAGTGACCAGAGTATTCCCCCAGCCATGAAGAACCTGAGAAGGTTAAATGACAGCCCGTCAGTTGCCTGAATACTCTGTTGGTACTTCATCATTAGCGTTTAATTGATTATTGATATCTACATAGATATCCTCCAGTTCATCGGCAGATTCCCGCAAAAGCTTTTTCAAGTCAATACTTTCCTGAGACAATTCATACGACGGATGCCACTTCTTTACCTCCCTGGAGGTTTGGTATAGTGGTGATTTGACCTCTCTGGAATTAAGCTCCATATAGTCGGAAATAGCTGCGTTCTTCTTAAAAAGTTCCCTGGTCCTCTCCTCAACCCTTTGATTCAGGATATGGTTAGCATTATCCAATTTAGCCCTGGTCGTTTCCAGGAATTGGTTTTGCTTTGACAACTCCTCGTTAGAAGCTTTGAGTTTTTCGTTCAATACAGAAATTTCAAGTGCTCTTTTGTTATACGTATTTTTGAGATAATAGAGCAGTATGCTGACTGCTGAACTGGCTATCCAGAAGTTAATATCCCAGCGGAAGGGAGAGCTGACATTCTCACTTCCGGCACCTAAGAACGTGTACATCTCAGGATAAAACATGACTGAGAGTATCAGTAACAAGTAAATAGAAGGCACAATAAACATCCAGACTCCCCGGTATACGAGAATGAGCATTGTCAGACTTCCAAGAGCAGTGAAAGACGCAAAATCTTCCAAGGCACCGGTGATCAGGTAGTGCAGTGACATTACTGTGCAAAAAATAAGTCCGAAGATCACCCGGAGCCATTCCTTGGCCCAACCTTCGACTTCGAGAATAATTACACTGCCAAATACCAAACCAAAGATCAGGTTTCTGAACTGTAGGGTAGAATCAGTGGACCAGGTATGCCAGTCGGATATCAGCGCCAGGACAGACCTCAGCAACCCAAAAAAGCAAATAATGATTATAATATTCCCCTCAGGAGAGTTCTCATCGAAAAATCTGCGAATGTTGCGAAAAAGGCCCAATCCTTAACCGTTTAGACTTAGGTAATCCTGCAATCTAAGAAATGTGATCATATTAGGCCTTGAGACGTAATAAAATGGTCATTTCTCCATAGTTTTGAATATGATTCGAGCTATCCCAATGCTTTTGGGCCTGACTATAATATTTGGGTCCTGTCGTGGAGTATCTGATCAACAGGAAAAATCACTTCCTAAATTGATATTAGTAACCCTTGATGGTTATCGCTGGCAGGAACTATTTCATGGGGTTGATTCAGTACTGATAAACAGTGAATTCAATTCTGAAAAAGATCAGCTGACCAGTAATTTCTGGACTAATGACCCTGCTGAGCGCACCAGGAAGCTGAATCCATTTTTTTACGAAATCGTGCAGGAACAAGGAGTACTTATCGGGAACCGCAATGAGAATAGTCTCATGGACTGCCGTAATAAGCTCTGGTTTAGTTATCCGGGCTATAACGAGATTCTCACAGGCCGGGCAGATGATGAACGCATTCAGTCGAACGACAAAGAACCTAATCCGAATATTACATTTCTTGAAACCCTGAATCAATCGGAAGATTACCGCGGGAAGGTAGCCGCCTTCTGTTCATGGGATGTATTCCCGTTCATTATCAATGAGGAAAGGAGTAGTGTCTATGTAAGTGCAGGATTCGATAGTGCCGGCTTCCAGGATATCACCCGGAATGAGGGACTTCTCAACCGGATTCAATCACAGACTTCCGGTCCCTGGGGTACCGTCCGACTCGATGTATTCACCCATAATTTCGCCCTCGAATATATGAAGCAAAGAAAGCCTGCGGTAGTATATATTGCTTACGGGGAGACCGATGATTTTGCCCATGACGGCGATTATGACCACTACATACGCTCGGCAAAACTTACGAACACCTTCTTAACGGAAATCTGGGAAATGGTTCAGACCGATGAGTACTATCGCGATCAGACCACTATGATTATTACTACGGACCACGGCAGGGGGACAGTACCCATTGAAACATGGCGTGGCCACGGTGGCTCCGTGGAAGGTGCCGGGGAGATATTCCTTGCAGCGATCGGTCCGGGGATTAAATCCAGCGGGTTGATTGAAGGCCAATTTTACCAGGACCAGGTGGCAGCCACTTCCATGAAACTGTTGGGGTATGATTGGGAAAATGGTGATCCCATTTTGGAAATCCTGCGCTAATCCCAGACAGCGGTCTTAATGACTTTCTCACCTGCTTCCGTCCCGGTCCAGGCAAAGTACACTTTTCCATTATGCATCTCCATCTGGGGGAACCCACTGCTTCGGGCTTCACTGCTTTCAGCGACGGTTATTCTCTCCCCCCTTTGACCATTCAAGTATACTTTCTCTGCACGTATAATTGCTTCTGAACCTTTGCGACCCATCCAGGATACTACCCCAGTGGTATCGTTGAGTAACCCTAAGTCCACTCGTCCAAGTGGGTTCATATTGTCAATGGATATGGGGTCAGCAAATGACCTGCCTCCATCTGTCGAGAAGATGACTTTTACTTCCGGGAAGTTGTTTGCAGCGGTAAACCAAGCAACTCCCAGGGTATTGCCAATGGCATCAGCCCTTGGACCATTAACCGGGCAGGCAGCAATATTCCAGATATCCTCAGAAACAGTTTTGGGCTCCGTCCATATTCCATCGGTAAACCTTACAATTGAAATATCCCTGACCTCCGCATCTGATCTATCCCGGTACATAACGACTGGACCTTCGGAAGTCAGGGCCCCGGTAGTCTGGCAACAATCACAGGTTTTATTATCCAGTTCAAATTCTTCACTTTTATTCCCCTCACTATCGAAAACAGCCGTTCTAAGTGTCATAGCACCCTGGTGACCACCCTCATGGTCACCCTCACTACCACCCTCATCACTACCTGTATTCCTGCCATCCAGCCAAACCAGTTGGAACCGGTCATCGGGGAGGGGCAGCATGGTAACAAAGCCATGCTCAGTAGGCGTATGGTCATCGTGAGCAATAATGGGCCCGTTCCAATATTCATTTTGACGGAAAGCCAGGTTCACATCATATGAATAAGTACCCGCAGAACTCTTCGCGAGGTAGTGTGCCACCATCTCTCCCTTACTGTTGGCTGTCACCATGGGATAGTCTGCCCAATTCACAAACCAGTTTTTTCCGCTTGCTATGGGCTCAGGTTCTGACCAACTGCCTTCATCTAATATGGAATATTTCAGTGCAGCATATTCAGGGGTCTGCTCCACCCATGAAAGGTACAAGTTACCATCCGGAGCGGATTCCAGGTGTGGCAGGGAGCTGCTTCGCGCTGTTGGTGGCGAAATTGAAGTCAAGGAGCTTCGTTCTTGATTATCCGGTCGTTGATTGCAGGCAACCAGGACCGTAATACAGATTATTGGTACGAATTTTCCAAACATAATTACAAGTTAGGGCATTACATTTTTTCTTCAACATTTCCGCACCTCAGCATCGCTTCCCCGAAATAGGGATTCAATATCTCATCAGAATTACTCAGCCAGAAGGCTCCCTGGTTGTCGAACGCCATGGGACAATAGAGCCGGAATCCACCGGTAGTTACTTCAAACTTGGTCAGAGTCTCATACAACTGGTCGCTCAATGGTGAAAAAGCAGACCTACCAGATTCTATTTCATCAATTTCAATAATTGCATTTGTTGCGCCTTTCAGGACGGCGAAGTCAGCTATCCATTCCAAATGAGCGTTTCCTTTAACAAGCTTCATGTCTACACCATTAATAGCCTTTAATACTTCATTCGCTGCCTTTTTAGCGGCTTCATGGTCCGAATCAATAAACGCTTCTCTCAGCGGCTGGTAGGAGGCATATATTTTCAACAACTGATTTTTAAAGTTTTCATCGGCTTCGAATGTTTTATCCGATTGATTGACCCCTATTTGTGATGAATTAGTCGCTTTTTGAACCTCAATTCCCATTTCTTCGCCCTGAAAATGATTGTGACCTGTAGGCTTAGCCCCTCCCTCGGGCATCATCATACTACTTTTTCCCTGTAGTTGGGCAGCTGCATCAATCTTGAAGACCCCGTTCACAGCGATTACCTCACCTTCGGACAGTCCATCAACGACGATATAACTGTCATTTGATTCAGGCCCCAGGGTCACTTCACGAAATTCAAAAACCGGTTCCGTAGTTCCCTGTTTCTTTACATACACCACGGCTCTCTTCCCGGTCCAGAGAACGGCGGATTTTGGTATGGATAATTGGTCACCCCCACTGCTTTTAGAAATCAGCCGTCCTTCTACAAACATATCGGGTTTCAAGGTTAAACCTGGGTTTTGTAGTTCTGCTCTTACCCCGACGGTCCGGTTGGCCTGGTTTACAACAGGTGAAATGAAATTCACCAAGGCTCGAAAGGATTTTCCCGGAAGTGAAGAAGTACTGAACTCAATTTCACTTCCAATTTTAACCCATGACAGGTCGCTTTCGTACACTTCGAATATGGCCCACACCTTTCTCAGGTCAGTCATTTTGTAAAGCACTTGTCCTTCAGTTACATGATCGCCCTCTGATACCATTCGCTCCATGACGATACCAGGCTGTGGCGCCAGGATATCAAAGTAATATTGAGGTTCGCGGGCTTCCAGGATAGATTCAATCTGTCCGTCTGTGAGTTCCCAGAGCTTGAGTTTGCGGACGGCAGACTGGTAATACTCCGGATTTGATTCTTTGAGCTTTTCAGCCTCAAACAATTCTTTTTGGGCAAGGACCAGGTCTGGGGAGTAGATGGTTGCCAGCTTCTGATTAGTCGAAATAGACTGCCCGGTAAAATCTACGAATAATTTTTCCACGGAACCCCTGAAGTGAGCCGGTACGGAATATATATTCCTTTCGTCCGGTCGGATTTTGCCATTAAGGATCAACACCTTGTCTGCCCTGGCCGTGGATACTTTCATGGTCCTGATATCCGCAATCTTCATGGCGCTTTCTGTCATCGAAATTTCGCTGATCGATAACTCCGTTTCCAGTGAGGCTAGTGGTACTAGATCCATTCCACAGAATGGACATTGACCGGGGCCTGATTGTTTAACCTGTGGGTGCATGGAACATGTCCAGGTTCCCGATTCTTCCGAATGGTCATGGACTTCCTCTTCAGTAGAAGAGGGGCCGGTAAACAATAACTTTCCCATCAGCATTCCGATGCCCAGCAGGACGACGGCGATGATTACGTTTGTGAGTTTAAAATATTTCATTTTCCTAGGAGGTATAAGGTCTTAAAGACTGTATTTCTGTTATCGTATAATGCTTTCTGATAAGCTGTCCGGTAATTCAACAGTTTTCGTTCTATGTCGATTATGTTCTCAAAATCACCGGAACCCGTACTGAATTCAGTTTGTCTCAATTCAGATGATTTCGTTGCCAACTCTGAAAGCTCCATGTACAGAGTTTCCCTTCGTTCTGCATCATCATAATCCTTTAGAAGTGACGCGATCTGTGCCTCGAGCAAGTTCTGATGATCCGAAATCTGATAATCAAGGGCTTCTGATTCATATTTAGCCTGTGTTTGCATAGATCGATATTTATTGGTGAATACCGGTATGCGTAAACCTACCTGTGGAAGCAACAGAGCATCGCGTCCATTGGATACAGGGCTTGCATCCGTCCTGGGCCCTACATTGATATAAGTGGCGCCCACGGTTAAAGAGGGTTTCCCCAGGTAGCCAGCAGCCTCACTCTTTGCTAGGGTTGCTTCCCGCATTTTCGCCAGGGTTAACAAACGATTGTTGTCTCTGACAATACTGTCCCGTAAAGCAACTCGATCAACCGGTAAAGGGAGTTTTTCCATTCCATCGATGTCGCTTTCATCAATCACCTCACTGAGTCCACACAGCTTTTCCAGCCGAACCAGGCTGGCTTGTTTTTCTTCCCGGGTTGATAGGAGCTTAACCTTCAATTCTTTCTCTTCCATATCGATCAACAGCAGGTTGACAAATCCGGCTTCTCCGCTTTCAAATTTGGTCCTGGCCAATTCACGAAATGTTTTGATCAGGCCAAGATTTCCCTCAGTGATCTCTTCTATCTCGGAGAGGTATTGGATTCTGTTGTAAACCAGTCGTATGTCCCTGAAGAGAGATGCTCTCCGGTCATCGTATTCGCCCAATATGGCTTCAGCTTTCCTCTGCACAACACGCGATTGTGCCTTAAGAGTCCCGAACCATGGGAAGCTTTGGGAAACACCCAGGGAGGCCCTTTGCGGTCCCAATCTTGTTTCTACGGGCTGAACAAACACCCCTAGATTGATCATGGGGTCCGGTAAACTACTCACCTGGTTTTCTGTCTCGAGTACAGCCTTGTATTCAGATCGCTTTGCCTTAAGACCCGGATTATTCTCTTCCGCTGCAATTAGCAACTCTTCCAGGCTATGTTGCGAGTATACATTAACCACGTTAATGCTGAATAATAGCAATGCAAGGGTTAATGACCTGTATATTTTCAATGGTTTCATCGGTTCGTATTTTTTGTTTGCTGAATCAACTGGCGTTCTTTCCACATACTGTAGAGAACGGGAACAGTAAACACCGTGATAATCTGAATTACCATACCTCCAAAAGTGGGAATGGCCATGGGAACCATGATTTCCGAGCCTTTCCCGGTAGAAGTAAATATGGGCAACAGGGCAATCATAGTAGTGGCCGTAGTCATCATGGCAGGACGAATACGGAGACTAGCCGCCTCAATGACCGCCTCCCTGACTGATTTTTTGTCAGTTCCTACAGCTCTCGAAAATCTTTGCTGGAGGTAGGTTCCAACAAGTACTCCATTGTCAGAGGCCACCCCGAACAATGCTATAAATCCTACCCATACAGCAACACTGAGGTTGATGGTCCCCACCTGGAACAGGTTTCTCACATTTTCACCAAAGAGATCGAAGTCCAGGAACCAGGGTTTACCGAATAACCAGATCAGGATAAATCCACCCGCAAATGCCAGGAAGACCCCTGAGAAGACCATCAGGGTAGGCATAAAATTCCTGAACTGGAAATAAAGGATTAGCAGGATGACGAAAAGGCTTAATGGAATGAGAATTGAAAGACGATCAGCTGCCCGTAGCTGGTTTTCATAGTTACCAGCAAATTTATAGCTGACCCCGGGGGGAATATTCCATTGTCCATTCTCCTGTAATCCTGAAAGGTAGCTTTGTGCGTTTTCTACTACATCTGCTTCTGCATAGCTATCTTCCTTATCGAATATCACATAACTGACCAGGAAGGTATTCTCGCTCTTGATATTCTGGGGTCCCCGAGTATACTTCAAACTGGCAATTTCCTTGAGTGGAATCATATTTCCTGTTGTAGTGGGGATCAGGATATTCATTAGGTCATCGGGGTTGTCTCGGTATTCACGCGCATATCGGACACGGACCTGGTAACGCTCCCTTCCCTCCACGGTAGTAGTGAGTGAATTCCCTCCTACCAGCGTTGAGATGTACATTTGGACATCGCTGATGCTGAGTCCATAGCGGGCAATCTTCCTTCGATCAATATCAATTTCCATATAGGGCTTCCCGACAACCCGGTCGGCAAATACAGAGCTCGATTTTATCCCCTCGACATTTTGCAGATGCTTTTCAAGTTCAAGCCCCACAGACTCGAGGGTATTCAAGTCAGGGCCATACACCTTAATACCCATTGGAGCGCGCATGCCGGTAGAAAGCATCACTAACCTGGTTGATATCGGCTGCAACTTCGGAGCGGAAGTCATCCCCGGCAGGTTAGTTACCTTTACAATTTCATCCCAGATATCATCCGGCGATTTGATCTCTGGCCTCCATTGTCTAAAGTAGTTTCCTTTCGGATCGGGAATCAATTGATTAGTATCAAAGCCCAAAAGCGACTGATTTTCCGGATCAAAAGTCTCATCATTGATGAGGAGATAGTTTCCTTCCTTATCTGTTTTAAACCTTTTCCGGTGACCATCTTCATCCAGTATGTATTCCGGTTTATAGTTAATCACGTTTTCAAACATTGAAATAGGTGCGGGATCCAGCGCTGAGCTGACACGTCCCCATTTTCCAACCGTAATCTCCACCTCCGGTATGGCGGTGACCCGTTTATCCAGCATTTGAATAGTTTCCATATTTTCCTGGATACCAGAGTGGGGCATAGTGGTGGGCATCAGGAGGAAAGATCCTTCATCAAGTGGAGGCATAAATTCCTTTCCCACACCCGGGAAAACATCTGATAAATAGCTCCAGGTATCAGTAGTTCTCATTCCTTCGCTACTCAGAGGTTTAAAGACTTTTTCAAATCCCTGCCATCCCAGGATTCCGAGAAAAATCAGCAAAACAGGGAGAATGAGAAACTTGGCCTTATTGTCAAGACACCAAAGAAGTATTGGTTGGTAGAAGCGTGTGATGAGGATGAGAGACCCTAAAATGATCAGTAGGATCAAGCCGACAAAGACAAGGTTAATAAGTCCGCTTTGCCCGGCTCCAAGCGGAAGCCATTCCAGTGAAAGAAGCACTAGTACGTATGCCACCGGTATCAGGATTTTCAATATTCTGGGAATACGTTCCAGACGGTTCGGCCACATATATGCGGTATAATTATTCACGGCAGCCAGGATCATCAGAATTCCCGGCCAGGGATGGAAAAACAAAATAAAGACGCCCGCCAAAGCGAGAAAAACATTCCAAAAAAGGTTTTTCTTTTTCTCGCTAACCTTCAATGATAGTAATGAATGGCTCAATGCCGGGATGACCATCAGACCAATGAGTAATGCCGCGACCAGGGCATAGGTTTTGGTAAAAGCCAGTGGTCCAAATAATTTACCTTCCTGGTCCTGCAAGGCAAATACCGGTATGAAACTGATTACCGTGGTAGCCAGTGCAGTAATAACAGCAGGGGCTACTTCAGAGGCACCAGTCAAAACCACCCCTAATTTTTCACGACTATCAAGATTTCGATTTTCTTTCAGACCCAGGTGTCGCACGATATTTTCCGTGAATACAATACCCACATCGACCATGACGCCAATGGCGATGGCAATGCCCGACAAGGCCACAATATTGGCATCCACTCCGCTATAACGCATCAGGATAAAGGTGATCAGGACGCCGATAGGTAAAATCGCACTGATCACAAGGCTTGCCCGGATGTTCAGAACGAGTATGATGACCACCAGGATACTGATGAGTATTTCCAGGGTTAGTGCCTCCTCCAGGGTTCCCAGGGTTTCTTTTATTAAACCGGTTCTGTCATAAAAGGGAACAATTGTAACTTTTGATAAGGTGCCGTCCTCGAGCGTGCGGCTGGGCAGACCGGGACTTACTTCGTTGATCTTTTGTTTTACATTGTTGATTACATCCAGGGGGTTGGAGCCATACCTTGCTACCACTACTGCACCAACCGCTTCAGCTCCTGCCTTATCGAGCCCGCCACGGCGGGTGGCTGGGCCCAGGTAAACCCGGGCTACGTCTTTAATGCGTACCGGGACATTATCGCGACTTACCACTACCGCTGCTTCCAGGTCGCTGATTTCTTCTATATAGCCCAACCCGCGCACCAGGTATTCAGCACGGTTGAATTCAATAGTACGGGCCCCCACGTCCATATTACTCTTTTCCACAGCCCGCATGATCTGGCTGACATTTACCCCATAGCTCTTCATGGCAATGGGATCGATGTCGACCTGGTATTCTTTCACAAAACCGCCAATCGAAGCCACTTCAGTAACCCCTTCTGCAGATAGGAGGCTGTATTTGACATAGAAATCCTGGATGGATCTCAATTCCTGTGGATCCCAGCCCCCTGAAGGGTTCCCCTCTTCATCCCGGCCTTCCAGGGTATACCAGAAGATTTGCCCCAGTGCAGTGGCATCAGGTCCTAATGCTGGTTTTACTCCTTCAGGTAAGGTCCCGGGGGGTAAGGAATTTAGTTTTTCGAGGATCCTCGAGCGGCTCCAGTAAAATTCCACCCCTTCCTCGAAGATCAGGTAGATACTGGAAACGCCAAACATCGAGCTACTTCGAATCGTTTTTACACCTGGAATTCCAAGGAGTGCTGTAGTAAGCGGATAGGTAACCTGATCCTCCATGTCCTGGGGAGATCGTCCCATCCATTCGGTAAACACGATTTGCTGGTTTTCTCCTATATCTGGAATAGCATCCACCGGAACCGGGTCTGTAGGGACAATTCCCTGTTCCCAATTAAAAGGGGCGGTGGCAATACCCCAGCCGATAAGCCCTAATGTTAATAGCAGGGTTACCGGTTTATTTTCTAGAAAAAATCGAATTAAAGAATTAAGCATAGTATGATCATTCTGAAATGGACAAATAGCCATATCCCGAATCCTTGACACGGGAAAAAGAGAATGAAATGCTTAACTAAAGAAGAAAAGATTGAACCATGACGGGTATGTCGCGATCAATCGGGGGTGGACTATGGTCGGGATAAATAGGATTTTGCAGATTTGATTCTACCAGCTGAAGGTCGAGTATTAGATGAGAGATGACCTTCAGTTCATATAAATCCGCAGTAAAATCTATTTTTTGAGTGATTTTCTGAAAATCATCTACCTGGTATTCATCGCTGGTTTCATCGCAGCAATCCATAGCAAATCCTTCCGGGGCAAATTTCATCTCGGAGGCGCAGGTATTTACCTCCTGGTTAATAGAGACATCCTTTAATTCCCCCATACAATAATGCTTATTGACCGTCATACCCATGGTACCAACCACCAGTAAAAGGGCCATAAACACGTTACCTATGGATTTAAGAATCTTCATAAATCGTGTAAATATACGGATTTTATGAAAAAGAGTTGTTTTTGCAGTTTATTCCGTCAGGATATTGCGGAATTCGATTAATGCATCGCTGTTTCCAATAACAGTTATTTTATCCCCTTCAAGCAGGTGAGTATTACCATGCGGAATAAAGATTTCTTTGCTCCTTGATAACAGTACCAGCGAACCTTGGGGAGGAAACACCACTTCCTTGACCATTTTTCCATGAAGCTTTTCATTGCTCATGGTTATTTCCTCAACGCGATATTCGTTGAAGCTCTCAGCCAACGTGTTAAGGGAGTCCGGGCGAAGAATAATATCTTCCACGTGGTGTGCAAGCATTTTGTCGATGTCGATGTGGTTAAGTTCAGACTCTGGATCCATGTGCTTGGTTTTCCAGAGCGTAATGATCTTTTTATGTCCTAGTTCGTTTTCAATGTATTTGGAGATTTTCGCATTCAGATTTTTAGTCTGAGTCAATACAACTACCATATCAGCAGTGCGCAGATGGAGCCTGTCTATGGATTCAGTACTCATGTTAGGCACATAGTTTGCCACAAGGCCTTTCCTATGAAAATCATCTACCAATACTTTATGATTGAGTAAAGTCATGGTCAGAACGCCATGCATCTGCATACGTTCCGCCAGGTATAAACTTGCCTTACTACCCCCAAAAATATAGATGTTGTAATGTTGTTCGCCCTCATGACCCAACATCTTATACAGAAGCGGGGAGATCAGACTCGCTAATATGGAAGCGGTAACAATCCCGGTATTATCCGCCTGGCTGATCAGATCCAGCGATAAACCGATCTGGGCAGTAGCGATGGTCAGTCCCATTCTTGCAGTCAGAAGAATTCCCCCTGCCAAAGCCTTTTTCAGACCGAATATTTTGATCATGATAAGGGCGGGTATTACTTGAGTAAGGAAGAACCCACCCAGAATGGTAAGTATGAATGGAACTGATTCCTGGAAGTTTGCCAGGGCTGAAAGGTCGAGATCTATTCCCACCTTGATGAAGAAAATGGGAATGAAAAACCCGTAGCTCATCCCGTCCAGTTTGAACAGCAAGGGAGACCGCTCTTTGGAAACAAAAATGCTCAGAAGCAATCCGGCCACAAATGCTCCAAGTACCAGTTCGGTTTCAATGAGATGGGCAATGAAGACGAAGAATAGCAACAATGCCACTGTTCCACGAACCCGGATTTGAGATGCCGCATGCTCAAGTTGATATAGCAGAGCCTGGAAAGTTCTGAGCTTGATAAGTCTTTTACCCACGAAATAGACCACTACAAATGCCACAAAGATGAATGTGAACAGGAGGAGTTCTACCTGGAAGCCGTTCTTTAGAATCCCGGAGTAAACAGCAATCAGTATGATTGACATAATGGTGGAAATCGCTCCTTCCATTAACATAATCTGGCCGAATTTCCGGGAGAGTTCACCATCAGCCTTAAGTATAGGTAGAGTGATACTAAGCGCCACCGTAGGGAGTAGAATGGTCAGGAATACAATATCAATCGGAATGAACTGATGGACGAGCCAGGCAAATGGAATTGAAAGCAAAAGTGATCCGAAATAAATAATTATGGCAACGATCAGGGAATTGCTTACCAGGTCGAGGCCCTTGATCCTTCCCTTTGGCCAGGAGGAAGTGATCTTGGCAATATCGATTTCAAGACCCGCCAGGAAAATAAGGAACAGGAAGCCGGTTTTTGCCAGGAAATCCAGGTAGGGTACATCTTCCACCCAGTCTAACACATACGGACCAACAATGACCCCCATTACAATACTCACAATCACCGCCGGCACCTTGGTGATTTCAAACCAGGATAGAATGAACGGCACCGCCCAGGCGATTACAAAAATTATCAGTAATGGCAGGTAGTTAATGGTATCCACGGTTTGGTCTGGTTTCGGTTTTGGGAACTTTGAAAATAGGGAAATATTTGGAGAGTGAAAAGTGCAGAATGTAAAGTGTAAATTGTAAAAGTAGTTTAAAAGTAAAAAGGCAGAAGGTAAAAGTTAAAAGTGGTTATTAGCTGAGATCAAGCTGTCGGTTGATCTTTACTGTTAGTTGTTAACTCATTATCATCTATCACCTTACCTCTCCCCTCATCCCTCAACCCCACTGTTAGTTGTTAGCTGTTAGTTGTTAACTAACAAAAATCATCTTTTCCCTTGACCCCACTCATGGCGTGACGGTGAGAAATTCAGTCACTTTGCATAACACATTTTTATTGATATCACTATGGACATGCAACAAATTAAATTGAGTGACAATACCGCAAATCCGGCGCCGGTTGGATTGCTGGCCTTTGGATTGACAACAGTACTGTTGAACCTG
>JAHEKQ010000005.1 GCA_024638265.1 Flammeovirgaceae bacterium
GCCGGGACAGCCGTTTTTCCGCAGTTTTGGGAGCTTACACAGGAAAATGTTGAAGTACATTACAAAAATCTTTACTCAGGATAAGGAATCGGTCCGTATGCTCCAGGAAATCGGAATCGAGCACGCGACTCATGCCGGGGACACAAGATTTGACCGGGTATGGCAAATCAGGGCCAACGCGGAGGATATTAGTGGAATCGCAGATTTCAAAAAGGATAACCGTGTACTTGTTATTGGGAGTTGCTGGAAAGAAGACCTGGAATTATTGATTCCCTATATCAATAATTCCCCGGAAGGTATACGATACATCATAGCTCCGCATGTAATCACCGAATCGAATCTCCGTATGCTTGAGAAGCAGATACGCCTCAGAACTATCCGGTACTCAGAATATGGTGAGCACGAGTTGGGAGAGGTACGCGTTGTGATCATTGACAGCATAGGGCTTCTGAGCCGGCTGTATAAACACGGTGAGTTTGCATTTGTGGGGGGAGCCTTTGGCGATGGCCTTCACAATATTCTTGAACCGGCGGCATTTGGCCTTCCGGTTTTCTTTGGAAACAAAAGCTTTAATAAATTTCGTGAAGCAAGAGATCTCCTGGAGATCGGCGGTGCCTGGGTGGTAAAGGATTTCTATGAATTTGAACAAAAGTTTAATCCACTCCTCGATGAATCAACCAGGAGGGTGGTTTCAGAAATAGTCTCCAGCTATACACAATCGAACATCGGGGCAACCGACAAAATTATTGCATACCTGAAAACACGAGCAACTTGAAAGGGATTGTGACCAAATCGACCGGATCCTGGTATGCTGTGATGACCGATGATGGAATTACCCATCAATGCAGGATAAAGGGAAAACTTCGATTAAAAGGAATAAAAACAACCAATCCGGTGGCGGTTGGTGATCGAGTCAACTTTGAGGAAAAAGACCTGGTGATCAATGAGATCGAAGAAAGGGAAAATTACATCATCAGAAAAGCAGTAAAGAAGTCGAAAGAGGCGCATATCCTCGCCAGTAATGTCGACCAGGTAGGGCTGATCGCCACCATCAGTTACCCGAGGACCTCAGTGGGATTTATCGACCGGTTCCTGATCTCTGCAGAAGCATTTAGAATTCCACAATTCATTGTCTTTAATAAACAGGATATCCTCTCTTCCGATGAACTGGAAGCACAGGAAGAACTCATTGGTATCTATACCAAAATCGGGGTGGAATGCATTAAGGTTTCTGCAACCGAGGATAAGGATTTCAGCAGGTTGATGAGAATTCTCCACGGAAAACTCACTATGATCGGCGGGCATTCCGGGGTGGGAAAGTCCACTTTGTTAAACCGTTTGGACCCGGGTATTGATCAACAGACCAAAGAGGTATCTGATTTTGCCAATAAGGGTGTACACACCACTACCTTTGCAGAAATGTTTATCCTCCAGGGTGATACACGAGTGATTGATACCCCCGGGATCAAGGAACTGGGATTAATTGATATGGATCCCGTTGAGATCAGTGATTATTTCCCCGAAATGAGGGAGACCAGGCTGGATTGTAAATTTTCAGACTGTCTGCACTTTGAAGAACCGGGGTGTGCGGTGAAAAATGCCGTAGAAGCAAGTGAAATATCCCATATCCGTTATGGTAGCTATCTGTCCATGATTATGGAAGAGGATAACAGGAGGTAAAAGATCTACCCGATCGATTTAAGTATCCAATAAACAGGGTTCTTTCCACCGCATTCCCGGTATAATTCATACCACTCTTTCAGATACTCTTTATTTCCGTATTTGTAGGCCATCCTCAGCTCATATTTTATACGGCGAAGGAGGGCCCTTTTTTCCCTTTGATTACTTACCAGCTGATAGGCCTTCTTTGTCACCATCAGTGTGGAAGCCACCTTTGGGTCAGTAGGGCCATACATATTGGATGACATTCCCGTAGGCAGTTTCCTCAAAACCATCAAAGCTTCATCCAGGTAGGAATATTTCCAGTCCTTAGCGGAGCGTATCCAAAAATCAAAATCTTCATAGGCAAGTGAATCATCATATCCACCCATGCGTTCCAACACCTCTCTCCTGATCATCTGGGTAGCTGCAGAAATGAAAAAATATTCCAATAATTCGGCAAAAATGAACCCCTCTGGTATAGATTTGACCTTTCCGATCTTAAATACCCTTTCCATATGGGTTCCGAGGGAATGCCCGACCTCATCTACCAGCTCTGCATCCGTAAAAACCACGCCATAGTCATCCCCCAAATCATTAAATCGTTCTAGCTGCTTACTGACCTTTCCCGGGAGGAAATAATCGTCGGCAGCGAGATCGATAATATAGTTACCTGTCGATGCCGCAAATCCTTTGTTAAAAGAAGCGCAATTACCCAGGTTTGTCGGGTTCTCCAGGTACTGAAATTCCCCTTCCAGCCGAAGGCTCCTGATCACTTCCCGGCTATTGTCTTCACTGCCATCATCAACTACGATCAACTCAATGTCGTTGTGGTCCTGGTACCACACGGACCGGATAGCTTGTTCCACATATTGGGCCTGGTTATAACAGAGTAATATGACGCTTACCTTGCTCATTTTCCAACAAGATTTTTTCGCATCATGACCAGTAGTGCCAGGAAGAAGAATACATAGCGAACCAGGTTAGCTGCAGGAATGCCCGCGATCCCAAGATCCGTAAGCCCTGTGAATACCACAATCCCAAGCAAGTAAACCAGGGCGGAAAGAATATGCAGTGAAATGTAAAGATTCCACTTTTCGGTTACTACCAGGAGAAATACCATCAGGAATGACGGCAAAGCAAATAAATCTGAAAGCAATTGGTAATAAAGAAATTCTCCCGCGGGCAACAATTCACTCTGAAAAAGCAGAAGGATTACCGGTTCTCGTAGAAGGTAAAGCAGCAATAATCCTGATGCTGAGACAACCATGGCGAGGCCTAACATTTTGCGGATATAAAGGGTCCATTCCTTCCCACCGGCATTCATCCTGCTGATCTGAGAAAAAAAGATGACACCCAGGGTGCCGAGGAATACCGACCTATAGCTTTCAGACATTCTTACCTGTGCCTGCCAGTGACCCGTAATTTCTGATCCGAACCAGTTAAGGGCGAAATCCCTTACAAAGTAGTCGACCCATTTTCCCATAACCACCCCGACTACCGCAATTCCAATGAAACGCAATAAAATACGATTCATCGGGCGGTCAAAACTGAATTTCAGCCTGGGTAAATCCCCACGTACGGTAAGGAATACAAAATTCATTACACTGTATATGCCCCAGCCTGCCGCAAATCCCAGCATGGCTCCCTGCACCTCTCCGGAAATCGATCCATAATAGGTTGAAAAAATAATGAGAAGGATATTCGCAATGGTAATTCCAAACAGCAAACGGAATGACTGACGGGCGTAGAGGAATGAAAAGGCCAGGCTATTTAGAAGCACAAAGAAAACTGCGAGCAACAAGCCCCACATGTAAAGCGGGGTAGATTGGAATGTATCGAAATATCGAAGGAAAAAATCTTTCCGGAATACCAGGATAATCGAGATCAGGACAAACAATAGCAGGTTGATCATGAAGCTGGTTCCAATGAGAACCCTCTTTCTGTCTTCGCTGAACTGTGAATAGTGACGAATAACACCCAGGTTGGTACCCTGTTCAGGGATCTGAGTGACCAATCCTATCAGGTTTTGAAAGTGAGAAAAGAGGGCTAAGCCCGCAGATCCGAAGTATACCGAAATGATCTTAATGACTGACAGTGTACCCAGGGCACGAACTGCTACAGTGAAAATCGTCCAGGGAGATTGCGATACGGATCGAAGGAATATGTTCGGCCGTTTCTCCGTCATAGGACTTTCTCAAAGCTGTCCTTTCGGCAAAAGCAACTACCCAGGTTTTGCTTGAAATCAAATAGTGAATAATTGGGGGCACCTTCAAGGGAACTTGATCCGAGGTCGTGGAATCGTATACCCGTTTTTGCCAACTCTTCGCCTACTTCGCGGGTTAGCCTTATTATCGGGCTAATGGAATCGTACTCCCTGGAGTGGGCATGTGCGAAGTCATATGAGATCTTGGAGTCCACCCTGATCAAAGTCATCACGGCAGCCAATTTTCCATTATCCCTTAGTGAAGCCACAAGGAAATCGTCGGGAAGACTATTCATATGATTTTGAAAATCCTCTAAACCCATTGAAAAGCCCTGTCCTCTTTCATCCCGGCATTTCAATATGAATTCATGAATCGAAGCACTGTTTTCCGCGGTTTCCCATGAAAAAGTGAGATGACTACACCTCTCCATTTTCCTCCGGTAATTATGGTCAAAATTGGAAGTAAACGGGCCTGAAATATCCAGGATCGCATGCAATTGAGACTCTGAAATCCTGTATCCCCTATCGACCAGCAGGTAATTGGACATGGCAGTTGGATAAGTGGGAAGTCCTTCCGGAAGCGACCTGACCACAATACTGGATACTGCTTCTTTTTTTAAAGATTCTTCTACCTCCCCGATAAAGTTGTTCAGTTCAAGAAGTGTCAGTCCATGGTTTAACTGGAACCCACTGTATGGTGCATAGATTGGAGAAATGGCAGTTTTGTCCCTAATCTGAAAACTTACAGACGCCCATAATTCACCTCGCTTTAGCAGGTGAAAATATCGTGCTTGGCCACCTCCCTTAAGCTCTAGGTGCCTGGCCCTCGAGAAAAGAAGTCTCTCCATCCCGGGATATTCTTCGTCTGCTTCTGCCGCTATGAACTTCCAGTCACCCATGAATTAAAAAGAGATTCCAAACCAGCGATAAATGAAGCGGAATATCCAAACCGGGGATATGATGAAATGTGTTAGATCTTTCTTGAAGAGCCCGGGACTCCGTTGCTGTATGTGCCCGAGGAGCATAAGTATAAACCCTGAACTCAGAAGGATGGTAATTACCTGGTTCATGGGTAGGAATTGCTCCGTCTCCAGGAAATCGATGAGGAACAGGCAACCCTGGTAAAAGAATCCTCCTGCAAAAGTCAATGAAAAGGACTCTGAACCGAAATAAATGATCATCAGTACAGCGTATACCGTGGCCCAATTGGCATAGTAATTATTTCCAAGCCAGGATTTAATTATATCGGAAGGAAGGTGCCACAGAAAAGCCATCAACCCAACGGTAGAAAGAAGTACCCCCAGGATATGCGCAACCCTGTTAAACCTTGTCATGATCCCGCCATTGTATCGCTCTATTATTTCATCAATGGGGGCCATGCTCAAACTTTGGTTTTGACTTTCGCCCAATCCTTGATCTGCCAAATGATCTCTGCAGTCGCAAGGTGGTTATCATCCTTATCCCTGACTTCAACACTAACTGGCAAGTCCAGTTTTCCTTCCGAGTCGATCTTTGCAATTATCTCATTCTCCACCCAATAATCTGAAGCCTCAAATCTTGCGTATGCGTCGGCTTTGCCCTGGTAGAAATAGCGGACATTCAGTTCTTTCATGATCAGCCGATATTGCTTGTTGTCCAGTTTTCTCAAAAGGCTTAAACCCGTCACAAATTCTGCAATGGTAGCCATGCCGCAGGCATGAAGTCCTTTTATGTGGTTCAGATTGGATCTCCTGTAGGGAAGCCTGGTTATGATATAATCCTCTCCGATCTCATGTACTTTGATCCGGTGAGGTCTGTTAAACGGGATTATCCTTCCCAGGCTGAGGTTCAGGATCTTTAAATACCTCTTAGATCCCTGTGCCTTATTGATCAATACTTCGGGGTTCATTCTGTAAATATAAATTATTGGTGCTTATGCAAGCTATAGACAGCCGAGAGTATCCGGTTTCTGTAGAGAGTTTTACGCTTTGTTTGCTTCCAACCCGATTCCAGGACAAGTTTCTGCCACGGTGGTAACTCCCTTGCGGGTATACCTGCCATTATTCTGAAAAACCTGTACATACCGAATACTAATAATCTGTAAAACCAGCTATGAGCACGAACAAAATCAGTGACTACCATAGTTGAATCATCAGCCAGTTTACTTCGTACCACATTAAGTATTTCATTTAGCTGGTGCGCGTTAAACTGATCGAGGAAAAACGCCATGTGCACCCCGTCATATCCGGATTGATCCAATGACCGAATGTCGCATTGATAAAACTTAATTTCCATAGTCACGTTCCTCTTGCTGGCTCTTTCAATCATCCCTGAGCTAATATCCACGTAATCGATCCTGCCGTTATAGCCCAGGCGTTGAAATTCTTTCAATACAATCCCCGTACCTCCCCCAACAATCAATACATTACGGCAGCTTAGCAGGGCTTCAATATTTGTGCATTGGGATATGGACAGATTATTCCCAAAAACCCTCTTCCCGAGCCAATCGTAATATGAAGCTATTGAATTGTAATTCATCAGAACAGAACAACTAAGGCCGGTAGAAAAAATGCGCCGTCTGCCACCATACCATAAAGATCATCCCTGCTGAAAAGCTTTCGGTAGCTCCATATCATCACAAATGTACCCCACATCAGAATCAGTGGAACCTGGAAACTCCATCCGTGTTCCAGGCCGGAAAAAAATCCACAAGCAAGGAATATGAAGAACAATGAATTAATCAACACAGGCGTTCTTCGATCCAGTCTATTAGTAATATTGTAAACACCATTACTTCTGTCTGCTACCCTTTCGAACCAGGATATAATTACGAGATTAGTAAAAGCAAGGGTCGAATGCTGAAATAATAACATCCACTTAATTTCACCCTCTGAAAGTACAATTGGCGCTAAAGCAACCCCCGATGTGTACATAAGGGCTATAATGATTTCCTTCGGAATGCTGACTTTCTTCCAGACGAGGAAAAGATAGATACCCATTATGACTGACATAAGGAGGCCAATCTTGATTATAGATTCTTCCACCCTTGGTAGTAGGCGAGCAGAAATAATTATTAAAACCAGTGAAACGAAGAAAAGTATCCGGCTGTTTTTCATGTGAAACCTGTGGCGTGGAAGTTCCACGATCAGTTCTTTACGTGTATCGAGCAGGCGATCCATTGTATAAATTACCCATACAGCTGAAAACAAGAGTACATAAACCTCAATATCCGGATCAACTTCATATATCCTGCTGAAGAAATAACAATTGATACATGCTCCCAGGGATATATCCAGGTTACTATTCCTAAAGATTTTTTGGTAAAGGCCCAATTACCAGAACAATCCGTACAGGGCGACGATGATGATCAACACCACAAAGGCCCCGATATTAAACACAGGATCGGTCTTGAACAGTGATTTCTTTAGGGTAATACCCTTTTCATTATCACTTCCTTTTCCTTCTATATAGCTGATAAGCGCCATAATGCCTACGGTGATGACAAATGTCAGTCCCATCTGATCAAGGAAAGCCAGCGTAGGAAAAATCCCCTCAATGGCACTCCCATCAGCCCAACCCTTTGGCCCAACTTTCAAATACATAGCCACCGGGATGGAGAGAAGGGCCCCCCAGATGGCTGCATTATTGGTCGCCTTTTTCCAGAATAATCCCAACATGAAGATGGCCAGAATTCCCGGGCTGACTATTCCCGTGTATTCCTGGATGAACTGAAATACTTGTCCCAGGTTTCCCAGCATGGGGGCAATCAGAATGGCAATTACCAGTGATACAAATGCCGTTATACGGCCAATTCTCACAATGCTGGTTTCACTGGCATCGGGCTTGAATATGGGCTTGTATAAATCCATGGTAAAAATAGTGGCCGTCGAATTTAGCATTGAAGCCAGTGAGGAGACAATAGCGGCCGTTAATGCGGCCAATACAAGTCCTTTGACTCCTACCGGGATAAACTGTGAGATAAGCCAGGGGTAGGCTTTGTCGTTGTCCACTCCATTTTCCGTGAGAAAAACAGGATCGGCGCTTGCCGCACTGACAACTCCTGCGTCTGAATTCAGTAAAAAGGCCACAAGCCCGGGAATTACTACGATCAAGGGAATGATGAGCTTGAGTACTGCTGCGAAGACGATTCCCCTTTGAGATTCTTTTAGGCTTTTTGCAGCAAGAGTTCGCTGGATGATATATTGATTAAATCCCCAATAATAGATATTGGCTACCCACATACCCCCTATCAGCACCGATAGTCCCGGCAGGTCCCAATAGGCATCTTTTCCATTAGGAGTGATGATTTCGCCTTTCTCGACGATCATACTGAATTTTTCAGGAATTTCGTTGAATAGATGTGCCAAACCCCTGAAAAATCCTCCTTCGGGTGTAAGCGCTTCAAGCGCCAGGTAGGTAGTAATTAGACCCCCAACCACCAGGATTAGTACCTGTACCACATCGGTCCATGCTACAGCCTTTAAACCTCCCCAGAGAGAATATGCGGCCGCAAAGGCAGCCAAGCCAAGAATTGATATCATAGTATAACTGCCATCTCCATTTCCGATAATGGTGTCAAGTGCCTTGGCCCCCAGAAATAAAACTGTCGTCAGGTTCACAAATATGAAGAGGGCAATCCAGAATACAGCCAGTATCGATTTGAGGTTGGTACTGTATCGCTGCTCAAGGAATTGAGGGATGGTATATAGTTTCTTTTCAATGAAAATGGGGAGGAAAAATTTACCCACAAGGAGCAGCGTGACCGCAGCCATCCACTCGTAGGACGCAATTGCCAAACCTATCGCAAACCCCGATCCGCTCATACCAATAAATTGTTCTGCGGAAATATTCGCAGCTATCAGGGAGGCTCCAATAGCCCACCAGGGTAGGGACTTGCTGGCCAGGAAGTAATCTTTACTATCCTTTACATGACCTTTTTTCTCCCTCGACACGAATAATCCAATGCCGAGAATCAATGCGGCATAACCAACAAAAATGACCGTATCCAGAGTTTGCATATTTCAATAAATTTGGGGAATGACGGGTAAATCTACAACTTATACCCAATGTTGAAAATAATTCAATTTTGACCTCGTATCAGTTTGATCATATACTCCTCGATGGCACCTGGAAACAGAATGTCTGCGTCGAGACGGATTCTGAGGGCTTGATTGTATCCATAATGGAAGAGCAGGGCAAAGGGGTCCCTGTAAAAGGCTTTGCCCTTCCCGGGTTCGTCAATGCCCATTCCCATGCATTTCAGTATGCCATGGTGGGAACTGCTGAGATTTTTGGCAATCCAAATGACGATTTCTGGAGTTGGAGACAGCAGATGTACCGTGTCGCACTTACCATCAACCCCGCTGACATGAGAGCTATAGCTGCCATGCTTTATGCAGAGATGTTGGCCAACGGGTATACCCATGTGGTGGAATTTCATTATCTGCATCACGATGAAAAAGGCGGCCCATATAACCCGGTGACTTCGATGGGGGAAAGCCTTATGGAAGCCGCTATGGAGGCAGGGATCGGCATGACCCTGGTACCTATATACTATAACACAGGCAGCCTTGGTAAACCATCCTCTTCTGAACAGAAAAGGTTTATCTCATCAGACATCAATGAATATGGGAACTTGATGGAGCATTATGAAAGGATTGCAAACAGCTCAAGCAGAATTTCATTGGGATATGGGCCGCATTCCATCAGGGCCGCCAATGCATCGGATATCAAAGAAATGCGGGAGCGTTTCAAGGAGGTAGGGCCCTTTCATATGCATATATCGGAACAGCTGAAGGAGGTGGAAGAATCCGTTTCTTTTTACGGAAAACGACCCGTGCAATGGCTTTCAGAGGAAATCGGACTAACTCCAGACATGCACCTGGTACATGCCACTCACCTCGATGATGTAGAACTCGATCTTGTTTCAGCATCGGGAGCCGGGGTTATTCTGTGTCCAAGTACGGAGGGTAATCTGGGTGATGGAATATTCAGGCTCCCTGATTTCCACCGGAAACGGGGTAATTTCACTATTGGTTCTGATAGTCATATTGGGATTTCACCTATCGAGGAAATCCGCTGGATGGACTACCAGCACCGTTTATTGGGGCATCGCCGCAATGCAACCGGTAATATGTTTAATGCCGGTGAAGACCTCTACGAGCGGGTGGTCAGTGCAGGATGGAAAGCAGCCGGTATCGATGGTTCACTTAAGAATGGTAATTCGTTAAGTGTCGTTGTTTTAGACAGTGAACATCCACTGCTTTATGGTGCTAAGGAGGAAAACCTGGTCAATACATGGATTTACCATGGCGACCGGTCGATGATTGACAAGGTCATTTCCGGTGGAAAGGTTCATGTAGAAAAAGGTAAGCACAATAAGGAAACCCCGTTCAGACATGCTTTTTCTTCGGTAATAAGAAATTTGAAAATTCGCTGACTATTTAACCTGGAACTCTACCCATCCGGAATCGGGATCATTTCCGGGGATATCAATCCCTGCCTGGACTTCCCAAATCACACGTCGGCCGGGCGAATCATAGGATTTCTCGTCGCACTCAGAAAGGTCGACCATGGTATCCCAGGAATAATCTTCACCTCCTTTTAAGGTGCCTTCCCCGGAGATATCTATTCTCGTTTCATATACCGTGTCAAACACCCACTCATTGAGCTCCCTTAAAATCCTCTCATTGTCAGTTTCAGGACCGGATTCCGAATATCCATCCAGTCGCGCATCCTGACATCTGAAAAGCAGGTATACCGAATCAATATTCAAGTCGTTATCCTTGATCTCGGCGGTGATCTTTACGGGGAAGGGTTTATCCAGGTTGGCATTTTCAATGTCGACATCGACCTCTGCACTTCCACCGGTTACGTAGTGAAGAATCTTGTGTAATAGTCCCATCGGCGTTCAGGCTTTATCAAATATAATAATTCCCGTTAAAGTAGCCGCTTGAAGTTATGATTTCATTATCCGATCTTCACCACATGATAAAAGCCATCATAATCGATGACGAGCAACCCGCACGTGACTTGATAAGGTATTTCTTGAAGGATTTTACCCAGATTGAGATTGTGGACGAGTGCAATAACGGTTTTGAGGGCTACAAGTCTATAGAATCTCACAAGCCCGACCTGATATTCCTGGACATCAGGATGCCAAAGATCACGGGATTTGAATTACTGGAAATGATTGAAAACCCTCCCCGGACAATATTTTCCACAGCCTATGATGAATATGCCATCAAGGCTTTTGAGCAAAACGCAGTGGACTACCTCATGAAACCCTATTCAAAGGAACGATTTGATGTGGCGGTGGAGAAGGCCCTGAAGTCACTTGAGAGCGAGGAAGAAAAACCTGATATCAGTCAACTGACTCAAGGTGTCAATGAAGATTCGGGAATCGAAAAGATCGTTGTAAAAAATGGCAACCGGATACAGATCATTCAATTACCTGATATCCTCTATTTTGAAGGTCAGGACGATTATGTGGCCATACATACCAGCGAGGGCAAATTTCTCAAACAACTCAGGCTTAAACACCTGGAGGAGTCACTTCCCGGAGATTTCCTGAGGGTGCACCGTTCCTTTATAATACGGATCGACCGCCTGAAGAAAATTGAGGCCTATACCAAAGACAGCCATCTTGCTACCCTGGACGACAGTTCTCAGGTCCCTGTAAGCCGTTCGGGATATGCGCGGTTGAAGGAAGTACTCAATATTTGACGACCTGATCGGTATCTTTTTTGGCTTCCCGGTTGTTTATCTAGAAATATCTACCTTTGAAGCTGAAATTATGGAAGTAGTACCTTACAAGGATAAAAAATCAACGAAAAAAGAGCAGGTGGCGGAGATGTTCGACAACATCTCAAGTAATTATGACTTCCTCAATCACTTTCTAAGCCTTGGAATTGATATTCGTTGGCGCAAAAAAGCTGTGAAGTACCTGGGGGATTCTTCCCCCAAAATGATTCTCGATGTGGCCACGGGCACCGGGGATTTTGCACTGGAAACGCTGAAACTGAATCCAGATAAAGTTATCGGGATTGATATTTCGGACGGAATGCTTGAGGTGGGGCGCAAAAAGATGGCCAGGAAAAATCTCAGTGACAAGATCGAAATGCTCCATGGGGACTCGGAGAATATCCCCTTTGAAGACAATACTTTCGATGCAGCGGTCGTTGCATTTGGTGTCAGGAATTTTGAAAACCTGGAGAAAGGATTAAGCGAAATCCTGAGGGTACTGAAAAAGGATGGGAAACTGGTGGTGTTGGAATTTTCGAAACCGCGTCGCTTTCCCTTCAAACAATTGTATAACTTTTATTTTAGGGCGATTTTACCTAAAATAGGCAAACGAATCTCGAAGGATAAAGCGGCATATTCCTACCTGCCGGAATCAGTGGGAGCCTTTCCGGATGGTAAGGAATTCCTGAAGATCATGAAAGGGGTAGGATTTAACGACACGGAATGCAAAAGCCTTACTTTTGGAATAAGCTCAATATACAAGGGGCAAAAATAGCGGCCATTGTAGTTTTCTCCCTGGTCAGCTACCAGGCACTGTCACAATATGGGGTTAACAATCCCTATTATGATAACCGAAAGGTCGCCTATGGCTTTCTCATTGGCCTTCACAGTACTGCTTACCGCCTGGAGTATAACGAGGCATTTGTCACCAACCAACTCGACACGGTCCATAGCATCCTTCCTAAATGGTCGCCTGGATTTTCACTCGGGTTCATAGTCAATCTCAATTTGAACGAGTACCTCGACCTGAGGACCCTGCCCAAAGTAGCGTTTTACGAGAGATCCCTTGAATACAACTATACTAATGAACTACAACAGACCAAGCTTAAAGAATCTACGGTGGTAGAACTTCCCATTGTGCTGAAATACAAATCCGCGAGGAGGGGCAATGTAAGGATGTACACGGTGGGCGGAATTAAGCCAGGGTTTAAGACTTCGGGAAGAAGTGACCTCGATACAGGTCTTGAAACCTTGAATATCGTAAGGACCAATCTCTCCGCAGAACTTGGGTTCGGGTTCGATTTGTATTTCCCCCTATTCAAATTTTCACCGGAGATCCGCTTTTCGAAAGGCCTGATCAATGTACTATCGGATGAACCCAGTATCTACAGTGCAGGTATCGAACGTCTGAGAACCAACACCATCAATATCTATTTACTCTTTCAATAATGACCAAACCCGTTGCATTGATTACCGGGGCAACTGCAGGCATAGGAAAGGCTATTGCTGAAGCACTCGCACCCGAATATTCCCTGATAATTTGCGGCAGGCGCAAAGACAGGCTTGACGAAATGGCAAGCGAACTCAACACGGAAACTGTTGCCTTGAATTTTGACGTGAGGGATAAGGAAGCAGTAAATCAGGCTATAAGATCTATTCCCGAATCATTCAGCAGGGTGGCCGTACTAGTGAATAATGCCGGAAATGCCCATGGCCTTGACCTTATAAATGAAGGGAAATTGGAGGATTGGGACGCAATGATAGACATAAATGTCAAAGGTCTGTTGTATGTGTCAAGAGAAGTAATTCCGGGAATGGTAAGCCGGAAATCAGGCCATATCGTCAATATTGGATCTATCGCCGGTAAAGAGGTATACCCGAAAGGTAATGTTTACTGCGCCTCCAAGTACGCCGTAGAAGCCATAAGCGAAGGGATGCGGATTGATCTGAATCCCCATGGTATAAAAGTTACCCAAGTATGTCCCGGACTGGTCAATACAGAATTCAGTATGGTAAGGTTTAAGGGCGATCAGGAAATGGCTGATAAGGTTTACAAGGGAATGACTCCGCTCTATGCAAAGGATATTGCGGAGATAGTCGCATTCTGCCTGAGCCGTCCTGCTCACGTAAATATCGCAGACCTGGTGGTGTTGCCTACAGACCAGGCATCTTCCGTAGTGGTTAACCGGGAAAATAATTAAAATAACTCCAGAAGGACCTTTTCGTCTATTGTATGCCCGCCATCGAAGGTAAGCTGCTGCGGTGTGACCCCTAGTTGATCTGAAATTTCCTGCTGTTCTTTAAAGCGCTCATCACTGAGATAGGGATCCGATGTCCCGTAAACGAATGATACTTTCTTGTTCATCAGCTGCGATCTGCTCACTTTCCAGTCGAGGTCCGGCGGGAACATACCGGCCCACAGGATAAGCTGATCAAACCTGATATGCGGTTGACTGATCCACCGCGAAACCGTTGCAGCACCCTGGCTGAAACCCAGCGTGGAGATCTTTCCCTGATAATCAGGGTCCATGACCTCATGCCGGTAAATAGAATTTATGAATTTTAAATAGTTATCGATATCCTGAAGGCGGTCCTCACGGGTCATCCAGGAAGCCCCTACCCTGCCATAATTGCCCTCCAGGTAATAGCGCGAAAGGCCCTCGGGAGCGATTACGCGAATACCACGATTTCTCAGAACCTCAAATTTCCTTATGAAGAATTGTGCGAGTTGTCCCTGCCCGTGAAAAACGAACAATAATTCAATGGAGTCTTCCAGACTAAGTCCGTTATCATAGTATCGGGCCGTAAATTCAAACCCGATCCGGTTTTCCTTCATGGACTACTTCTTGAAACCCAGGGCGCTTCCCCCGCAACTGGCCGACGATTCTTCCAACACGTAGCGGATATAGTATATACCGGTAGCTTTGCAAGGATAAACAAATGCCGGAAGGACCTCCCCTTTATGGAAATTTGTACCAACCATTTTTCTTCGGCTGTCATACAATTCTACCAGGATCCCATCAGAGCCTGCTTCTTCAGCACAGACGTTGATCATGTACTGTGTCCCTTTAGTAAACACATAACTGTATTCAACTTTGTCCTTGGCTCCCTCTTGTCCGTCAATTTTATAGCTTTTCAGGAAATTAAAGCCGTCTGAAAGCTTTGGAATACATTCGTTGCTGTACGTATCTGCATCACATTGAGCGACTGCACTCGAAGAGCTGACACCAAAAAACAGCAGTAAAAGGATTAGAATTTGACTTTTCACCCACATATAGAGTCTATTTTACAAGTTCATTTCGAATTTGACCCACAATACTAGTGATATTCTGTAAGGTCTCATCAGATATTTCTACAACACTTTCCGTGCCGTCTTTTATTACCAGGACACCATCGACGATCTCGGAGGTTTGTATTCCTTCGGTCATGGTAATAGATACATTTTCAAATTCAGCCCATAAGGGATCCATGCTCAACCTTATTTCGGACATTGTTGATTCTTCCTCAAACATATCGAGTAGTAATTTGAGGAGTTCAGCAACGGTCTTCTGATCACCGATGGCCTCCTTCAACTCCTCCCCACTATTCGATTGCACAGCTTTCTGGCAGGTAATATTCATGGCTTCCACCCAACCCCCAAGAAGGAACAGCGTGCTGAGGCTTGATCGGTTCTGGGATTGCAGGTAGCTATTAATTTCATTAAAATTCTGGGTAGTGATCAATAGCAGTGAATCGAGGTTCTGACTGTTCATCGCCAGGTCCTTTATCAATACGAGATCGAAGAACTGACCTATACTGAGATCGTCGGCGAGTGATTTGATGGCTGATATATACTCTATCCCATCCTGGTTCCGGCCATAAATATTGGTATAGCCCAAGTCGGTTCCGTAAATCCCCAGGTTTACCGCCTTCTGAAATGAAGTATTGTAGTTTGAAAGATTCGCGGTGGGATTTAGTAGGTCTTCACTGTATTCCGTTCCTGATTCTCTCAGCATAACACTGATCTCCAGAGGACTGGGAATTTGCTGAAGCACGGCATTTATCATCTCGGTGTCTACTGATGATTCAGCCATTGCTGCAGAGTCAAGGGCTTGTGATATTTCATCTCCACCAGCTTTTTGTCCTCCACAGGCAAAGAGGAATGCAGCGCTCAAAACAAGTAGTAATGCTCTCATAATTATTCTATTCGCACCCCAATATATTAAACTATCGTGAGAATTCGATCAGCGTTTCTTAAAATTGAAATTGCCGGCCCAACGGATAAATTTGGCAAGAACTTCAAAATAAAGTGCCAGGTACAGGATAAGGGTCATCATCCAGATGACCATGAGATTAAAACTGAAGGTGCTCATTTGGGTGCCCGCAAAATATTTTACCGGGGCAAAAAAATGTGCGCGGTAATCAAGGGGACCGTTGGGTTGGGGCTCATGAAAAATCGGGTTGATCTGTTGAATCAGCCTTCCCTCATGAATCACTACCCGCTCTTTCGTATCCAGGTTTCGTACCAGGTCGGATAGACTTTCATTGAAATAGCGATTCTTCATCGTTGAAAGATCATAGTCGGCCTCTTTCTGCCTGTTCATCATTACTACTTCTTTCGCCTTAACTGTCTCATTGAATCGACGTTGATAATAATCCTGGAAGTCCTGGATATAAAGTTTCAATTTGTTATTTCTATCCGAAAAGTTCTGGGGATCCAGTGGGACAATTTCCTCAAGTCCCTGGCTATACTTCTCTCCGGTCAATGTGCGGTTGATAATAGATATCCCTTCATTCACCACCTTTATGTCCGGATTATCCGAACTCAATTCCCTTTCTACTTCCGTCCTTTGACTTTCCAGGATATCGGGTACGTAAGCCGATTTTATGTCGGATATGGATTCTTCTTTCTCATAAGGGTAATATGGCCTCTGGTATTTATTGTTGATGAATTGATCTACCGCATACGCCTCATAGGCCCAACGGGAAGCCATAAAATCAGCGACCACGGGTACCTTTCCCCGAGAACTGATCGAATTATTGAGTTTTTCAAAATCGAAGATCACCCCACTGAAAATCATCTGGGGAATCAACAATAATGGGATCAAAATATATACAGTCACTGCACTTTTAAAAGCTGAACTGATGTTAAGCCCGATTAAATTGGCAAATGCACCGCATGCAAACAGGATCATCCACTGACCAAAGAAATTGCCCGGGATTTCGAGGATTATATTGCCTATGAGTACGAAAGAAAATGTCTGGACCAGTGAGAGGGTAAATAGAATCAACATTTTTCCCAGTAGGTAACTGTTCCAACTGAGGTTAAGGAACGATTCCCGCTTGAGTATTTTCCGGTCCCTGATAATCTCCTCGGCACTGACAGTCATTCCCATAAACAAGGCAACTATGATGGCCATTAAAATAAATGCCGGAATATTCTCATTGAACCTGTAGATATAACCCTCGGTGGGTTGGTCCCTGTAGCGAATTACGAAAGCAAGGAGGGCCGCAAGTACCGGTGCCTCGAGTAAATTGATCAATAAGTATTGCCTGTTGCTGACTTTAGAGAGGAGATCGCGAATCGTAAATATCCAAGTCTGCATGAACTTATTGGGAATGTGAAGGCTTTTTGCCGGCTTTTCATTCACCTTCGGAACTCCCGGTTCACTGAAAGATTTCTTGTAGGCTTCGAACCATTGTTGGGGCTCTATTTTTCTTTTTCCTGTTAATTGGCCGTATTCATCCACGACCTTGGCCTCGATGATATTGAATATCTTTTCCGGATTGACATTTCCACAAAGTTCACACTGGCCGCGTTGCTTGTCTACCTGGTTGGTAATGCCCTTGAAATACGTAATTGCATCTACCGGATTCCCATAATAGGCCGGAAACCCACCTACATCAAGGATGTACATTTTGTCGAACATCTTGTAGATATCCGAGGAGGGCTGATGGATTACCGTGAAGATCAACTTTCCCTTCATCGATAATTCCTTCAACAAGTCTATCACATTTTCTGAATCCCGGGATGATAATCCAGAAGTGGGTTCATCCAGGAATAATACGCCCGGTTCACGGATCAACTCCAGGGCAATATTCAACCTCTTACGCTGTCCGCCGGAAATAGTCTTATCAAGGACTGTCCCCACCCTGAGATCCTTCCGTTGGTCCAGTCCCAGGTTTTTCAACACCTCCATCACTCTTAAATAAAGATCTTCTTCTGAAAGATTGGCGAAACAAAGTTTGGCGTTGTAATACAGGTTCTGGTAAACGGTGAGCTCTTCAATAAGCAGGTCATCCTGGCTTACATAACCAATGACTCCGCGTAGCTCTTCTCTATTATTGTGAATATCAAAACCATTTATCTCAATCTTTCCCTTGGTGGGTTTGACCAAACCGGCAAGTACATTCAACAGGGTCGTTTTTCCGGCTCCACTCGCACCCATTATTCCGACCAACTTCCCCGGGCCTTCTTTAATAGAGATACTTCTCAGTCCAATATCACCGGAGGGGAATCTCAGTTCTTCAATGTCAGCATGAAATGAGAGCCTGGTATCCTCGTATGTAGGATTGAAATATGAAACGAGATCGCTGTAGTAAAGAACGTCCCCATGCTTGGAACGGAGTATGCTTCCATTCGAAAAGAGGTATACTCTTCCGGGATTCATACTAAACCCGTTGAGTGTGACGAGGTCAACCCCAAAATATCTAACAAAGAACATATCCACACTGGGGATATGTACAAAGATCATCTTTCCATCTAACCCGTGAAATAACTTATTCCCACCATGCTCAGTAGTATTATCCAGGTTCAATAGCATAGGGTTATCGGCAGGCACCTCTTCCCTCGACTTGGCAAAACTCTCAATAGCAGTATGCTCAGCTTTGGGTATGTTGAACACCATGGAGATCGTATTGATTACCTCGATCTCGTGATGCGAGTAGGAATCATCGGCAAAAACCACCTCCAGCATTTTCATCAACACAACTACCTTTTGTTTCTGTTCAAGGGTCTTGTTGATTTTTTTACAAAGTCCGAGCGTTTTGACTGAATCCTTTACAGTAGGGGCTTTTATTACAAAATCCTCCCCTGATTGTTGTGCCTTCCAGCCCGAGAATTTATCGTACAATTCGGTGTAGGTATCTACGGAATCAAGGGCCAACTCCTGCTTGAAGAAATTGATTACAAACTCGCGCTCTTCCATAGAAACGCCATCCTGCTTTGTTGTAATCGCAAATAGTTGTACTAAAGCTCTGAGAATTTCTTCGCTCATTCAGGCTGCATTTATCGCAATCTCTAATATAGAACCTTTCAGGAAATCTGAAGAAGGGAAATATTAAATAATCTCTAAATTACGCACGAAAATGGCATCAAAAAAAATACTAATACTGGGAGCGGGAAAATCCTCCTACTCCCTGCTCAAATACCTGGCGACTAATTCCAACGACCAGGATTGGGAGGTGAAAGTGGTGGACAGGATTTTTTCAGATCATGTACTGTCCTTAAAAGCACTTGGTCATATCGAATTTATCGAGTCAAATATACAGGATAGCATCAATCGCAATAACCTGATCAATAGTTGCGACATAGTGATATCAATGCTCCCGTCGGGCTTTCACGAAATGGTGGCAAAAGACTGTCTTCGCGCCGGCAAGAACATGGTGACGGCTTCCTATGTCTCAAATGAAATGAGGTCGCTAACGGATGAAGTACAGCGCAAGGGACTACTATTCCTGAATGAGTGTGGACTGGATCCCGGAATAGACCACATGTCCGCCATGCAAGTGATTGACTCTCTTCGCGAAAAAGATTCAGAACTCACTGCCTTCGAAACCTTTACCGGGGGACTGCTCGCTCCCAATAACGAAGATGACAATCCGTGGGAGTATAAATTCACCTGGAATCCCAGGAATGTAGTCCTGGCAGGTACCGGGGTTGTTAAATTCATTCAGGAAGGTCGATATAAGTATATTCCCTATTCGAGGCTATTCAGGCGGACTGAACCTATTTTCATACAGGGATATGGCCATTTTGAAGGTTACGCCAACCGAGATTCACTGAAATACCTGGATATCTACGGTTTGAGGGGTATCAAGACCTTATACCGCGGTACCCTTAGAAGGCCTGGTTTTTGTAAAAGCTGGGATGTATTTGTTCAGATCGGGGCCACGGATGATTCCTACGAGATGGAAGACGTGGCACATATGACACACCGGCAATTCATTAATTCATTCCTTTTCTTCAATCCGTCTGACTCCGTTGAATTGAAATTGGCACATTACCTCGGGCTTGATCTCGATGGACCGGAAATGAACCGTTTGAAATGGTCAGGGTTATTCTCCGAAGAGCTCGTCGGCTTGAACTCGGGCACCCCGGCCCAGATACTCGAACATATTCTCAGGAAAAAGTGGACACTCCATCCCGATGAACGGGACATGATAGTCATGTGGCATAAATTCAACTTCAAGCATGAAGGGCGTGACAGGGAGATCCATTCCACCCTGGTAGCCACCGGTGAGGATGAATACAACACCGCGATGGCGAAAACGGTAGGGCTTCCCCTTGGTATTGCCACAAAACTTATTCTGAATGGGGAAATCAAAATGACGGGAGTACGAATTCCCATCTCGTCAGAGATCTACACACCCATCTTGAATGAACTTGGCAAGCTGGGTTTCGAAATGCATGAAAGGGAAATTGACACTGAGACGTGATTGTTAAGAAAGAAAGGCTTCAGGCACTGGATGTATTCAGGGGAATGACCATCGCCGGTATGATCCTGGTCAACACACCGGGAAGCTGGTCTTATGTATATCCACCGCTCCGACATGCTCAATGGCATGGATTCACCCCCACAGATCTTGTTTTCCCCTTTTTCCTGTTTGCCGTTGGTGCAGCGATGAGCTTTTCCCTAAATAAATATTCTACGGGTTCAGCTGTATCAATCAAGATAATCCGTAGAACCTTCCTGATATTTCTTATCGGAGTTCTTCTCAATTTATTTCCTTTTTATAATGCTGATCTGTCCACTTTCAGGATCATGGGGGTACTCCAGAGAATAGCACTGGCTTATGGCATTGGGGCTTTTCTCTGCTATTTCTCCACTACCCGTTACCTTTACCTGTTATCGATAATAATCCTCCTCGGATACTGGGTAACTCTGTGGTTGTTTGGAACAGGGGACCCATATTCCCTGGAAGGCAACGCAGTTCTGAAGCTGGACTTACTTATACTTGGCGCTGACCACATGTGGGGTGGACAAGGAATACCGTTTGATCCTGAAGGATTATTGAGTACCCTGCCTTCCGCTGTAAATGTCATCATTGGATTTCTTGTCGGAAAATCCATTCAAGCATCCGACAATAAGCATATCCTGTTGAACAAACTCTACATAACTGGCACCCTCATGATATTCAGCGCTATGGTTTGGGATATCTACTTTCCGATCAACAAACCCATATGGACCAGTTCTTATGTACTCATAACCTCGGGAATCGCAATCATCATTATCAGTTTCTTCATATATTTCATTGATATCAAAGGCATGAAGGCCTGGATACAACCCTTCCTGGTATTCGGTACTAATCCACTGATCATATATGCCCTCTCTATTGTTTGGGTTAAAGTATACTTCCGCATCCCTACGGAGGATGGAACTGCCTACGGCTGGATCTACCAGAATATTTTTGTGCCGATAGGGGGTAACATGATGGGATCCCTGTTGTTCGCCCTGGCTCATGTGGTAGTACTATGGATGATCGGGATGGTTCTGTACAGGAAAAATATTCTGATCAAGATTTAGATTTTTAGGTGATCCTCTATCTTTGGCGGCATGATGGAATGGACCAAGCTGCTGAATGCCGGAAGAAAAACCGGGGAGAAAACAGCCAAATTTGAATCGGTAAGAAGCCCGTTTGAAGCAGACTTTGACCGTATTATTTTCAGCCATCCGTTCCGGAGGCTCCAGGACAAAACCCAGGTTCATCCACTTCCCGAAGATGATTTTGTTCATACCCGGTTAAGTCACAGTCTTGAAGTTTCATCGGTGGGGAGGTCTTTGGGAAAGAGCGTCGGCCAGGTGATCCTCGAACGGCACCCTGAATTGAAGGAGCACTACAGCCTGCACGATTTTGGTGGGATCGTAGCCGCTGCCGCCTTGGCACACGATATCGGGAATCCCCCTTTCGGGCATTCAGGTGAAAAGGCAATTTCTGATTACTTCAGGGATAAGGGAACTGAACTGGGGCTGAAATCACAAATGACCGAAAAGCAGTGGGCTGACCTTACGAATTTTGAAGGGAATGCCCAGGGCTTCAGGATATTAACCAGCAACCGATACCTCGGTTTACGACTTACAGGAGCCACACTCGCAGCGTTCAGTAAGTATCCCCGGGAATCGGTGATCGATAAACGCGACCCTAAGCGCCGAAGTCAGAAAAAGTATGGCTACTTCCAGTCGGAGAAAGATGTCTTCGCAGAAGTGGCCTCGAGACTCGAACTTCTATCGCTAGGGGAAAACTCCTGGGCAAGACATCCCCTAACCTTCCTGGTGGAAGCGGCCGATGACATTTGCTATGCGATTATCGACCTGGAGGATGGCTGCCGACTGGGATTGGTTTCCTACAAGGATACCGAAGAACTTCTCATTCCTATTGTCGGGGAGAAATTCAACCGCAGAAAACTGGAGGAATCCGGAAGTGTGGAGGAGAAGATTGGAGTCCTCAGGGCACTGGCTATCACCAACCTGATCCAGCAATGTTGTGACCTATTCCTCACCTCGGAAAATTCCTTATTGGAAGCCAGCCTCGATACCTCACTAACTGAATTAGTACCCGCTTCAAATGCTTTGTCCGAAATCATCAGGATCTCACTCGATTCGATATACCGGTCCCGGAAGGTACTTGAAATTGAAGCTGTTGGTTATGAAGTGATTCCCGGTATCCTGGAAACGATCACCGAAGCCTGTTATTTCAGTTATCTTAACCCGGGAAAGCAAACTGGGAAGCATCAGAATATCATACGACTTCTCCCGGCCGAGATGAAGGAGTCGCTGGACGAAAAAAACCTCTCTGCCTATGATATGTCAATGCTTTGTACCGATTTCGTGTCAGGTATGACAGACCGTGGGGCAATCGGTTTTTACAGGTTGATAAAAGGGATCGATTTACCCCGAGGGTAAAACTACTTTAGGAACCCCAAATCCCTAAATATTCATTACCTTTGTGGCTTGTTTCGAAATGTGGACCAAGCTCTCCCATAAAATAATAAAATACAGGCTCCCCCTACTGATTCTGATAGGGTTGGTAACCGCGTTTATGGGATACCATGGGATCAATGCCGAGATGTCTTACAACTACAAGGCAACGGTTCCCAAGAATGACCCGCAAATGATCGAGTTCGAGAACTTTCGAGCAGAATTCGGTCAGGATGGCACCGTAGTAGCTTTAGGATTCCAGGATAGTTCGGTATTCAATCCCGAAAAATTCAAGCTTTACGCCCAACTAAGTAACGACCTGAAGGATATTGAACACATTGTTGAGGTGGTCTCTATTCCGCTCATTAAGCGAATGGTCAAAGCGGAAACCGGGAGAAAGTTTATCCTCGAGCCGATCTTCAATGAAATACCTGCCGATCGTCCAACATTGGACAGCCTCCTGGCAGTTGCCAAGGAACAAAAGTTTTTCAGTCAACGACTGATTAATGAGGAAAGTGGTGCAATCATGTTGCTCCTCTCAATTTCCGGAGATATGATCAACACACCGACCCGGCTGACCATCACAGACCAGATCATTGAGCTGGGTGAAAAATTTGAACGGGATAGCGGCATAAAAGTACGATATGCGGGCCTTCCTTTTGTCAGATCGGTTATCGCCGGGCAGGTCGGTGACGAATTGAAGATCTTTCTGGCATTGTCAATTGCCGTCACAGGATTTATTCTTTTGTTGTTTTTCCGGTCTTGGGATGCTTTCATTTTCCCTATGATCATCATAGCGGTGGTGATCGTCTGGGTTTTTGGAACTATTGTACTTTTCGGGTTTAAAGTATCCATTCTTACCAGCCTCGTACCACCCTTGATAGTGGTAATAGGTATCCCCAACAGTGTATACCTCACCAACAAGTACCATCAGGAGTACCAGATGCACGGCAATAAAGTATGGGCCATCAGCCGTGTAATCAGGAAGATTGGTTTAGTCACCCTGATCACAAACTTCACCACTGCCATCGGCTTTCTGGTCCTCATCTCGACGGACATAGTCGTTTTACGTGAGTTTGGAATCATCGCGGGCCTTAACATTCTGGCCACATTCGTTGTAAGTATTGTCCTCATCCCGGCTGTATTCTATTGGTTGCCACCCCCCACGACTAAACAGATGAGCCATCTGAAGTTCAAACCTCTGGACATCGCACTTACTGCGATGGATACGGTGGTTCATCGGCACAGAACGATTGTTTATGTGATTACCGCTTTGATCCTTGTTGCGGCATTTATTGGTATGTCAAGAGTAAATGCCGTCTCTTATATTGTGGATGATTTACCGGAAGAGAGCGAAATCCAACAGGACCTGGAGTTTTTTGAAGCCAATTTTAGTGGAATCATGCCTCTTGAGATCGTGGTAGATACCAAAAAGCGCCGCGGGATCACACGCTTATCCTCCATTCGCCAGATTAACGAGATGGAAGAAATGCTGGAATCTCAACCTGAGATCTCCAGGCCCGTTTCGATGATAAGCCTCGTAAAAGCAACACGGCAGGCGTTTTACAATAATAATCCTGACCGATATGACATCCCCTCCAATAATCGCGAGAGGGGCTTTCTGCTTCGCTATCTCAACAATGATGGTGACAGCATGGACATGATATACAGTTTTGTAGATACTTCCCTTCAAAAAATGAGGGTATCCATGCAGGTTGCCGACATAGGAAGTGACCGGATGGAGGAACTACTCAACGAGCGGGTCAGACCACAAATAGATTCCATTTTTGCCGGAACGGATATCGAAGTAACTATCACCGGTACTACACCCCTCTTTGTCAAGGGAAATAAGTTTCTCATTGAAAATCTGCGAAACAGCCTTATCCTGGCTTTCATAATAATTGCCATTACCATGGGGGTGTTGTTTGCTAATGTGCGGATGATCCTTATCTCAATAGTACCCAATGTAATCCCGCTACTGATCACCGCAGGAATTATGGGATTCTTCAATATTCCCCTAAAACCAAGCACGGCCCTTATATTCAGCATTGCATTTGGTATCTCGGTGGATGACTCCATTCATTACCTGGCTAAATACAGGCAGGAATTATTTGGCAACCAGTTCTTCGTTCCATTTGCTGTCAGTAAAAGTATTCGTGAAACAGGAGCAAGTATGATGTATACCTCCATCATTCTCTTTGCGGGGTTTGTCATATTTACGGGTTCTGATTTTGGTGGAACGGTGGCTTTGGGAATTCTAACTAGCACCACACTCCTGATCGCAATGGTCACGAATCTGGTATTGCTGCCTTCATTGATTATGACTTTTGATGACGGTAAGAGAAAGCTCAACAAACACCCGATTATCGAGCAGTATGACAGCTCGTTTTACGCGGAAGACGATGATGAGGAAATTGACTTGAATAAGTTAGAAGTGTACAGGGTCAACCGATCGGAATTGACCTTTATCAACGAGGATAAAAAAGAAAAGGAAGAGAAGTGAAATACAGGGAGTATAAGGAGAAGAATCCGGCACAAATGACCGGGGAACTACTTCGATACTGGAAAGAAAACCAGGTCTTCGAAAAGTCGGTAAACAATCGCCCGAAAGATAATTCCTTTACGTTCTATGAAGGCCCACCTTCTGCCAACGGAACCCCCGGCATACATCACGTCATGGCAAGAACGGTTAAGGATCTGTTTTGCCGATTCAAAACTATGACGGGTTATCGCGTGGAGAGGAAAGGTGGATGGGACACCCACGGACTGCCCGTGGAACTCCAGGTGGAAAAAGAACTCGGGATCAGTAAGGAGGATATTGGCAAGAAGATTACGGTGGAGGAGTACAATGCCCGCTGTCGTGAGACTGTCATGAAATATAAGGGTGAATGGGATGCACTGACAGACCAGATGGGTTATTGGGTAGACCTCGATGATCCCTATGTGACTTTTAAGCCCGAATACATAGAAACACTTTGGTGGTTACTGAGGCAACTCTATGATAAAGGCCTGCTCTACAAAGGTTATACCATCCAACCCTATTCACCGGCTGCAGGTACCGGACTGAGTTCACACGAACTGAACCAACCTGGAACTTACAAGAATGTCAAGGACACTACCATTACCGCGCAGTTCAAGGTAAAAGGTACGGAAAACGATTATTTTCTGGCGTGGACAACAACGCCGTGGACCCTTGCTGCTAATAATGGGCTAGCCATAGGTGAAAATATTGAATATGTTAAGGTCAGCACCTTCAATCAGTATACTTACGAGAAAGTGAATGTGATTCTGGCAAAAGACCGGATGTCGGCCTATTTCAATGAAAAAGCATCTGAAATCCCACTTGATGAGTACAAGCCAGGTGATAAGCTTATACCCTACCAGGTAATCGACAGTTTTAAAGGAAAGAAACTTACCGGTATGCGCTATGAACAGCTGATGCCCTATATACCACTGCCCGACCCTGCTTTTACCGTAGTCGCAGGAGATTTCGTTACTACCGAAGACGGAACAGGTATTGTTCATATTTCCCGGACCTTCGGTGCAGATGACTTCAAGGCCAGTGTTCAGCATGGACTACCCGGTGTTTTCGTGAAGGATGAAGAGGGAAATGATGTGCCCATTGTGGATAAACAAGGGCGCTATGTAAATGAGATCACCGACTTTGCCGGGATGTATGTCCGCAATGAGTACTATCCTAAGGAGGAAATGCCTGAGAAATCGCTGGACGTTCAGATAGCCATCAAGTTGAAGGAGGACAATAAAGCCTTTTTGGTCAACAAGTACGAACATACCTATCCCCATTGCTGGCGTACCGATAAACCCGTCTTGTATTACCCCATGGATAGCTGGTTTATCAAGACCACGGCTCTTAAGGATAAATTAGTTGATCTCAACAATACGATAAACTGGAAACCGGAGTCGACCGGAAAGGGCCGCTTTGGCAACTGGTTGGAAAATCTCGTTGACTGGAACCTGTCAAGGTCCCGATTCTGGGGAACACCCCTTCCTATTTGGGTCAGCGAAGACGGACTTGAGCAAAAGTGTATTGGATCAATAGCCGAGCTGCGAGAGGAGGTTAAAATATCCGTCGGGAAGGGATTCATGGCAAGTGAACTTCCCGAAGATTTCGATCCCCACCGACCCTTCGTGGATGATATCATCCTCGTGAGTGAAAGCGGTAATAAGATGAAAAGGGTACCTGACCTGATTGACGTCTGGTTTGATTCCGGGGCTATGCCATATGCGCAGCTCCACTATCCCTTCGAAAACGAGGATGCCTTTAAAGATAACTATCCCGCCGATTTTATCGCTGAGGGCGTTGACCAGACCAGGGGATGGTTCTTTACACTTCACGCTATTGCAGCGCTTCTTTTTGATTCTGTGGCTTTCAGGAACGTGATTGCCAACGGACTGGTACTCGATAAGGACGGGAATAAGATGTCAAAAAGGCTGGGTAATGCCATCGATCCTTTCAAGACTCTTGAGCAATACGGTCCTGATGCAACCCGGTGGTATATGATTTCCAATGCCAACCCCTGGGACAACCTGAAATTTAACCTCGACGGGGTAGATGAGGTAAAGAGAAGATTTTTTGGGACTATTCAGAATACGTATTCATTCTTTGCATTATATGCGAATCTCGATGAATTTACCTATCAGGAAGATCCGATACCGTTGAACAAGCGGACAGAAAGTGATCAATGGATCCTGTCGAAGCTCAATACGACCATAGGTAAGGTCAGGGATTCACTTAATGATTATGAACCCACACGTGCCGCGAGGCTCATAATGAATTTCACGATCGATGACCTCAGTAATTGGTATGTGAGACTCAATAGAAAACGGTTCTGGAAGGGTGAATACAGCGATGACAAGATCGCCGCCTACCAGACGCTTTACGTTTGCCTTATAACCATTGCCAAACTGAGTGCTCCCATTGCACCCTTTTATTTCGATCGGCTTTTCCTCGACCTCAACACCGTGTCAGGGCTTGAAGATGCAGAATCTGTTCATCTTACGGATTATCCTTCCAGTGACGAATCCCTCATCGACCCGGTCCTCGAAGATAAGATGGGCCAGGCGCAGAGGATTTCAAGTCTGGTTCACTCACTCCGGAAAAAACACAGGATTAAGGTTCGTCAACCACTTCACAAGATTCTCCTACCACAGATCAGCAACGAATTCAGGGATCATGTAATGGCGGTAAAGGACATCATTCTCAACGAAATTAATATCAAAGAGATTGAATTTGTGACTGAAGACTCGGGGATCCTGGTTAAAAGGATTAAGCCTAACTTCAGAAAAATAGGTCAAACCTATGGCTCTGATACCCAAGTCGTGGCAAAGGTGATACAGTCTATGGACAACGATGCAATTGCAGCACTGGAGGAGGATGACCGATTCACGTTTACCGTCGATGGCAAAGACTATACGATCTCAATGGAAGATGTTGAAATCGCTTATGATGATATTCCCGGATGGTCAGTAGCTTCTGAGGGCAAAGTCACCGTTGCCCTGGATATATCCATTACTGATGAACTCAGGATGGAAGGAATTGCCCGGGATTTCGTCAATCGCATTCAAAACCTGAGGAAAGACCAAGGCCTGGACGTACAGGACCGTATCACGATTGCCGTTCATGCGGGATCTGAGTTGGTAAAGAATTCCTTATTGGAACATCGCGATTATATTTGCAGGGAAACTCAGGCAAATGAACTGAATTTTGCCGAACGTCTCAATAACGAGGTAACCATAGAAATAGATGAAAACAAGCTGGAAGTTAGTATTGCATGACTAAGAAAGCCTTACCTTTTTTCCTGATAGCTTTGGCTGTTATAGTGGTGGACCAGACCAGTAAACTGCTGGTTTATTACAATATGGATCTCAATACAGAATTCAATGTAATCGGCCAATGGTTCCGAATTCATTACCTTCTTAACCCCGGTATGGCTTTCGGGTTGAAATGGGAAAGCGAATACGGCAAACTCGCCCTGACAGTTTTTCGCCTGGTCGCTATGGTGGGCATCGGGTATTACCTTTACCTCCTGGTTAAGCGCAATTCCCATCGGGGCTTGCTGATCTCTATGGGATTGATTTTGGGAGGCGCTGTAGGAAACGTTATTGACAGTACTTTCTACGGGGTATTCCTCAATAATGCCCTTCCCGGCTCTCCTACTCCATGGTTTCATGGCCAAGTGATCGATATGCTGTATTTCCCAATGATAAATGGCCGATACCCGGAATGGATTCCATTTCTGGGGGGTGATCGCTACCAATTCTTCAGCCCGGTATTTAATGTAGCCGACTCCTCTATATTTATTGGGGTAGTGATTATCCTTATCTTCCAGAAGCGCTTCTTTCCTCCCAAAAAGGACCCGCAGGGAAACGAAGTACAGCCTCTTGAATCCATGACCCCGGGAGAACCTATTCCCGAAACCCAACCTCCAGAACCCGGTTCAACACCGATAACCCCCGAACCGGAAGACCGGGAAGATTCCGGAAAATAATTACATAATTAATTACTGGATTAATTGTAGTATTAATTACATAATTAATTACATAATTATTCTATCATCGTAACCCACTCTGCATAGCATGGATTTTATTTCTTGTATATTTGTACAACTAATGTATCTCATTGTCCGTATAAGAATTTAAGAATGAAAGGAACACATATTGGTGATCTCGAAGAACTGGTCTTGTTGTCTGTCGGGAGTCTTTATCGGGAAGCTTACGCCGTTAATATTATGAAAGTGATAAAGGAAAATTCAAGGAGGTCTCCTGACGTAACATCCGTGCACTCTGTGCTTAGAAGACTTGAGAAAAAAGGACTTGTGAATTCTGAGATGGGGGGTTCCAGTGCCGAACGTGGTGGCCGAAGAAAAAGACTCTTCACTTTGACCACAGCGGGCAGGGCTGTATTAGATGATATCAATGCCACACGGACAGCATTGTATAGTAAGTTGCCGAAACTGACCATGCAGGGAATATCGATATAACGTGAACCAACAACCTCCAAAATGGGCGAACCGCTTTCTTGAGTGGTTTTGTAATCCCGAACTATTGGAAGAAATACAGGGAGACCTGTATGAGATCTTTGATGAAAAATTAAGAACCGGGCCAAGCTGGAAAGCCCGCTGGACATATATCTTCCTGGTCGTAAGGTCATTCAGGTATTCTGTCATTGCACGCAAAAGAAATCGTAAACCACTTTTCATTATGACTGGCAAAAACTTCAAAATCGCATTTCGCATCTTATGGAAAGACAAGTTCAATACAGTATTGAACATCCTGGGGCTCTCTATCGGTATTGCCTCATTTTTCCTGATGGGTAACTATGTACTTAAGGAACTCAGCTATGATCACTTTCATACCAGGAAGGACAAGATTTACAGGGTATGGCTTAAGGAGGTCTATAATGAAGACAAGGTATTCTTTAATTCGGTTACCCCTCCCCGATTCGAAAGGTTACTGGAAGAGCATTTCAGCGAGTTTGATGAAGTGATACAGGTCAACCGAAATAGCTACCTGGTAGGGGAAGCGGATGAACGCTATAATGAATCAGTGTACATAATTAGTCCAGAGTTCTTTGATGTTTTTGATTTCAAAATTCTTTCAGGAGATCCCAAAAACCCATTGCCGGATCGCAATTCTATTACTATTTCAAGTAGTTATGCGATAAAGTACTTTGGAGAAGATAATCCGTTGGGCCGGTTGATTGAGGTCCAGATGGGAGAAGAAATACGGGAGTTCAAGGTTTCTTCCGTCATGGCGGATCCACCTGAAAACTCAAGCATAAGCTTTGATCTCGCGATCTCGAACGAAAACAATAATGTGATATTCAGCCAGGGTGCAATGGAAGCATGGTTTTCAGTCTCCTCGGAAACCTATGTCCTTGTCGGAGATAATTCTTCGATTGCCACTGTAGAAAGCGGCATCCAGGATGTCGTGATGGGCTACCTTGAGGGCAGAGTAGAGCGGGGACAGTATAACATAGGATTTCAACCGCTGACAGACATTCATTTAAACCCCGGTATTCCCCTGGGCTTTGCCCCGGTGGGGAATCCTGACTATGTCTATATTCTTGGTTTTATTTGTGTCCTGATCATCGCTGTAGCCTGTATAAATTATACCACCCTTGCTGTAGGACGCTCATTAAAGCGGTACAAAGAGATCGGGATCAGGAAAATCATGGGTGCCCATCAGCGGTCACTTATCTCTCAGTACCTTACCGAGAGCATTGCAGTCACCTTCTTGGCGCTAATTGTGGGCGTTATACTCGCAGTAGTCCTCCTCCCCTACTTTAACCAATTGACCGGGGCTAACGTTACCCTTGCCTTTAGTCCGACACAGGTGCTAATGGCCTTTATCTTAATGGGCGTGATGGGAATCGCAGCTGGATTTTATCCTGCCGTTATACTTTCCGGTCAGAAAGTCACATCAATTTTACAAGGCGGATCCGGTAGAAGCGGGAAAAACAATTTCAGACGAGGAATGGTGGTTTTCCAATTCCTGATCACGGTCTTCCTGGTAAGCAGCACTTTGATAGTAAAGAAGCAACTCAATTATATGCAGTCCCTGGATCTCGGTTTCGATCACAACGCGGTAATTTCCGTACCACTATATCCTCCACCGGAAGCTCGTTCTCTCACAGATTTTGTGGAAGGGACCATGGAAAAAGGACAGATTCTTAAAGAAAGGCTAACCCAATATCCGGATATCGAAAGTATAGGCATGGGGTCTCATGTCTTTGGTACGCCCGGTTGGGGCAACATATCCTATACCGATGATAATGGTGCCTACTGGAGCTACAACATCCTCTTTGTCGATCCGTATTATTTCGAAACCTTTGGAATTGAAATGACTGAAGGTGTGGCGTTTGACCCGGAAAGTGGCCTTGATAAAAGGCAATCAATTATCATTAATGAATCAGCCGCAAGATATATAGGCTATGATATTGCAATAGGAGAATCCCTGCCGGGATACAACCCTGGTGAACACGCAATCATTGGCGTTGCCAAAGATTTTAATTTTGAGTCATTACATTCGGAAATCCGGCCATTGGTCATTTCCCAATCCCTGGGCAATATATATTCCATGGTCGCTGATCATGATTATGGTGATTCCCCTTCCCCAAAACTGGTATTTCGATACACCGGGAATCAACTTTCTTCGATAAAGGACATTCTTGACAGGGAATGGGCCGCTGCCTATCCGGGAGAGGAGTTAAATTTTGAATTTGTTGAAGAGAATATGAATTTCCAGTACGAGAGTGAAGTACGACTTAACAAACTCGTAACGGTTGCAGGCATCCTGTCTATGATCATTGCATGCCTCGGGCTGATTGGCCTGGCCGTCCTGGTCACTAACAGCCGCACCAAAGAAATAGGAATACGTAAGATCGTTGGTGCCTCCGTAAGCTCAATATTCGGCATGCTGGTGAACAGCTTTGCCATTCAACTGGTCATTGGTGCCATCATATCAATCCCATTCACTTATTGGTTGATGAACAATTGGCTGGAGAATTTTGCCTACCAGGTAAATATCGGGCCGGTCGTATTCATTGTCAGTTGCCTCATTTCCGTCGCAGTTGCATTATTGGTAATCACTTTTCACACCCTAAGGGCTGCCAGAAACAACCCGGTGGATGCGTTGAGGATAGATGGGTAGCTCCACCTACGCCAAGGCTTCGGTGGATACATGGGTTGGTGGGTTGGTGGGTTGGTGGGTAGAAGGGTTAATGGGTTGATGGGTTATGGGGCTTAACTTTTAACTTCTGACTTTTGGCTTTTGACTTTAACTTAGACTTAATCATATCAGGGGGCCAGACCGGGGTAGACCGGGCAGCGCTGGACTTTGCATTAAGGCGCGAAATTCGATGTGGCGGCTGGTGTCCTGCCGGGCGACTCGCTGAAGATGGGGTGATTGATGAGAAATATCCGCTGAAAGAAACATTCTCTTCTGAAGTAGACGAACGGACTACCTTGAACGTAACAGACTCGGAGGCGACGTTGATCCTCCTTTTCGATTACCCACCGGATTCCGGAACGGATTTCACCATAAAACAATGCAGAGCTCAATCCAGGCCTTATTATGTACTTCAGGGTAAGGATACCAGGGAATTAAAAGCCTGGTTGTCGGAACATAAACCCACTGCATTAAATATCGCCGGACCCCGGGAAAGCAATGCTCCGGGTATATATTCCCGCACCATTAAGTTTCTCGAGAATAATTTGATCTGACTTTGTCCCGATCTTTCATCTTTCTTTCATTTTCTTTATGTTTAAAATATGACAGAAATGGAGAGATTTTGGAATCTTGATCAGGATGGAATGATCAAGAAATTATACGAAGAAGGTCTTTTTGTCATGTCGATCCGTTATTACGGCTACAAGGTAAACCTGTTCCTACTCAGTGGATCTTTTGTGGAAGTGTTTTATAATCATAAGCTGGATTGTATTGAAAAGATCCAGGAATTGGATCAGAAACACTCGAGAATGAATTTCTATGCCGATCAGATCAAGGTCGAATACAGTAGTCTATTCGCATAAAAAAAGCCCTGTTTTCACAGGGCTCCTCTTTCATGTAGATTATTTTGGTTTAGGCAGGTGCCTCTTCAGTACTGGATTCTGACAGTTTTGCTACCCTGAATGTCTTCCTGGTTTTGTAACCGCAGTATCCGCAATTATAATATTTTTCAAGTTCACCTTCTGAGCTGTGCGATGGTTCTTCAAGAAGCTCCTCCTTAACTACCCTGAGCGTCTGATAGTTGCACTCAGGACATTGATCAGCATGCAGGTGTCCAGAATACTTTTCGATCTTGGTATATCCTGTTTCCTCATCAATCCATACGTCATAGTCAATGGAGAATACATCTTCCTCTGCCTGCATACCTTCGTCGAGGTAAACATCTTCTTCCTCTTCTGAGAGCAACTTCATTGGTTTACCAGTCTTGGGGGATATCCTCGGTTTGTACCTCAATTTCTTCAGCCTCTTTTCTATATAGAACGGATAGTAAAACTTGAGAAGATTCTGCACGATCACACCAACAATGAGAGCCATCATAACAGTTACAAAGGCCCTTACCCCAATCATAATCGGTGTAAGCTCATCAGAAATAGTATTGACAATTACAGAGATTGCTGCAAGGATGATAATGCTTGCTACCCAAAGTGTATTAATTTCATTCTTATTAATGTAATCATACTTCTTCTTTGCATCTCTCATTGAAGAAAGCATCATAGAATACCCGAGTACAATCAATATTGCAACCGCGCCTAGCCCTATGGAGATGTAAGAGGCAATTTCATTCCATTCAACCAGGGAAATAGGATCTTGCATAGTCAGTTAGGTTTTTAAGGGTAAGTGTTATTAACAAATATATTATTTTTTCCTAAAAAAATCATTCACACAATAAAATCCGCAAAAAAAGAAGTTTTTCAAATATTTATCTCATTTATGTGCGAAATAAGTGCCTCTGAACTTCTTTGAGGTGCTTCCAACATTCCGAGGTGTCCGCAATCTTTTAGTACTACCATTTTTGAGTCGGAAACTCGTTCAGATTCTGAAAAAGTTACTTCCTCAGCTATGAACTGATCCTGGTCACCTGATATAAAAAGAATGGGCAATTCCGATTTCGCCAACAGTTCAGTATACGCAGGGCGGTCCTTCATCCAACGCGTATAATTGATGATTACATTAATAGGTGTCTGCAATGCAATCCTGTCCATTTTCTGGTGATTCCCAAAGTTCTCTCTCAGGAATTCTGATGCAAAAAGGGAGTTTACAAATGGTTTCAGAAAGGATTCCTTTCCATTCTTCTCCACAAAACTGATCGTGCGTTCGCGGTTTTCTTTCTTTTCTTCGTTGTCTTCCATTGATGTTGAGTGAAAAAGACAGAGTCCGGCCAGTCTTTTTGGGAATCTTCTCAAGAACTCCAGGCTTACATAACCCCCCAGGGAATGTCCTACAAGATATAGAGGCCGGTTTTCAGGTAACTCATTCTTCAACCAGTTCGCGACATCAGACAAACTTTTAATATCCCCGAGGGACGTACCCCCGAATCCGGGGAGATTAACGGTTTTTACGTCAAAGTTTACTGATAATTCATCAGCAACAAAGTCCCAAATCTCTTCGGATTCACAGAATCCATGAATTAAAACAACTAGGGGTTTCATGACGCAGTGTTAACCTACGTCAAATTAGCGTGATTATGCTACAAGTTCAAGAATGTTTTTCGCCGCTTTCAGAATACCTTCCGTATCAAATCCGCATTCCTTGTACAGTTCCTGCTGGGTGCCGTGCTCGATGATCTCATCGGGAATACCTAGACGGGACACAGTAGCGTGATAATCATTGTCAGCAGCGAATTCAATTACAGCACTGCCAAATCCTCCCATCAAACAGCCATCTTCGACAGTTAGTACCTTTGAATGCATTGAGAAAATCTCATGGAGCATTTCTTCATCGAGGGGCTTAACAAATCTGGCATCATAGTGGGCTACGGAAATTCCCTCCTTCTCCAATTCATCACAGGCTGGAAAAGCAAGGTTACCGATATGTCCAATTGTAAGGATGGCAAGGTCAGAACCCTCCCTGAGTTTCCTGCCTTTTCCAATTTCTACTTTCTCCATTTCATTCCTCCAGTCCGGAAGAACACCCTGACCCCTGGGATACCTGATGGTAAATGCGCCATTATCCCTGGGAAGGGATGAAGTGTACATGAGATTTCGAAGCTCATGTTCGTTCATGGGGGAAGCCACCACCATGTTAGGTATACATCTCATATAAGCAATATCGTAGGCACCGTGATGCGTCGGACCATCAGCACCGGCAAAACCGGCCCTGTCAAGGCAGAAATTAACTGGTAAATCCTGTATAGCCACGTCATGCACAACCTGGTCATATGCCCTCTGCATGAAACTACTGTAGATATTGCAATAGGGGATCATTCCCTGGGTTGCGAGGCCGGCTGAAAAAGTGACGGCATGTTGTTCGGCAATCCCAACATCTATGGCTCTGTCCGGCATTTCGGCCATCATAATATTCATTGAAGAACCTGAAGGCATCGCCGGGGTGACCCCGAATATCTTATCATTTTTCCTGGCCAGTTCAAGGATGGTGTGCCCAAAGACCTCCTGGTATTTGGGGGGTTGTGGGGTCTCATGGACCTTCTTATGAATTTCCCCGGTAAGTTTGTCAAAAGTGCCAGGCGCATGCCATTTGGTCTTATTTCCGTTTTCTGCCGGCAGGTATCCCTTTCCCTTAACTGTTACGATGTGAAGGATTTTAGGACCCTTAATGTCTTTCAGGTCATTTAAAACACTGACCATATGGTTTACATCGTGGCCATCAATTGGTCCGAAATATCGGAGATTCAGGGATTCAAAATAATTTGAGCTATCGAGCAGGAAATGCTTGATACTGTTTTCCACTTTCGCAACGATATCCCTGGCGCTGGTTCCAAAACTACTGAGCTTCCCAAGCATATTCCAAACCTCATCTTTGACCTTGTTATAGGTATGAGAGGTGGTAATATCGGTCAGGTAATCTTTCAGAGCGCCCACATTGGGATCAATCGACATGCAGTTATCGTTCAAGACGATCAACATATTACTGTCAGAAACGCCAGCGTGATTCATCCCTTCGAAAGCAAGCCCTGCGGTCATCGCCCCGTCACCGATAATCGCGACATGTTGTTTTTCCTCCTTACCCTGGTATTTACTGGCTACAGCCATTCCGAGGGCTGCTGATATAGAGGTGGATGAATGCCCCACCCCGAAACTGTCGTACTCGCTTTCCTTCCTTTTCGGAAAGCCTGACAAGCCTTTATATATTCTGTTGGTATGAAAATTCTCTTTCCTGCCGGTAAGTATTTTATGGCCATAAGCCTGGTGGCCTACATCCCAAACCAATTCGTCTTCAGGTGTATTGAAAACATGATGCAATGCAACGGTGAGTTCGACTACTCCCAAGCTAGCACCAAAATGTCCTCCATATACGGAGACACTATCAACTATGAATTGTCTCAGTTCTTCAGATAATTGTACGAGTTGCTCAGGAGACATGCCCTTCAGATCGGAAGGACTGTTTACAGTTGCCAATAATTCACCGGGCTCAATCAACATTAGGTTTGTTCTTTGCTTAATGAATAGAGAACAATGGTGTGTTCAAAAAGTTTAGTTGCATTTCCAACCAAGCTGCTCAAATTTACACTTTTTTGTATCACTGACCCATTTGTTTACGATTTTTATAGTCCTAACTTTACGGTCCTCTTTTGAGAATTTTTGACATTCCCGGGTGAGTTACGAGATCAAATTACCATTTTTTGAGGGTCCCTTCGACCTACTGCTTTTCTTCATTGAAAGAGATGAGCTGGATATTCACGATATCCCAATTTCAGAGATCACCGAAGAGTTTTTACTTTATCTCCGGCAGCTAGAGGAGATGAATATAGAGGTAGCTTCTGAATTCATACTCGTAGCCGCCACCCTGATGAGGATCAAATCCCGAATGCTACTGCCACGGCCGGAGTTGGATGAGGAGGGAAATGAGATCGATCCACGTGAAGAACTGGTAAAACACCTCCTTGAATACAAGAAGTATAAATCCGTGGTCAAGGAACTTATGGACATGGAATCCGAGTTTGTCGAGCGGGAAAAAAGAGGGAATATTTTAAAAGAGATACGCAAGCTTGCAGAAAGCACCAATGTGGAGTCTGAATTGCAGAATGTAGATCTATATAAATTACTCCGTGTATACAAACGGGTACTCGATCGATATGTAGAGGAGCAAAATAAGCCTCGTCATGAGGTATACCAGTTTCCCTACACCATGGAAGGCCAAAAAAAATACCTGTTATCTGCTCTTATTAAAAACAAAAGACTGGCCTTTAGCGATATAATTAAACACGAACCCGTAAAGATCGCTGTTATCTTCAATTTCCTGTCAATCCTGGAACTCCTTCAGCAGGGTATAATTACTATTCACCTCGGGGAAGGATTCAATAATTTCTGGATTGAAGATGTGAAAGAGGGCAAGGAAGAAAATGTCGCAGAGTAGAAAGAAAATATTTAAAACCCTCAATCCCAGGAAAGTCTGGGTTCCTGTCGCAATCAGCCTGGGATTCGTCGCCTACAAGATCATTACGGATGAGAAATTTTCAGTAGAAAACCTCAGCCTGATATTTTCTGCTAGTATTATTCCTTTAGTAGTAGCCGCCATAATGTTGGTGATAAGAGAACTCGCCTACATCTACCGACTACGGTTCCTTTCCGATGGTCAGCTGTCTCTTACGGCATCTACTTATATCATTCTGCTGTGGGAGTTTGCTTCGGCCGTAACTCCTTCTGTTGTGGGGGGTACCCCAGTGGCAGTTTTCCTGTTGATGAAAGAGAAGATCTCCCTGGGAAAATCGCTGGCCTATGCCATGGTAACGGCCATTTTCGACAATCTGTACCTGGTGTTCCTCTCCCCTCTTTTTTACATCCTGTATTACGAAGACATTGCCTCTCTTGATCTTGGGACAGGGGGTACGACGACGATCAAGGCAGTATTCTATACCAGCTATGGACTGATTCTCTTCTATACCTTCATCATGTGCTATTCCCTTTTTGTCAGGCCGAGGTGGTTTAAATGGCTTATGATCAAACTCACCAGCTTAAGGTGGACCAGGAGATGGAGATACGCTGCCTACCAACAGGGTAACGAGGTGATGCTGGCATCACAGGAATTGGTCGGAAAGGGATTTAAATACTGGTGGAGGATTGCATATACAACCTTTATTTCATGGACTTCCCGGTTCTTACTCCTCAATGTAATGATCCTTGCTTTCATCGACATGAACATGGTTGAACATATCCTTGTTTTCGGTAAGCAGGTCGTGCTTTGGGTGTTTATGCTCGCATCGCCTACGCCGGGTAGTTCGGGGATCGCCGAAATTGGGTTTGAACATATTTTCGACCAGCTGCTTGGTAGCTACACGCCAATTAATACGCTGCTTTGGAGGATTTTTACCTATTTCACCTTCCTACTTGCCGGCGTAATTGTGCTTCCCCGTTGGATCAAGAGGGTTTTCGGGAGTCCGAAAGACGTCGATGAATCTGCTCAACCTGAGGCAGTAGAAGATCTTGCGGACCATTCCTGACCTCGCCATCCGCTAAGTCCAGTTTCTTGTTTTCAGGCCATTGCCTTTCGATGATGGACTTGATTTCGTCCCGGCTACGGTGTGGATCTCGTGCCATTACGCGCTCTATGCGAATATCAAGTGGTGCAGTAACGAGGATTACCTCATCCAATTCCCTGTACGATCCCGATTCAAATAAAAGAGCAGCTTCTTTAATAGCATATGATTGCCCGTTGTTGAAATCCACCCATTTCTTGAAGTGATTGGCCACTGCCGGATGTATGATCTTGTTTAATTTTTCCAGTAATTGATCATTTCCAAACACCTTGCCGGCTACCCATGGCCTGTTGTAACCACCTTCATTGAAGGCTTCATCTCCCAGCAAGTTTATGATCTCGTTCCTTATTGATGGATTGGTATCTACTAAATTCCGCGCTTCTTTATCGGCATCATAGACAGGAACCTTTAACGTACGGAAAATTCGGGTCACTACAGATTTACCCGTGCCAATTCCGCCTGTAATCCCCAGTAAATAGGGCCTTTTCACCGTATGATCACCTTTATCCCCGTAGTATCCAGAGCAATCCTTTCCACATAAGATGGAACTACATCGGCCACCGGAACAACTGTGGAATCAGATATATCAAAACTTGTATAGTCAGCAAGCAGGGAAAGCTCGGAAGCAACCACCTGATTAGCCATGCTTTCACGGACCCAGACACGAGTGACCTTTGTCGAGTCAGATAAGGTATAATTCTGCGGGAAATTCCTTGTGTTCACCGGCAATTCAAGGTCCAGAACTTCAAGTCTTTCAATCGGAATCATGACGCTTACCGAGGGTGGATTCCTGATGATCATTTCACTGTTGGGCAGCACCACTTCCAATTCATCTTCAAAATTCTCATCGATATCGTTCTCATCGACCTGCAGGAAAATGGTATCCCCTATTGCAGCGATCATATCCATAGGTCCGGTAAGGCGGACCGAATCGGGTTTCAGTGTCATAGGTCCAGTCACCACAAAATCATCAGCGAGGTTCAGGGAATCTATATCAATCCATACTTTCAGGTACCTTGTTACCCTCCTGTCTATATTAAGATATAGGGTGTCTGTAAGTACATAATTGAGCTGCAAGTCTGTTACCTGGTCAGTAACTGCTGAAGGAAGTGATGATCCCGGAATTCTCGACGTATTGTCAGGAGACTCCAACCTTATCAGGAGGGGCTCAGTTCTCACCCTCATTGATTTTCTTAGGAGGTTCCAACCCACACCCGTCATGTTCAGCAAAACCTCATCAGGAAGTTCTTCAACTGCCTGGTAGCTATCGGTATCGTACAAAAAGGTAATTGGATACCTGACGTTAGCAGTATAATTTTTATTGAGAGAGTTAAACAACCAAAATAATGTGGCTGCCACCAGGCAAAGAATCACTACTTTCAGGTTAGTACGACCCGTATTAAGCCTTAGCAGTGTTAATATTTCCTGGAATATCTTTCTCAATCAGACATTTTATTTCTTGGCATCACCGCTCTTTGTAGCATCCAGCGAAACAGAGCCTTTGTTAACCGTGATTTTAGTTCCCCGATCCACGTCCAGGGTAATTGTATCAGCTTCGACACTCACGACTTTTCCATGAATCCCTCCAGCGGTCACTACACTATCACCTTTAGAAATGTTCTCAAGGAATTTCCGCTGTTCTTTGGCCTTTTTCTGCTGGGGCCTGATCATGAAAAAGTAAAATACGACTACGATTCCCACCAGCAATAATAGCTGACTGTTCATAAATCCACCCCCGTCGCCCTGGGCTTGAAGCAATATATTATAGATCATTTTCTTTTGACTTTATCCGGCAAAACTACTCCTAAAAAAAGAAACATCCCAACCCCCTTCGGGATTGGGATGAGAATAATGTGTAAGAAGTAATTTCTAGTTAGCCGGTGCGTTGGCAGCATTTACCTGGGCCTTAACCCTCAAAGTGGTAGTCTTGGGCCAGGTGTTGGCAGTAATAGTAACTGCTTTGTTCTGCGTACCGGGTTTTCCTTTACTGTTGAATTCAGCAGTAATCTCGCCGGTACCACCTACAGGGATTGGCTCCCTGGGCCATGTAGGCACCGTACATCCGCATGAACCTTTTGCAGATTGGATGATCAAGGGGGCATCTCCCGTGTTGGTGAATGTGAAAGTGTGACTTACAATATCACCATCCGTAATTGTTCCGAAATCATGTTCTGACTTTTCAAACTGGAACGACGGTAGTGGTCCTTCCGGTTTCTGGTCAGGCTGGGTAGCTGCCGGGCTAGCAGGACTGGTAGTAGTTCCACTGCTTTCCAGTTCCCTTAACCTGCTTTCAAGTTCAGCAATTCTCTTTTCTGAATCTTTGTTGCTGCATCCCGTGGATGCCATGAAGGCAATTCCAAGGATCGCGAATAAGTAAATTCCAATTTTTCTCATAGTTGTTTTCGTTAATTGTTATTGTTCTCGTCTTCTTCACTTCCTTTGATCTGGCTGATAAGACTGTCGACATCTTCAAGGAGCCTTTCTGCTTTTTCCTTAGCTTGGTTTACTACTTTTTCCCCCTTGTCTCTCGCTTCGCTGAAATGGACTTCCTTTCCTGAAATGAGGTCTTCAACCAGGTCCTCGAGCATTTTCTTGTACTTGTCCAGGCGATAAGTCAATTTATCCCTGGTATTAGAACCCTTGTCGGGAGCATAGAGTATACCTAAGATTGCCCCGGTAGCTGCACCCAGTAAAAAGGCCAATAATGAATTTCCTGCTTTTCTACTCATATCTATTTATTGTCAATTAATCCCCTTCCACTTTTTTTGGCAAGCCCTTTTTCTATGAGGTCTTCCGAAATTGCGTCGAGTAAACCATTAATAAACTGCTTACTCTTGGGCGTACTGTACTTTTTTGAAACCTCAATATATTCATTAATCGTGACTTTTACGGGGATGCTTGGGAAATTCATAAACTCCGCAATTGCCATTTCCAGTACGATCCGGTCGGTTAGAGCAAGCCTCTCAATATCCCAGTTTTTCGCTTTTTTTGCGATGAGCCCATGCATTTCATCGGGTAACTTCAATGTCGCATCAAACAGCTTTTCAAAGAACTCTTTATCGTCTTCAAAATTGTAAGAAACATCCTGCAGATCGAATTCTTCCGGGGCTTCTTCGTCAATCGCCTTTAACGTTTTAATAACGAGACTTTTAATGATAGCCCTGTTTTCTTCCCAATGAATGTCTCTTTCCTCCAGGAACGTCTCAATCACTTCATTCTTGAAGATGATTTTGTTTACCAAATATTTCAAGAACTCAAAGTCCTCTTCGAATGTTCCGTCCACTGATTCATTGTACTGGATGTATTTTTCATCCTTCACAATCAGTCTCCTCAGCCATTCACGAACTTCGGGTCGGTTCCGCCATTGTGAACCGGCATCTAAGATGGCTTTTTCAAGAAACTTGTTCAATCTTAAGCCATTGATTAACAAATTTTTAACAAAGCGTGAATGATTGCGCTTGGTGTCAAGGGTTGCTTGCTCATGAAAAGCGAGTAGCAGGTCCAGGAAAGAGATATAGGTATCATATAGCTTTTCCACATCGGAGAGCATCTGCTTCCTGATCTGGAGCTTATCTTCTCGATTCTTATTCTCGTACTGATTTATAGCATTTTCAACCGTCTCCCTAACCTGTTCATGGTTATCTGAGGGGGCGGTTTCACCATTGGCAAGATGTAAAAAAAGCGCAAGCGCAACCTTTTGATTGATCTTGAGCTCATCTTTATCCTGGAGCTCCATGCTATTGAGATTGGGGGAGTAAGTTTCCCGGATATAGTCCTTGGCAAGGTCGTAATTCGCCTCAATTCTTTGCTTATACGCAAAGAGAGTCTGCATCACTTTGATCCTGAGGGTTCTCCTGTTGAGCATTCGCTTATCGGGGTAGTTTTACGTTACCCACCTCACTTATTCTTTTATCCCCAATGTGAATTGCAGCCTCCTGGGGAGAGAGGTTCTCCTCTTCGGCTACCCTCACAATTGATGCACAGTTATCATAAATCTTTTCGGCCATTGAATAGGAGCGCTCCTTGTTGTATTCCTTCATATAATCAAGATATACATTGATGAGGCCTCCAGCATTAATTACAAAGTCGGGGGCGTACAGGATTCCCTTTTTCATAAGGTCATATCCATGTTTGATCTCATCCTCCAGCTGGTTATTGGCAGCTCCGGCGATTATTGAACATTGCAATCTGGGAATAGTATCATCGTTTAGTGTTGCTCCCAGTGCACAGGGAGCATATACATCTATATCGAGGTCATATGCCTCCTCCGCACTAACACCCTTCGCACCGGTAGCTTTAGCCACTTTAGCAATCTTTTCCTCGTCAATATCCGAAATGTAGACGGTTGCGTTCTCTTTGCGAAGATGCTCGGTTAAGTACATTCCTACCTGTCCAACACCCTGGACCCAGATTTTCTTGTTCTCAAGGGATTCATTTCCGTATGCCTTTTTTGCCATCGCCTTCATGCCCACATAAGTGCCGTATGCGGTAACGGGTGAAGGATCTCCACTACCTCCCCTATATATAGGCAACCCGGTTACATGCTTGGTTTCCATGGCGATATATTCCATATCGCTCATTTTCATATTTACATCTTCGGCTGTAATGTATTTGCCGTTCAGGCTTTCGATAAATTTGCCAAACCGTCTCAAGAAGGCCTCCGTCTTCATCGTTTTAGCATCACCAATGAGAACCGCCTTGCCGCCACCCAGGTTTAACCCTGTGACTGCCGCTTTATAGGTCATCCCCCTGGAAAGCCTGAGAACATCCCTGATCGCCTCTGACTCGTTTGCATAATTCCACATTCTGGTACCCCCAAGTGCTGGTCCCAATACCGTGTTATGGATTCCAATTAAAGCTTTGAGGCCAGTATCCTTGTCATGACAGACCACCAGCTGTTCGTGACCAAGAGACGTAATCTGGCTCATAATGGAATCATCCACCCGGCTTTCCAACTCTTTAACCTCCATGATATTATTCCCTAATTTTGTGTTAGATTTGGCCTCAAATACCTCCGGTATCGGGCATGGCAAAGTTAGGCTTTTTTAAGATTATGCCAATCTCCCCAACCAAGTATTGAACAAGGCACTGTACTAAGCCGTTTCTATTGGAATGAAGGAATTATCCCATCTTAATAAGTACCTGTTTAAGTATAAATACTACTTATTGCTGGGATTGGTCTTTACAATTCTTACAAACCTCTTCCAGATTGTGCCCGCTCAAGTGGTAAGGCATGCTATTGACCTGGTGACTGATAATATTAAGATGTACCGTGCTTATGAAGGTTTGGAGATTCAGGATAACTTTTATACGGTCTTTGCAGGTAGTATTCTTCTTTATGGTGTGATTATTCTGTTGATGGCCCTCATTCGGGGTTTCTTCCTGTTCCTGGTCCGTCAAACATTAATCGTGATGTCCAGGCATGTGGAATTTGACCTGAAAAACGAAATATATAACCACTACCAGTCACTACCCCTGAGTTTTTACCGCCGGAATAATACCGGGGACCTGATGAACAGGATATCCGAGGATGTCAGTAAAGTGAGGATGTACCTGGGACCCTCCATTATGTACGGGATAAACCTCGTTGTACTTTTCATCATACTGATACCCTACATGGCGAGCATCAGTCCTACACTGACCCTATACTCCCTACTTCCATTACCCGTTCTTTCAATTAGTATCTATTATGTAAACAACATTATAAACCGAAAATCGGAGGATATTCAAAGGAGTCAATCAGGACTCTCCACCTTTGTCCAGGAAGCGTTCTCCGGGGTAAGGGTACTGAAGTCTTTTGTCCGGGAAGACGACTCGGTCAATGGCTTTGTTGGTAAGAGCACCGACTATCGCGACAAGTCACTGAGCCTTACAAGGGTACAGGCGCTGTTCTTCCCACTGATTATGGCGCTGATTGGCTTGAGCACAGTTATTACAATCTACGTAGGGAGCACCGAGGTGATCCGAGGAAGGCTGACTTTTGGAAATATTGCTGAGTTTGTCATCTACGTGAACATGCTGACCTGGCCGGTAACATCCCTGGGTTGGATCAGTAGTATTATTCAAAGAGCAGCAGCTTCACAAAAAAGGATTAATGAATACCTCAAAGAGAAAAACGATATTCTCTCTGTGAAAAACCTGCAAAGCCCAATCAAGGGAGATATCAGGTTTGATAATGTATCGTTTGTATATCCCGATACAGGCATCCGCGCCCTTAATAATATCAGTTTTCATGTTCAACCCGGTGAATCGCTGGCCATAATAGGTACCACGGGGTCCGGAAAAAGTACTATTGCCAACCTCATCACACGGATGTACGATTCAACAGAAGGTGAGATCATTGTTGACGGGGAGGACCTTAAAGATTACGAAGTTACTCACCTGCGAAAACAAGTTGGTTATGTTCCCCAGGATGTCTTCCTTTTCTCCGATACCATTTATAATAATATCGGTTTCGGTGCCGATGAATTAAGGGAGGAGGATATCATAAAAGCGAGCCAGGATGCAGACGTGTATCAAAATATCCAGGATTTCCCCGATGGATTTGCGACGCGTGTAGGTGAGCGTGGAATCACTTTGTCCGGAGGCCAGAAACAACGCGTTTCTATCGCCAGGGCCATTGTGCGGAACCCTAAGATCCTGATCCTTGATGATGCCCTTTCAGCAGTCGATACCAAGACAGAGAATACTATTCTCAACAGCATGAAAAAGATTATGGAAGGTCGGACTACCATTATAATTTCCCACCGTGTATCCTCTGCGAAACTCACAGACAAGATCATCGTATTAGATAACGGGAATATGATTGAACGAGGAACCAATGATGAACTCCTGGAAAAGAAGGGTGTGTACTGGGAACTCTATGAAAAGCAGCTTAAAGCCGACCAGCTGATGGAGGAATGATGTAGAGGTTCTAAGATATTTCCCTTATTTTCGCGATTCGTTGTAAATGTGATGTAAATGGAATCTGTTGATTTAGATAAGAAACAAGAGCACCGTCAAAAGATAAGCCAAGTCTACTCAGAAGTGGCAAAGGTGGTCGTTGGTCAGCAATATATGATTAACCGGTTACTCATCGGACTTTTTACCAATAGTCACATACTTCTCGAAGGAGTCCCGGGATTGGCCAAAACCCTTACGGTAAGCACTCTCGCTGATGTACTGCATCTCGATTTTCAACGAATTCAGTTTACCCCCGATCTGCTTCCTGCTGACCTCATCGGGACCATGATCTACAATCAGAAACTCGCAAAGTTCGAAGTCAAAAAAGGCCCGATTTTTTCCAATATTGTACTTGCCGATGAGATCAACCGCTCACCGGCAAAAGTCCAATCCGCATTGCTGGAAGCCATGCAGGAAAAACAGGTGACTATCGGGGAAACAACTTTTGAGTTAGACCGGCCCTTCCTCGTATTATCCACTCAAAACCCCGTAGAGCAGGAAGGAACCTACCCCCTTCCCGAGGCCCAGATCGACCGGTTCATGATGAAGGTAATTGTGGATTACCCTTCCAAAGACCAGGAACTGGAAGTAATGAGGAGGATATCGAATATGCAATTTGACTTCTCGGTGAATACAGTACTTTCCAAAGAAGACATTTTCAGCATTCGGAATGAGATCAACCAGGTTCAGATCTCTGAGTCATTGGAAAAATATATTATAGAGCTGGTATACAGTACGCGATTCCCACAGGAATACGGATTCCAGGAATTAGTGGAATACATCCAGTTCGGAGCCTCGCCCAGGGCAAGTATTAACCTGAACCTCGCTGCCAAGGCTATCGCTTTCCTCGATGGACGCGACTATGTCCTCCCCGAGGATATCAAAGAAATCGCTGTGGATGTCATGAATCACAGGATCCTGCTGAACTATGAAGCGGAAGCAGATAATGTGGCAACTAAGGATCTGATTGAGATTATTCTGAATAGGATTCCGATCAACAATTAGGGGAAGTAAAAAAGGCAAAAGGCAAAAGGCCAAAGTTAAAAGTTAAAGTTGGCTTACCATTGGGGCCTCGTGAACCTTTGTCCCGTGAACCCTTGACACCCCCAATCAGTTGCTAATTATTAGTTGTCAGCTGAACCCAAAGGCACTTGTACCGCCATTCCAATCCTCGTGATCAAGGCATTTGAAAAACCGCTATCAAACCGGTAGAGCTTCGTGGTTGTAAAGGAGAAGTGACTGAAAATTGAAACGTACACGCTTCCGATCTGTTGGCTAATTCCACCTCCGCCTGTAATGTGGAGGTAGAAACTATTGAGATTGGATTCGGTGAATTCAGGGAGGCTGGAAGAGGGGGTTGAAATTGACTGGGGACTGGTCCATAGGGACATCCCGGGGCCCGCATTTACATATAGTCGGGTCTTGTTGAACTTCAAGTACATATGGGTTAGAAAATGCAGGTCATAGCCTTCAGTGATATAGCGGTAGCTGAAATCCTCTCCCAGTTCAGTAAAGGTAAAGGCCGTCCGGGTGGCTGAGAGGCGAAATCCGGGTTTCTTGCCTTCCGGTAGATATGTATATAGAAGTCCAAAACTTGCACTTCCATCCAATTCCGTAATCACTTCACGATTGCCCAGGTAAATATCATTGATATTGTATCCCCCCTGTATCCCGAGAAGTGACTGTGAATGTCCTTGAAGTGTTAGTAGGAGCAAGAAAAAAAATAGGAATGGCAGGCGCATCAATTTCGTATATCTATTCCCCAGCTCAGTTTCTGCCTGATGGTCTTGAAATAGCTGCTATCATCAAGCTTAACCAGTTTCACCGGGAAGTCTGCTTTGCGAATCCTTAATTTGACCTTATCATCGACTGTTTCATACCGGGAATCCAGGGATATGAGGTAGTTGTCACTCCGCCCTTCAATCTTGAAGCTCAATTCCTTGTGGTCCGGAACGATCATGGGGCGTACCGTCAGGTTATGGGGGCTCACCGGGGTAATGATGAAACTTTGAGAGCCTGGCATGATCAGTGGACCTCCACATGACATGGAGTAGCCTGTTGATCCTGTCGGTGTGGCGACGACAATTCCGTCAGACCAATAAGAATTGAGGAACTCCCCATCGATATAGACTTTTACATTGATCATCGACGAGGTGTCTTTCTTCAGGATGGTAAAATCGTTAAGCGCGTAATTATTGGGCTTGAATAATCCATTATTGGATTCGAGGCAGAGCAATGTTCTTTCATCATAGCTGAACTTGCCATTAAAAAGGTCGCTGAGTGCATCGATTGCGCTATCCTTGGATATTGTTGCCAGGAAGCCCATTCTACCCGTATTGATACCCAGAACAGGGATTTGCAGTCCATCGATATGGGTCACAGCCTCCAGCAGGGTTCCATCCCCGCCAAGTGTGATCAAGTAATCCAGGAAATCCAGTTTCTCCCCGATCGAGTATTTTTTACTACCGGAAATATCAACTTTCTTCCTTTTAAGCGCCTTGGTAAATTCGTCTGAAAAGTATATTTCGTGATCCCTGCTTATGAGATCATCGGTGATAGAACGTATGAGGGCTACGTTCTGGTTGGAGAACTTCTTGCCGTGGACTCCCACTTTCATAAAACGAAGATAGAATTATATTTCCAGATACTTGAACAGCATATCGATCTTTTCCCGATCCATATGTGTGGCATCAGTATCCTGGAATCGGGCTATTATCTTGTAGCCGAATCGCTCCAGGGTAGCTACTATTCTGGTAAGGTCTGTGCTATTGATCTTAATCGTCAACTTGATCTTTTCAGGATCCAGGTCGTCGATTTTCATGTTACTGTTGACTACTTTGGCATTGTTTTCCTCTATAAGTCTGCTGATCTCGGCAAGGCTGTAGTCACGTTGGTTCAGCGATAGAACCAGTATTCCTCCAGGCATTTGTATTGCAGCCGATTGGGCAAGCGCCGATACAATATCCTGGACGGTAATGATCCCCTGGTATTGTCCCTTATCGTCAGCCACCGCTACCATTTGCACTTCATGTTCGGCTGCTGTTTTGAGTATATTATAGAAGTGTGTCTGGCTTTCAACAATACAATTTTGAGCGACAGGCTCAAACTGGTCAATATTTTTCTCAATGTCGTTTGCTTCCAGGATCATCTCTTCAGTGATGAGTCCCAGGAATTTTCCATCTTCAACGACGGGTAGTTGGTTGCAGCGCAATTCTTCCATCCAGACCACGGCCTTATGAGCATCATCAGTCAGCTTCAGAGGCGGAATCATGTGATTTACTAATTCTTCTGCAACCATTTTATCCATAATAAGTCTGATGTAAATTAATCAAAATAGTATAAATCACAACCTGATTTGATTGAATCAACAATGATGCCTAAGAAAGGTTTATTGTACTTCTCCTGCAAGAAAATCCCGGACCATCTCATAAAGACCCTCCAGGAATGGGAAAACATTTTCCAACCACGTTACCACCATCGGGGCAAAAGACTCGACCACGGGAAAGATAACAGAGTTTTCATTCCAGCTTTCAGCCAGGCCGACATTAAAAGCGGTGGTGATCCAAATCAGGGCACTTACCCCAAAAGCCCATTTAAGTATTCCTAGGATTGCCCCGGCCGCATTGTCAAAACTTCCGAGAAGTGTCATATCCATGATCTTTTTGGTCCACTTACCGATCAGATTTACGGCGATCACAATCAAAATAAATATCAGGATGAATGCCAGGTACGGAAGAATTTGCCCACTTATGCTGAAATACTGGTCCAGAAAGCTCATCCCCTCCTGCAGCAATTTAAAACCGCCGATAATACCCAGAATAAGGGCCGCAAGGCCGATGATTTCCATCAGCAATCCCTTTCGGTAACCCCTGAAGGCACCATAGGCCAGGATTATTATCAGGACAATGTCAACGGTTGACACTATGATAAAAGTTCTCTTACAATCCCGGAAATAACTTTCCCGTCAGCTTTGCCTGCCATTTCCTTTGTAGCCATACCCATAACCTTGCCCATATCCTTCATAGACTCAGCCCCGGTTTTTTCAATAATTGCACCCACGGTCTCCCTGATTTCTGATTCAGACATTTGCTCGGGTAAATATCGTTCAATGATTTTTAGCTCGAATTGTTCTTTTTCTTCCAGGTCTGCACGGCCTTCCTTTTGATATATTTCAGCGGAATCCCTTCGCTGCTTGGCCATTTTGGTCAGCAATTTCATTTCCTGCTCCTCTGATATCTCATGAGATGATCCCTTTTCAGTCAGGGCCAGTAAAATGGCTGACTTTATAGCCCTCAGAGCGGTTAGCTCATCTTTTTTCTTCTCTTTCATCGCCGATTTGATATCAGCTTCCACCTGTTGCTGTAAACCCATTTTTACGTTACTTTGTTATGTGACAAAAATAGTAAACTTAACACAAGTTAATGACCCGCCTCAGTGTAAATGTGAACAAATTCGCCACACTACGGAACGCCCGTGGTGGCAATAATCCCGACCTCGTCAAGGTTGTGCGGGATTGTGAAAAATTTGGTGCCGAAGGTATCACGGTTCATCCAAGACCGGACGAGCGTCACATTACCTACAAGGATGTATTTGATATTAAAAACATCGTAACTACTGAATTCAACATTGAAGGCTATCCTGACAAACGATACCTGGAGATCATCGAGAAAGCTCGTCCCGACCAGGCTACATTGGTACCCGACCCCCCAGATGTCCTGACGTCCAATGCAGGTTGGGATACGGTCCAAAATGCGACATACTTGAGGGATACAATTGCACAAATCAAGGAATGGGGAGTGAGGCCCTCAATCTTTATCGAAACGGACCCGGGGATGATAGAAGCAGCCGCAGCGACAGGTACTGAGAGGGTTGAATTGTATACCGAAGCCTATGCTACCGAATTTCCCAACAACCGTGAAAAAGCTATAAAGTCCTACGTGGAAGCAGCGAAAGTGGCCGGGCAAGCAGGACTGGGGATCAATGCGGGCCACGACCTGGACCGGCACAACCTCTCATGGTTTCAACAGAATATTCCGGGTTTAGTGGAAGTTTCCATTGGCCACGCTCTGGTCTGCGACGCACTTTACCTCGGCCTCGAGAATACAATCCAGATATACCTGAGGCAGTTGCGAAAAGCAGGCCAATCATAGTACCTTTACCTCGATGAGCAAGGAAGAAAAAAAGCTATTCCTGCTGGATGCCTACGCCCTGGTCTACCGGGCACATTTCGCTTTCAGCAATAATCCGAGAATCAGTTCAAAAGGAGTTAATACCGGTGTGATGTTCGGTTTTACGAATACCCTTCTGGAAGTACTTCAAAAACAAAAACCCAGTCATATAGCCGTGGTCTTTGACACCAGCGCACCCACGTTCCGGCATGAACAGTACGAGGAATACAAAGCCAACCGCCAGGAGACTCCCGAGGATATACGCCAGGGGATACCTGTAGTAAAGGATATCGTAAAGGGATTCAACATACCGGTTATCGAACTCGATGGATACGAAGCTGATGACCTCATAGGCACAATTGCCAAAAAGGCCTCAAAAGATGGGTTTGAGGTATTTATGATGACCCCTGATAAGGATTTCGGACAACTGGTAGAAGACAAGATCTTCCTTTATAAACCCGCCTATATGGGAAATGCCGTAGATGTATTGGGTGTGGAGGAAGTAAAAGCCAAATGGAATATTGAGGATGTGGACCAAGTTCGGGATATGCTCGGACTTCAGGGTGACTCCTCCGACAATATCCCGGGTATTCCTGGAATTGGACCCAAAACGGCATCAAAACTGCTGGCTGCTTATGGAAGTGTAGAAGGTATTGTTAAAAATGTCGGGGACTTAAAGGGAAAGCAAAAAGAGACGATTGAAGAATTCGGACCACAAGGAATTATGTCTAAGGAACTTGCCACAATCGTTACTGATGCCCCCATAGATATAAATTGGGAAGACCTGGAATACAGCGGGCCGGATGAAAAAATATTGAAACCCATCTTCCAGGATCTCGAATTCAGAACGTTGATGAAGCGGGTCTTCGACAGTAGTGAAGGGCCATCTGTCAGCTCATCAGGAAAAGCTGGTCAACTCGACATGTTTGGCCAGGGTAACGGGAAAGATGAGGGAAATGAGGTTACGGCCGCTTTGGAGTCACCCCTGGAAGGAGATGAGTTTAAAAACTCCATCCAGTCTAATATTCATCGCTACCACCTGATAGGCACCGCAGAAAAACGACAAGAACTGATCCGGTATTTATCCCTTCAGAATCAAGTCTCTATCGAAACAATCTCAGATGATCCCAATCCTATCAATGCCCATGTACTGGGCCTGAGCTTCTGTTATTATGACGATGAAGCCTATTATGTGCCGCTACCTTCCACGGAAGAAGCAACGGCGCAACTTTTGAAAGAATTCAGGGATGTTTTTGAAAAAAGTGAATTAGAATGGACGGGACATAATATTAAGTATGAGATTCTCTGGCTGAAGAAATACGGGATTGATCTGAATGCAAGTATTTTCGATACCCTGTTGGCACATTACCTGATCGATCCGGAAACCCCTCATAATGTGGAGATCCTGGCGGATTCGTACCTGAACTACCAGATACTTGAAGAAAACAGTTCTCTGATGGACAAGGGAAAAAGGTCAGCCAAGATCCGAAAACTCAGTGAGAAGGAGCAGTTGAATCTCGCTTGTGAATCAGCAGACGTCACGAGGAAGGTGGCTCAATCACTCAAGGCAGAAATTAAACAAAAGGGACTTGAAAAGCTACTATACGAATTGGAGTTACCCCTTGTACACGTGCTGGCCTCAATGGAGTGTTCAGGTGTCAAACTGGATGTAAGTGAACTTCAGAAGATGTCTTCGGAAATTGAAGGCATCACCAGCGACCTGGAATCTGACATTTTTTCCATTGCCGGTACAGAATTCAATATCAATTCCCCTAAGCAACTCGGTGAAATCCTATTCGAGAGATTGAAATTGCTGGAAAAACCAAGAAAGACTAAATCCGGCCAGTATGCAACAGGAGAAGAAGTGCTGAAAAAATTGTCTGATCACGAAATTGTAGGGAAGATCCTGGAATACCGGGAACTCCAAAAACTAAGGTCTACCTATGTGGATGCCTTACCTGGGATGATCAGTGAATGGGATGGAAAGATCCATACCAATTACAGCCAGGCCGTGGCAGCCACCGGAAGGCTTAGTTCAATTAATCCCAACATTCAGAATATCCCTATCAGGACGGAAAGGGGCAGACTCATACGCAAGGCCTTTGTGGCTACATCAGATGAATACCAAATATTATCGGCTGATTACTCACAGATTGAATTGCGAATCATTGCGAGTTTTGCCAAAGATGAGACCATGATTGAATCCTTCAGAAACGGAGAAGACATTCATGCCGCAACTGCCTCAAAGATTTTCAGTGTCCCTCTCTCGGATGTTGACGCAAATATGAGACGAAAGGCTAAATCAGTTAATTTTGGGCTGATTTATGGGCAGACGGCATTTGGTCTTGCAGAGAATCTCAATATTTCCCGGACGGAAGCAAAGGAGATCATTGAAGCCTACTTCACCCAATTTCCTGCGGTAAAAAGCTATATGGATCGAATAGTAAATGAAGCCAGGGAAAATGAATACGTTGAAACAATATTGGGTAGGAGGCGGTACTTGAGGGATATAAATTCCAGAAACCAGACAATGAGGGGCTATGCGGAACGCAATGCAATCAATGCGCCGATACAAGGGAGCGCCGCCGATATTATAAAAATGGCAATGATCGATATCCACGCCTGGATGGAGAAGGAGAAACTTAAATCGAAGATGATCATGCAGGTACATGATGAACTGGTTTTTGAAGTTCACGAGAGTGAAACCGGGGAATTCACCGATACGGTAATTAGTAAAATGACCTCAGCGGTAAACCTCGAAGTGCCCATGGTTGTTGAATCTGGGATAGGAAAGGATTGGCTGACCGCCCATTAATAGAAAAGAATATGTTACTTACCTCGGAAAATAAATTGAAAAATCTCATAGTTGTGGGGGACCGCGTACTCATTAAACCCGCACAGAAATCAGAAAAGACAAGTGCCGGACTTTTTCTTCCCCCGGGCGTACAGGAAAAGGAAAAAATTCAGAGCGGGTATATTATCAAGGTAGGGCCTGGATATCCACTCCCCCTTCCGGGAGATGAGGACGATATCTGGAAAGGAAAAGACGATCAGGTTAAATATATTCCCCTACAGGCCCAGGAAGGCGATTTAGCTATTTTCCTCCAGAAAGGAGCCATCGAGGTAATGTATGATAACGAGAAATATTTTATTGTTCCGCAGGCATCCATCCTGATGCTTGAAAGAGAAGAAGATCTTTAATGAGCATATCCCCGGATGTTTTCAGAACTGGAAAGAAATACCGAATGGTCAACCATGGGGATACCTTTGAATTTGTTATCGAAAAATTCGAGGGGTCAAATGATTACCTCCTCAAAGACTTGCATACCCTTGAAACTTATTATTTCCAGGACCTCGTGCGATACGGCAAAGGAATTGATTACCTGTTAGAAGAGTTGGAGGAAAATCAGGACCAGTGAGCGGGGTCGGAACGCCAGGCTCGCAGTGAACCAAGTTCCGATTCCTTGACGACACCAAGTTTTACTGCCTCCCCGAGCATCGTCTCATAATCACTCAGGTAAATTACATCCACATTTCTATTGCGGCAATTGGTTTCAGCAAGGTCAAATCCATAATTGAATATGGAGAGTAGCACTGTAACATCAGCACCCGCCTCTCGAAGTGCATCAACGGCTTTTAAAGAGCTCCCTCCGGTTGAAATCAGGTCTTCTACCACGGCAATCTGCTGACCCTCTTCCACTTTGCCTTCTATTAAGTTCTCCATACCATGCCCTTTGGGTTTTGACCGGACGTAGGAATAGGGAAGAGAGAGTATATCTGCCACCAGGGCTCCCTGTGGTATCCCGGCGGTCGCTACCCCTGAAACGGCGTCTGTCGACCTGTAGTTGGCCCTGATTACATTAGCAAATGCACGGCTGATCTTAGAACGGATCTCAGGAAAGGATAGGGTGATCCTGTTGTCGCAGTAAATAGGTGATTTCCAACCCGAACTCCAGGTAAAGGGTTCATGCTGATTAATTACGATCGCCCCGATATTCAGCAGGTCCATTGCTATTTCTTTCGCGAGTTCATTATTGACCAGTCCGTAATTCATGATCCCAAGTTACTTAAAATTCATTTTGAGGTGAGAATGATTTTTTATTTCTTCAAACTTTGAAATCATCCCAAGTGAACCTTTTTATCAATGATGTATTTGTTCGTATTGCCCGACCGGGAGAAATCCTATCGGAGGACAGGTTTAATCATGTGGTGGATTGCAGTGCAGAAAGAATAACCAGGGCCAATATCATCCATCACTCCTGGATCAAATACCCTGAGGAAAGTGACATAGATGAACTATTAGCTATACTCGACAAGGTTGTCACCAGGAATATTTACTCGATTACGATCACCCCTAATAACTTTGTGGGTCTGAAAAATTATATCAAATCAAAGTACAGCATCATCAAAGCTGCCGGTGGCATAGTAAAGAAGGGCAACAAGATCCTGATGATCTACCGGATGAAAAAATGGGATTTGCCAAAAGGGAAGATCAATAAATTTGAGAAAACCAGGGATGCAGCTCTCCGGGAAGTGGAAGAAGAGTGCAACATTAAGGTAAAGGCTATTGAGAAGGTCTGTAAGACCTGGCATACTTATACCATGAAGAAAAAGTCTATCCTGAAGAAGACTACATGGTATGCCATGAAAGTTACCAATGACAAGAATATGTCACCACAATTGGAAGAGAATATCGAGGAGATCAGGTATATGACACCCAAAGAATTATTTCACGCGTTGGATGACTCCTACCGGTCAATCCGTTTCGTAATTCACGAATACAACAACCAGCCCGTTAAATAGTGTAAGGTAAAAACTCTGATACATCACCACCGTATCCGTGAACTTCCCGGATTACGGATGAACTGATACTGGCGAATTTTGGTGAAGTAATCAGGAATACAGTCTCAAGTTCAGGATTCAGGGTGCGGTTCACCTGGGCGATGGAATTTTCATATTCGAAGTCGGTGGTATTTCTGAGCCCCCTGAGCAGATATTCGGCCCCATGTTTTTTGGCGAGTGATGCCGTAAGCTCATCGTAAAGGATTACTTCCACTGAAGGAATATCCTTAAACGTTTCTTCGATTAATCCGACCATCCGGTCAATTTCGAAATATCTCTTCTTATTGGTATTGTTGCCCATAGCTACGATCACCTTATCGAAGAGTTCTGATCCCCGCAGTACAATATCCTCATGACCTTTAGTAAATGGATCAAAGGAGCCGGGGAAAATGGCAATTTTTTCCATGATTTAAGATAATGAAAAAATGACAGCGAATCCTACTCGCAGAGATAACTGCTATAGAGATCAAAGAAATGATGGTCCTGGATCTCATCAAAAACGAACCCGAACCGGAAGTAGTCAGGACGGTCACCAAAGGAAATAGTCTGTATGTATTTATAAAATTCGTTGTAGTGCGGCGACTGCTTTCCGATATACCCCCAGAGAACAATGTTGCTCTTTGATTGATCGTGTCTTAAACCTTTTACTACCAGCATCATGTACTTAATGTACTCTTCGAACTTCTTTATATTAAACTGGTTGTAATATTCCACCTTTTTACCCTTCAGCGTCATGATGTGAAGCTTAAAACGGTCCACGTAGAGATACATGGTGATATTTTTATGTGTCCTGGCATAGTCGATAACCCCTTCAATCAAGGCTGAAGACTGATGGATAAAGCCTACATTTGAATTGGGGTACAGGGACAATAACCAATCGTAAACTTTCGTGTCTATAGCGAAACAAGTGACCACATCACTTTTTAGTGACTTGTAATAAAGTGCGGTCTCTGATTCGGGATTGAATTGACAGTTGATCCTCAGGTAGCTGGCTATTTCGCCTGGAATAAATAGAGCGGCCGGGACTTGGGAGAATTTTTGATTTTTAATAGATACCCTGACATTTTTCCAGAAACCCGCTTTTAGGAAATGATGGTTGTCAAATACCTCTTCCAGGTGCTCACGCCAGCTTTGGACCGAGTCAATCCCAGAGAGAATGATATCTTCTATGGCAATGCAGCGATTATGATCGGGGTCTACGACGGCGAGTTGGAGGTCACGAACTCCTATTTGGATGATCAGAGTATATTCATGGAGTCGATCAATACTGAACTTCTCATCCTTAATCCTCTTTAAAACTTTAAAACCTAGTTCAGTTTTTTCCAACAGCTCCTCTTATTCCCAGTTACCCGATGTAGTAGCATCTGTACGACTTCCAAACCTAAGTGGTCTCAGGTTCTTTGCCTCGTTGCTTTCCTTCCTGTTTGGATCAAACGGTAGTGGATTCTTGACTTCAATAACATCGACAAGCAGCCCGGAAGCACCCATGGGTATCTTACTAGTGAAAATCTCAAACTTTACATTTTCACGGCCGGGTACATATCCCAACTGGTCAATATTGATGTCGGGATCAAAACGGTATTCCCAATAACTAATGAGAACATCCCCTTTATTTGCCATTTGCCCTTCCTTGACTTCGTAGGCAGAGATCTTTCCATTGTTCATGAAATCCCTCTCAATAACCACCCCTTCGTCGTCAACCAAAACGTAAGCCTTGGCACCTTTTACTGCAGTCCCGCCTTCAGGCTGGAAGTATTCCTGGACAGTTCCGGTATCTACGGCGTTCTCGGTATAGTTAGCCCGGAATATCCTTTCCCAGGCGGGAATGGTCCCAATGGTGTCAATGTGCAGGATGATCGAATCAGCACCGTAATCAAGGGTTATAATTTCCTCGGTCCTCTGTATGATTGGGTATTCCCCATTGTTAATGAAGTCCCTAAGGGAGTCCCAATCAGTAGTATAGTGACCGTATATCTCCTGAAAAACGAGCTCGGCTTCACGAATGAGTGAAAGATGCTCAATTACGGCAGCTTCACGGTCGCCAATCAATTTCCTCTCATCGATTGTACTCTTAATAGAGCCAGCCAGGAACATCGCCATACCGGCACTGACTGCAGTCAGTACAAAGGTGACTATCATAAGACTGGTAATAGGTTTGCCACTGGAGGCTTTCCTGATAAACGCGATACCAAATCGAAGCACCAGAACGGCTGCTCCAATAATTAAGCTCCACTTAATATAGTCCATCTTCGAGGTCGTTTTTACTAAACTGCAAGTATAAATATTTATTAAAGTAAAACATAATTTGACGACTTCATTTTACATATGTGGAGCCGAATGATAACCCCGCAAATCCATTACCATTTCAGGCTTCTCACATAGTGAAAATATGCCGTGCAAGACTTGTTTACTCATCTTTCCGATATCCTGAAAGCCTACAAAACGAACATCTTCAATGATCTGCAGGTGTGTTTCCGGATCAATTCCTTTTTTCAATTTACCTCCCCTTTCCCGAACTTCAAAGAATAGTTCCATTGCATGAAAGGGTGGATTGATATATTCATAATTAAAAAACCACTCACCAACCTCTACGTCAAGCCCCGTTTCTTCGGCAAATTCCCTCTTAAGGGCATCTGGAGCAGTTTCACCGAAATGGACTTCACCCCCCGGGGGAATCCATAGCTCATTCCGATCTCCAAATTTATGGCGGACCAGGAGCATATTATCTTCCCTCACCAGCAATCCGCAGACCCTGAGGCGCAATCTATTCCCATAAGCATTCTCTAAACTCTCTTTCAAAGCTATATTTGGCAGAAAATTAAATAAATCATGTTTGAGATCAGGAATCCGCAATATAAGGACAGAATCAGGGAGTACCTCAGCCGGCAGTATTTTATGAAACACGTCGGCATTGAATTGACGGTTATCAAGCCCGGCCACGTAGAGGCAGAACTCAATATTGAGCAAACCCACCTTCAGCAATTCGGAAGGATTCACGGTGGCGTAATCGCTACGATTGCCGACATTGCGGCCGGATTTGCAGCGTACACATTAGTTCCTGAGGAATTTCATGTAGTAACAGGAGAGATCAAGATCTCGTATTTCAGACCGGGAAAGGGGCATCGGTTAAAAGCGGTTGGAAAAGTTATTAAACCCGGAAAGAGTATGAGCTTTTGTGAGGCTGAGATCTGGTCTCTGGAAGGGGGAAAAGAAATACTGATCGGGAAAGCCAGTACCTCCATGGTCAATATCCCCATAGTTGAGGGCTAGTTAATGAAATGTTAAAAACCCACTTAGAAATTTACGGGATGGGGAATTTTGCTTAATTTCATATTTAATAAATTCCGGCAGGAAATTTGAAGGACAAAACAAAAAATTAATATCATGAAGACCTTTGTATGTGCAGTTCTGGGCGTTTTTGTTGTTTTCTTCGCGATGGCACAGGAGGAAACTGAAACAAAACCGGGACCTCAGATAAGTATTGAAGAAATGAGTTTTGATTTCGGGGATATCACCCAGGGAGACAAAGTGGAACATGTATTCGCTTTTGAAAATACAGGTACTGCACCTCTTATTCTCACCAATGTTCAAACAACTTGCGGATGTACCGTCCCCAAGTGGCCACGTGAACCCATTCCTCCCGGGGAGAAAGCAGAGATATTAGTGAAATTTGATAGTACCGGCAAGATCGGTAAGGTAAATAAGGTCGTCAAGATTATTTCGAATGCCGTAACCCCAATTGCCCAGGTCACAATAACCACCAATATTTTACCTAAAACCAATCCCAATTAAAGATTGGAGAAGAAATTGTTAATAAATTAGCCCGGTCATCCGGGCTTTTTTTATGAAAAAACAAGGTAAATCCACAACGAGTGTTCACGGCGGAGGTTTGAAAGATCCGCACGGGGGTGCCTCCTCACCGATCTATCCCTCGACTGCATATAAGTACGTTGGTGTAGATAAATACTACTATCCACGATACTTTAATGTACCCAACCAGGAAGCTGTTGAAAATAAAATCGCCGAACTCGAAGGTGCTGATAGTGGAATGGTTTTCAGTTCGGGTATGTCGGCCATCATGTCGATCATACTGGGATTTCTGAAATCCGGGGATCACCTGCTTCTACAGCAGGATATCTACGGGGGAACGCATGACTCGGTGAGCAAAGAACTTGCACGAATGGGCATAGAAGCAAATTTCTGCCCTTCAGACCCGGAGAGTATTGAGGCTGGAATAAGGCCCAATACAAGGATGATCTTTATTGAATCCCCCAGCAATCCACTGCTGAAAATCACAGATATCCGTGCCATTGCCTCCATTGCTAAGAGTCAGAAGTTAGTCTCGGTAATCGACAATACTTTTGCCTCCCCAATCAACCAGAACCCACATGCTTTGGGTATCGATATTGTTATGCACAGTGCCACCAAGTACCTGGGAGGTCATTCAGATATTTCAGCCGGTGTAGCATCCATGAGCAATGATCATCGGAATATAATACGTGAGACATCCCTGCACCTGGGTGGAAACCTGGATGTACAGGCATGCTGGCTTTTGGAACGAAGCATGAAGACGCTGGAGGTAAGGGTGAACAGACAATCAGAAAATGCACTGGCGATCGCCGAGTTTCTAAACAATCACCCGAAAGTTGAGGCCATTTATTATCCCGGCTTGAGTGATCATCCCCAACATGCACTGGCTGCGAGTCAAATGTCAGGGTTTGGCGGAATGCTGTCGTTTGAAGTCAGTGGAGACCCCGATAAGTTTGTGCAATTACTCAATGTAGTTAGCCCGGTGATGAGTCTCGGTGGTGTGGAAAGCACAATCACAACTCCGGCACAAACCTCACATGCGAGGATATCACCGGAACAAAGGGCTCACCTGGGCATCAAAGATAACCTACTCAGGGTATCAACAGGGATTGAAGACGCAGATGACCTGATTGAGGATTTCCGGCAGGCGCTTGATCAAATTTAGACTATTCGCAGTCGTCGAGGATGGCTTCTGCCTCGGCAACATCAATCAGACCCTTCTCGAAACCCCAGGAATTATACATGAATGTTGCGATTTCAGCAATTTCCAGGGGCGTGAGTTTTGTTCCAGACATGGAAAGTGTATACGTTTCGCCATTGATGGTAAGTGGCTCGTTCATTCCGTTCTTGATCAGGCAAAAAGTCTCTTCGTAGTTGTCAATGATCCAATTGGTGCCGCTGATGGGTGGATATAATTTCTGGAACCCCGACCCATCCATCATATGACAATTGGCACAATACTGCTGGTAAAGGCGCTCTCCTGCCACCCTATATCGTTCATACTTCACCTTTTCAGGAGGAGTACATCCAATCATCACGACCGGTAGAAGCAGGGCAAGCAAATACCTACTCATATTCTTTTAAAAGTTTGGGGATATCCGCAATCAGAAAATCAACGGAAGCGGGATCAGTGCCGTCATAATAACCCCTGATTCTTCTCTCTTTATCTATCAGGAAAAACCTGCCGCTGTGTGTAAATCCGGTTTGCGCATCACTGGCCATAGGCGCCATATAGCTAGTCTGACCCAGTTTGTACATATAGTCAATTTCGGCGGTGACAAATTTCCATATAGAATTGTCGACCCCTATCCTATCAGAAAAATCCTTGAGTACAGCAGGGGTATCCCGCTCGGGATCAATGGTATGCGAAAGATATCTCACTGAGGGTTCATCTTTAAAAGTCTCATATACCCTTAGCATTTGGGTCTTCATCATAGGGCAGATATCAGGGCAGGATGTGAAAAAGAAATCGGCTACGTAAATTCCCGAGGACAGGTCTTCATTAGTCACCCAGTTACTGTCCTGGTCCATCAGCTTGAAATCCGCGATGGTATGGTAAGTAGTATCTCCTGAATTTTCGTCCACCTCTATCCGCCCGATATATGGAAGCTTATCATTTCCACCCGGACTGCTGCAGCTTAAGAACCCCGCAAATACAACTAGAATAAATAAATATCTCATGATTTTCTCCTCTTCTTATAGACCCTTATCACTATCATAAATATAACAAGCAAAAGGGCCAATCCTCCCAGCCCGTAAGCCAAACTCAAAGAATTTTTTACAACGATCAGGAAGACGATGCCGATTAGCAAAAGCGTGGCGACCTCGTTCCATAATCGAAGTTTTTGAGAAGTCCACACCGGTACTCCCTTTTGAAGTTTTATGAATAATCCGTGGCTTACAAATTGATAGATATACAGAATGAGCACTAAGCCAAGCTTTATCCACATATATGTAAACTCGAGATGAAAACTATTCTGCCACAATACCCACAAACCAAAAACCAGGGTTAGTACAGCTGAGGGCCATGTGATGATATACCAAAGTCTTCTCGCCATTACACCCAATTGCTGTACCAATATTGACCTCTCGGGTTCTTCTTTCTCCAGGGCTTCACGCTGGTAAATAAACAACCTTACAATGTAGAATAACCCGGCGAACCAGGTTACAATGAAGATGATGTGAAGCGCTTTAATGTACAGCATTACTTACACTAATTATATCTCCTTTACGGATCATTCCACTTTGTTCTGTGCTGGCCTGAAGTCCCATTGGGATTTTGCCAGGTACAGAACGATATGAACTCAACGTTTTAAGAACCAAATCGTTTATTTTACCGGAATCCTGATCAATATTTATCATTTGACATCTTCCACAGGCTCCCTGTCCCGAAAAGGATAAATTGCCAATCCTGAAGTTTTTCCAGCGCTCTTCTTCATAGGGAATGGGATTATCTATAATGATATTGGGCCTGAAGTTCTCCGGCTTTGTAGGAGTGTCTAGTCTTGTGTTCAAATCATCGACAGACTTTATACCCAGTATGAGATAAGGCCAACGGTCGGCGAAGCTCACCAAGCCACCGTTACGCTTCTCCGACCTTCTTGCCTGTTCGGTCATTTGCCAGAGCAATACCTCCTTTCCCAATCTTTCACTCAACCATTTGTTGAGTTCAGACGATGATTTCTTTGCCTCTACCTCATCATTCCACACCTTTACATGACCGGTCTTATTCTGCTCGGATTGCTCTAGTGACGGACTTCTTTCAGATCCAAATACCAGGTAAATATCATCTCCCGATATTGTTGGAACAAAACCCGACATTCCGGGTATTTCCCTTTGCGTAATGAATTTATTGTCATGATCGGTTATTACCCACCTCCTGTCGAATTTGAAGCCCCTTATATCCGCGTATGCTTCAGGGACTTCAATACCTCCCAGTGACTTGACCGGGTAAATTATAATCTTTGAGACTCTTGTCATGAAACTGATTCTTTAAAGCTTTTGTTTATTCACTATCCCAAGAATTAAACTCGAATGAATAAGAACAGTAACCTGTGGTACTTGGAAAGCGTAGATTTGTACGATCTCCTGTGTCCCACTAAAACAGGTGACCTGGAAAACAACCATAACATCCATTCCTTCACAAAAGGCGAATTTATATATTTCCCCAACGAGCCCGTACAAAATATTTATATGATTGCTGCAGGCCGGGTGAGGATCGGCTCATATGGTGAGGATGGAAAGGAAATCGTGAAAGCTATTTTATCCGTCGGAGAAATTTTTGGAGAACTTGCCCTGGCGGGAGAAGAGATGAGAACTGACTTTGCCCAAGCCATGGATAACGAGACAGTGGTGTGCCCCATGTCCATTGATGATATGAAGGGCCTCATGGCAGAGAATACTGAATTGAGCCTTAAGATGTATAAGCTCTTGGGATTGAAATTGCGGAAACTCGAACGAAAGGTTGAATCCCTGGTTTTCAAGGATGCCCGCACTAGGATCATTGAGTTCCTGCAGGAAGCCGCGGAATGGAAAGGTAAAAAAGTGGGCTTCGAGACTATGATTCCCACACGGCTCACTCATAAGGATATTGCACAGTTAACGGGGACTTCAAGGCAGACAGTGACCACCATATTGAACGAATTAAAGGATAAGAATATCATCAATTTCAACAGGCGTCAGATTTTAATTCGTGACCTGGAATTACTCAAATAACTAATCTAAGCACTACATTTGAGCTATGGCTTTCCTATTTGATTCATTTGAGGGCTGGAAAAAATACCTCGAAGAGAATAACGTAAAAACTTTTGAGCCCGTCCTCGAGTACGAAGTGACGGAAAAAGGCAATAATCCCACCGAAATCTGGAAGGGGCTAAAAGATGCCATGAAAGTGATGTTTGAAGCGGTGGAGACCGGACTTTCAGAAGATATGGTTTCCAATTCAGGGATGATCAACAATGGGGCAAAAAAAGTATTTAAATCCCCCATTTCAGTACTAAACCCCGAATTCCAGAAATTGATTGCCCGGGCACTGGCAGCCAAAGAAGTTAACAGTTGTATGGGACGGGTAGTTGCCGCTCCTACGGCAGGGGCATCCGGTATCATTCCGGGCGTACTCTATACACTTAGGGAAATCCATGGTATCGACGAGGATACCCTGGCTGAATCGCTGTTAATCTCAGCAGGTATCGGATTGATCATTGAGAAAAAAGCCTCACTCGCAGGCGCTGTTGGTGGATGTCAGGCGGAGACTGGTAGTGCCGCAGCCATGGCCTCGGGAGCGCTGGTATATTGCCTGGGAGGAGATTTTAGCCAGGTTTGCAATGCTGTTGCCGTGACCATTCAGTGTATGCTCGGACTGGTCTGTGACCCTGTGGCTGGCCTCGTGGAAGTACCATGTGTGGTTCGCAATGCAAGCGCCGCTGCCATCGCTTTCTCTTCGGCACAAATCGCAATAAGCAGTGTGGATGCGGTAATTCCCGTAGACGAATGTATAGAAGCGATGGGGGAAGTGGGGATGAGTATGGAGAATCGCTACAAGGAAACCGCCCTGGGAGGCTTAGCGGCTACAAAAACAGGTCAATCCATTAGCAAGAGGGTCCTGATCGACGATATTGAGATCATCGAGGAGGAAGAGGATCCTAGCGACCAAAAAGCTTAAATCCCCTGCGATTCGGGCTCTTCCGTCGCCGCTTAAAGTTTTGACGTCTTCTCTTCTTGGTATTGAATTTCTTCTTTTTCACCTTGGGTAGCTTCTTGTTATTCTGATATCGCCTGCTGGGGGACGCCCTCCGAATCTTCTTCTGATTGCGCTTGATGGCGCTAGGACTTTTTCTCGCGTTTGGCTTGGACCGTGAGGCACTCGACATGGTTTTCCTGCGGAAGGCCATTGAATTCTTATAGGCGGCCCGGAACCGGTCTGCATAAACCCTCTCGTTGAAATCATACCTCAATGCCACTTCATGGCTCGCTCCAAGAGCACTGCGATAGTCAGCAGCCACAATATTATACGAATACCCGAATGTCAGTTTATCTGCGATCTTAAGGCCCGCCATGGCATTTAGTACATTCCCCCTTCGGTAAGCCAGTCCTCCTGTAATCATTCCATCATAAGTGTAGTACAAGCCAATATCATAGATCAGGTTGCCTTCCACCGGGCTCAGTTTTCGGAGGTTAAATGTGGGTTCAAGAAGGTCTGCTCCACGGATGGGTATCATACCCATCACGTAGGCTGAATAAAACTCTGAGAGAATATCCGCACTGTTTTTGGTAAGCTCGAGGTTGGTTGCCAGACGATTTACTGCGGCCCCTACCTTGACAAACTGGGTCTGGAAGTTTAATCCAAATGAGAAATCGGCCCGGTTCAGCCTTTGAGCCAGCAGGGGATCCTCTGAATTCCCAATTACCTTGGTGAGATCAAAGCCGATAGTATTATACTCCCCGGAAACCCCCATACTGAGGATATTGTACTTTGAAAAGCTTACGTGATAAGCGAAAGCCCCACTGAAATAGGTATTTTTTACGAAATTGACAGTCTCAGAGTAGAAGTTGAATCCCACCCCGTATTTGTGACCGCCAAAGGGTGTGTGTGCACTTATGAGGCTTGTTGTGGGGGAACCTGCTACCGGAGTGTAAACCTTATTGAAGCCATAGGTAATCGACCCGAACGTATGACCGGCTATGGCGGGATTATATATAAATGAGTTGGTAAGCTTCTGTGAATATAGGGGTATGTCTTGCGACCGGCCCATCACATTCAGAAGTAGGATAAATCCTAACGAGATAAGGATATGTTTACCGATTATTTTCATTCCCTTATCACGGTTATGGTTTGAGAAATCATTTCACGGTTGGGAATCTTTACGATGCACACGTAGTTTCCTGGCTGGAGAAAATCGAAGCTGCCATCATAAGGATTAGTAATCGGATCGAAGTTCACAAAATCTGTAGCTTCGTAAACTACGACCCCCCATCGATCCACCAGGATAATTTCATTTTCCAGTCCGAGGAGTTCCAGGTTTTCAATGAACAGGTAATCATTTATTCCATCCCCGTTAGGTGAGATTATATTGTGGATGGAAAGCTTGACATCCAACTTGGTTCCCAGGAAGAAAATAGGACCGGTTCCGGCATCCCGGCTTTTTACAATGTCAATGCCCGCGGATCCCCCCAGGCTTTGAACCACATCACGTGTGGGATTGGTCTGAAGTACTACTCCGGCCACCTCTCCCTGGAAGAGAGGCTCATCTTCCAGCTGTATTGGCAATGTGACCACCGCACCACTGAAAGCATTCCCTGTACCATTGGTAGCTAACTCCCAGTACCAATTGGTACTTACTTCTGGAATATCTGGTGGGATATTCGTGACGGCAGGATCCCCTTTTACAGCAGTGATACCCATTTCTATGTCCGTTTCATTAACCCCTTCAAACACAAAGGGAGCGTAAGTATTATCAGTACTTGCAATCGGATAAGAACGCGTTCCACTTCCCTGCTGCCAAAACGTTCCCCTGACATGGGAGATATCACTACCGGCAAGAACTTCAGGCCCGGTGTACAAGAGCTTATTTGAACCAGGGTTAATAAATCCATCTTCGAAAACGATATCACCCGTCACTGTCAGATCCCCTTGTAAGGTCAAATTTGAACCATTACCAATTCCAAGTCCTAGAACACTGAGATTTCCCGACGGTATGATCTGCATGTTTCCGCCTGCGAATATGAATACCGTATTACTCAGGCTGGCATCCTGATCAACAATTACATTGCCAGTGGTTTGAACAGTGACACGTATGTTGCCTCCGAGGCCCAGGTCCGTATTGTTGGCAATACGGAATTGTGCCTGTACAGCGGTGATGTTAATGAGTGATAATATGGTAATAATGAAAATCCGCATTATTTCTGCTCTTTGCTGATTTCAGACTTGGTGAGCATTGCTTTTATCGCCTCCAATTCTGCCCTCAGAGTTTCAAGTTCAGAAGTGTTTTCTGCGACTTTATCATCGTTGTCAGCCACCGAATTCAATTGCTTTTTCAATGACTCTATTTCTGCCTGCTGCTTATCAATGATCTGCTGCTGTTCCTGTATGGCTTTGATGGCCACGACACTTAAAACTGAATAATTCATTGTGAAAAATCCATCCTGTCCGTTGGTATCTACCAATTCCGGAAACAGATCCTTAACCTCCTGTGAAATCAATCCTATTTCGTTCATTTCACTATTATCTTGCGTCTTAAAGTGGTAAGTCCTGGGTCTTAACTTCATGGTATTTTTCAGAACAGGATACAAGTCACCGATATTCTTTTTTAATCTGCGATCGGATGAAGGTGTATAATTTCCCGAGGCATCATCAAATTGGCCCCTGAAATTTCCGTTGAATCCGATAATAAGATTACCACTTGCCGAGGCAATTCCCTGGTACCAGGATGCCGTGTAATCAGAACGGAAGATTTTAAAAGCATAGGCATCGCTCTGTGCATGGGATGTTATCGTAAGTGAAGCATTGTGATTTATGCCTGATCCACCATTTTGGGTATCAGGATTCGCTAAAATTCCTACCCCTCCGGCTGAAGAGAAGTAAGTAGTTGCATCATCATTTTGAATTTCGAATCTATCATTAGATCCAAGATGAATTAATCTTGTTACCACCTGTCCAGAACTATTATTTTCCTCAAAATCAATCCCTGCGTTATTGGTGGCCGTTTTTCTAAGGTTGAGCCAGGGGAACCCATCCCCTATGGTCAAGTCTCCTCCTTGAATGTTTACCTTATCGGTAAGTGTCTCGGTCCCGATTCCAACACTACCCTCTACCAGCAATCCATTGGCCGGTGCGGTAAAAGTCCCGGAATAACCAGATCCAATTACAGCTGTTCCGTCAACATCCAACGTATTTACAGGGTTGGTTTCACCCCCTATCCCCGTATTATTGGCCAAAACTATATCACCTACCTGTGAACCCAAATAGAGGTCATCATTAAAGGATTGGATGAATTGCTCATAGGTCGCGCCGTCGTAAAAGGAAATATATGGCTGATTGCCTTCAATCCTAATTACTTCAGGAGTCCCGCCAGCATTCACGTGCAATTTTGCATTTGGGTTAATATCGCCAACACCTAAATCACCATCCCCGTCAATAAATACTCCATTCTCAGGGTTTGCTATCGGATCAGAGGTGGTATAGAATCTATACCCATTATTGAACCTTGAGGTAAACTGATCTCCTGTTGAAGACGCGGTCAAGCCCGGAGACGATCCACTCCAGTCCCCCATTACGATGGAGCCCAGATGGTTGGACTCCACGTAATTACCAATGGCAATACCCCGGTTTCCGGTGATTGTATTTCCGGTTCCAATGGAGATGCCAACAAAACTGCTTAGGTTATTGTCATCCCCAATGGCAAAACTTCCATTGGTAACAGTATTGCCATTACCCATGGACGCATTAATATCCGTAAATGTGAGTGTGTTGGTATTACCATCTATGGTCGTTGGACCTGTTAGTGTCCCTCCTAACCTTACATCTGTTCCGGTAAGTGTCAAGCCGTTACTGGCAGACGTTAACGCAGGTGACCATGATAGTATTCCAACACCATCATTGGTCAAAACACCCGCACTATTGACGCTCGGCCAATCGTATCCTACACCTTTTATAGAATAAATATCACCGCCTGCATCAATCCGTAAATTTCCGCCAGCCGCGAAAACTCCTGCTATACCAAGGTTAATATTGCCTGTACCATCAATCTGAAAATCAGGTACGGCTGAAACATCTGAACCACGATTAATTTTAAATGTCCCCGTTGTGCCATCAATACCGGCAATATATCGCTGTCCCACAGCTTCATATATTACGGCACTATTTCCGGTTCCCTGCTGGTTGAGATAGATAAACGGATCAGTATCTGCGCTATTCTTGAATATCTCCAGTTTTACCGAAGCTGGAGAAGCAGTACCTATTCCCACATTACCGGTATTGGTGAAATTCATTACTTCCACTGGACTTCCATTCCCTTCATTGGTTAGCGTCATATTGCCCAGTGCATTTACACTTAACTCAAATTCCCTGGTGGGTTGATTGCCATGGCCAAGGATCATAGTAGGCAAACCGCTTCCATTGAATGTTTGTACGTGAAGGAAAGATTCAGGAACCAGGCCGGGAGTACCTATTCCTACTCCAATATCCGGTGTGGAAAAGGTCAACGGAATACCATTGAGGTCAATATTCGTCGGAGTATTTAAGATCCCTCCCAATTCAATATCCGCTCCGTTTACATTCAATCCGTTATCCGCAGATATGCCTGAAGGTGTAGCCCAGGAAAGGTTTCCTGAGATGTCTGAGGAAAGTACCTGACCGTCAACAGCGGGAACGTCATTGGGTAAAACCAGGACGTAATCATTGAGTATATCGGTGTTTGCAATTATCTCTACAAAGTTTGACCGATCGTCATCGAAAAACCTCAGCGGTACAAAAGGTTCAATCTCAATAATTCCGTCAAAAAACGTAGTGGTACCATCATTGCGTATAGAACTTTCACCGAAAGTGCCACCCAGTGCGTAAGGAATAAAATTATCACTCAGGTTAGTCTGATCGAATGAACCATCAATGGCACTTCGAACTGCAAGTTCCGTCACAGCAGTTTGATCATCGGCAGTTCCCACGGCACGGACTCCTCCATCGGCATCGCTTCTGATCGCATTGATCCTGCTTCCCAGTCCGAACTTGAGACCTAAACCATTCTCAACTGTAATATCCACGTTGTCGTCTCTGAGATTGGCATCAGCAAAAGCGGTGCCTGTACCATCCCATCGACTGATATAACCCGAAGTACCGGTTCCGTTAAAGAATGGAGCATTCGGATAAAATGCCAGGTTGCCCCCTGCATCGGTGCCCAGCAATTCGTTGGTTCCACCAGTCACCCAGGAGGCTATTCCTGAATTATTTGAACCAAGTATGGCCCGGGTTCCTACCCCCAGTCCGGCAATCCTCGTTTCCGAGATCAAGCCTGTAGTTCCGGCATCATTGATTGCATCTATAATATTGTCGCCCGCTGTGGTCTGTATGGTATTGATCCCGTCTCCATCCATAATCACATCACCACTTGTGAACACATTCCGGTAAACGGCGCCATCTCCTACCAGGATTTCGCCAAAATTCGCGGAGGTAACACTCGCATCCGTGAGGTCATCAAGTAAAGTTGGTAAATTGTCCACCGCAAGATCGATCTCATCGAGGGCAGCCTGTACATCCGTAGCGGCAAGACCCGAGGACAGGTTGTCATAAGGTACTTCAATAGCAGTCTGGTCATCAGTGCTTATTGAAGTGAGGGGTACGCTAAGTGTCCCGTTAGAATCCGTGATCTCGAGATTTCCGGCATTCACCTGGAATCCGGTATTTACTTCATTGAGCGGATCGTTATCGGCGTCGTCCACTCCATCTCCCAAAGAAGTCAGGGGTACAGTCAGGGTGCCCCCTGCATCAGTGATCTCAAGATTCCCGGCATTAACCTGGAAAACTGTGTTTAATTCGTTAGTGGCATCCCCGTCTCCATCAGTAACAGCAGCAGGCGCCCATGTAGTGCCATTCCATACCAAGGCCTCTCCACTGGCAGCTCCCAATTGGTTGATGTCCGCCCCGGTAATAGTTCCATCGGTGATATCAGCAGAGGTGATGGTATTGAGGAGGGCAATGACTCCCAATCCAGTAACTTTTGAAGCATCAACATCATTGATATCGATATCCTGGATAGTACCGTCCAGTATCTTTGCACTGGTTATTGCTCCCGAGACTACGGTAACCGTACCATCGTTGGCAAACGTAACATCACCCGATACGGTGACTGCCACATCGGATACACCGTCATTAGTAATCAGTTGCGCATTAGTCAGCGTTACTGTACTTCCCCCGGTATCTGCGGCCGGAGACCACTGTACTCCATCCCATTTCAGGACTTCACCCGTTGTGGCACCGGATTGTGTGATCTTATCGGGGGCTACATTGGCAATATCTATGTTGGCAATAGTACCATTGGCAATATCATCTGTAGTTACTGCTCCATCGGTAATTTCAGTGGAGCTTACTGAACTCAACAATGCCAGGGCACCAAGCCCCGTTACTTTACCTGCATCTACATCGGCAATGTCGATATCTGTGATACTTCCATCGGCAATTTTTGCAGAATTGACAGCATCATTGTTGATCGTCACTGTTCCATCATTGGCAAAAGTGATATCGCCTGAGACGGTCACTGCAATGTTGGAAGCTCCGTTATTGGTTAACAGTTGGGCATTATTGATGGTTGGCAATCCTCCGCCTCCCACATCATCGGTGCCGGCCACCCATTGTGAGCCGTCCCATTTGAGCACCTCGTTAAGTGCAGGGGTCACTACATTCAAATTAGTGCCTTGTAAGCTGTTGACAGTAAAACTGCCCGTATTATCCATGGATAGATCGCCCTGAACATCAACGGGTATATTACTGGCACCATCATTGGTGACAATCTGAGCATCGGTGAGGGAAGGCAGACCGCCTGCTCCAACGTCATCAGCGGCCGGGGCCCATTCTGTCCCGTTCCATTTTAGTATCTGCCCATTAGAAGGAGCTATGGAAGTTAGAGTTCCACTCAAGGTTCCACCAGCATCAGTGACCTGAACTTCATTTCCTACGATTGCGATACCCGTATTGAGTTCATTGGTTGCATCACTATCGGCATCATTAATAGAAACGGTTCCTCCTCCATTGGATAAGGTGATGTCCGTTCCGGCCAGGCTCAAAGACTGAAGTTCGTTGGCCGAGTCATTATCATTATCGGCCACATCCAGAATAATCCCGGCACCATCCGTGATATCGATGGTCCGGTTCGTACCTGCTGCAACCAGCGAAAGGCTTTGTTGAAGATCGCTTAGGTCTACGGTATTACCACTTTCGATCGAGAGAATATTAGTTGCCGCCACATAGGTGAGTGTCTGGTCGTCAGAATCCAGAACCGTCGCTGGGGTGGCCGGTACCCAGGTGGTACCATTCCAACGCAATACCTGCCCGAGGATTGCTCCTTCCTGTAGTAGCTTGGAAGGAGCCAGATCCGATATGTTGGCGTTAGTAACCGTCGTCGAAGCAATATCAGCACCGGTGATGGTACCGTCAAATATCTTAGCGGATGTAACCGCATCGTTGGTGATAGTGAATGAGGAACCGGTAAGGCTGAGGTCACCAGTAACGGTTCCCGCACTGTTAGACACACCATCTCCAATCAGGAGCTGTCCATCATTCAAGGTAGCCACTGAACCACCTCCAATATCATCTGTTCCTGCTACCCAGGCAGATCCGTTATATTTCAGAACCTGTCCGTTGATGGGAGCTGTGATACTTAAGCTTGTTCCCTGCAGGGCATTGATGGTCGGATTGGGAAGCGTTCCATTCAGATCACCTCCGAGTGTTGTCGCATTGGTAATATCATCAGAGGCATCCGTGTCACCGGTATTGGAAATCACATTAGCCCCATCAATATTAATCCCGGTTCCTGCTGTATAAGGAGTCCCGGTACCGCTTGGGGTTATAGGCTCCCAGTTGCTGCCATTCCAGGATAACACCTGCCCGTTGGTAGGTGCTGTTGCGCTTGTGGTGGACCACTGACTTCCATCCCAGGAGTAAAGCTGACCTGCCGTAGTCGGATTGCTTCCTGAAATATTAACTGAATTGCCATTACTGATAGTCAATGTATTGCCGCTTATCGTTAAGGTCTGGCTATCTGACCCTCCGCCACTTCCAACGGCGCTCCATGCTGATCCGTTGTAGAGTTGTAACGAATTATCACTGCTCTGAAAAACGATCATCCCGGATTCCGGAGTAGCAATACCGGTTACATTCGTGACCACCGGAAGTATTAAACCCTGTGAGCCATCCCCATTTAACCAGAGTACAGCTGAAGGTTTGATGGTTTCACTCCCAATAGAGACGGAGTTATTCTGGGCTCTGAGCCCAAACAGACTGAGGAATATGAGTGCGGCCATAAGCCACCCTCGTTTCCATGAAATTTTAACGGCAGTTTTCATGTCAGTGATTTTTAGTCTAATTCGCCAAAAGCAGAATCGGCGGGAACAACGAATTTAATCATAATCGATAATTTGCCCACGCTATGATTGAAAATTTGAAGCTTTAATATATATATGTGTTTTCAGCGCAAAAGGTAATTGAAATTGCTGAATTTCATTCGCAGAATATTTTCCTGATTTTTTCGATGCGGGTATGATGCCCTAAAATTATTGCCAAATCCCTCGCGCAACCTGCCTTTGGATCAGGATTAAAACGATTTCAATGATGATGCAAATGTAATGACAGTCATATAAAACGCCTCACTGACAGAATATCCTTCAAGAATGGTGTATCCTAAAGAGTCCAAGCGCAATCCACCATTTCCTTAATTCTCTCAAAATGCATTTAAAAGTGAATAGAGACTGAAATCTGCCAGAAATTGGTATTTTTTTTCCAATTTAGAAATGTAATTCAAGGTCTAGTAGACAGAGAATATGAATCTGAATAAAAAAGGCTGGTTGAAAGAATATATTAACATCAAGGAAAAGGAGCTTTCCGAATCGGGGACTCTCGGTTTTGACCATAAGGGCCAGCATCCCGATCAATCTTTGTATGCCATCATACAGCCTACGGGAATTATGTATGGGTATCCTATCCTTACAACAGACCTTATCCCTGGAGATATTGACCAGAGATCAAAGGTCAAACTACTCCTAATGAATGCCCTACTTTCCAGTTACGTGTTAATCAAGGAGAGCAAGGGGGATCGTATTACGATTTTCACGGAAGTTTTAGACGAAGGAGTCCACGCAATTGCCGCATTTTACAACTCCCTTTACAAGGAGCTCTACACCTCCCCGACTTCATTTTTCGGCAAAAAGAAGTCAGATTACGACCTGCTGGAAAAAATCCTTGATAAACGCATTGAATCAAAGCATAGCAATCAGAATTTCTGGAAAAATTTCTTTCACAACAGTCTCTTATTCCTCGATATCTACTTTTTCAGGCAATGGGTACAGACCCCTGACGATAATATGATCACGGAATACCTGAAGGACCAGAAGGACAATATCAGACTTGATATTGTAAAAGTGATGGCCGCTGCTGCCCATGCCAATTCAAATATTGAACCTGAAGAAAGAGTCTTATTTGAACATTTTATAGAGTCGCTGGAATTCCAGCCGGAAAAGAAAAAGGAAGCAGTCGACTACTTTGAAAGTGGAGTAGAGATTGAAGAAATCCCCCTCCCTTCCGAGGATACCTGGATCCTGAAAAAATTCCTTTTCGAACTTGCTATTTTAACGACCTGGGCAGACCAGAAAATCGAAGAATCGGAAGAAAATTTTCTGCGTGAATTAAATTCCCGACTGGGATTTGGCGATCCTGATTACGAGAAGAGTATCATTGCCGTTGAAGGTTTTGTACTCGAATACTGGAACGAATTGGATAAGTTGAAAGACAAGAATGACTTTGAAATCGTCTCCAACCAGTACCTGGAGCGCTTGTCTGCGGTTACGAGTAAGTACAAGGACCGCCTTTACAAAGAGATCATGATGCGAGGCAACCTGATCAAGATGATCCAGAAAGCCAAAACCGGTGATGTAAAGGAAAATGAAAAGGAATTTATCAGGGAACAGCTGATCAAATGCCTGGAAGAAATACCGGTATTTGATGTGATCGCACTACCCCAGCATTTTCTCAGTCTACCCGTCATCATGAAGATACTCCCGAAAGATTTTTTTAAGGAGGTCTAAATCCAGACTTTGGTACCCTCCGTACAATTCATGCAAATATCAATTTCAGACCTGGACTTCAATATTTTATTTCTGAAATTCTGATAATCTTCTCCAAACCAAATATCCCTGAAAGAACGATCTTTCATATTTCCAAGCTGATGGCTTGCGTCTTTATCAAAGCAACAGGGGACAACATTTCCATCCCAGGTAATAACACATGAGTGCCACATCCTCCAGCAGTGATCCAGCAACTTATTCTTGATCTTCAGTTTGCCCTCTTGATCCCTCGCATAGCGGGCGAATTTTTCATTTAGGGGAATAATCTCTTCCTTGGAATTATAGTCGTAGACCTGGGCTGTTTTAAATGATAATTTGTCCGATCCCAGTTTCCTGAATAACTTTTTCATATCAGCCACCTGGTGTTCATTGTGACGGAAGACAATGAATTGGATTTCGGTATACGGGCCTTTACCTTCCTGTTTTTTCATCTTCTCCAATCTCTCAACACCATCGATAACTTGTTCGAGGTCTCCATTGACCCGGTACTGCTCGTAGGTTTCCTGGTCGGTTCCGTCAATCGAGATAATCAAGCGGTCCAACCCCGACTCAATTGTTTTTTCCACCCTTTTTTCATCCAGGAAATGGCCATTGGTGGATGTTGACGTGAAGATTCGTTTGTCAGAAGCCGCCTTTACCATATCGAAGAACTGTTGATTGATAAAAGGTTCACCCTGGAAGTAAAATGTCAGGTAAATCAAATGTGGACTAACTTGCTCAAGTGCCTCATTGAAAAACGTAAGGTCCAGTGTCCCCGTGTCCCGGCTGAATTGTCGAAGACCACTGGGACATTCCGTACACCCAAGGTTACAGGCAGTGGTGGGTTCAATGGACATCGCATATGGAAGTCCGCTTATTACGCTTCTTCCCAAACGACGGGAGCGATAGTAACTCCACAATACCCGGGCTGCGTTATTGAGTTTTGCAGCACTCAGGTGGTTAACCAGTCCCAGGGTATAACTCATCCTGTAAAGTTGAAAAAAATATTTGAAGCCATTCGTTCCACTGATCTAAACTTTATCTTGCATCCTCATGAGGTGGTTGATTTTACTTTCACTGTTCATTGTCAATTATGGTTACAGCCAGAACGTAACCCTTTCCCCTAGTGCAGAAATACATGTAGTAACCTGCGGACCGGGTCAGTATGAGCTGTATTCCGCCTTCGGTCATAGTGCTTTTCGAGTGGTTGACCCAATATCAGGGATCGACTACATCTATGACTATGGCGTTTTTGATTTTAATCAGCCCAACTTCTACATGAATTTTGCCAGGGGCTTTCTCTATTACCGGCTTGCGCGTAGGGATTTTGCACCATTTTTCAATTTCTATGCCTATTACAACCGGTATTTCAATGAACAGCAACTCAATTTGTCAATGGAACAAAAGCAGAAGCTATTCGACTATCTCGAATGGAACAATCTGCCGGAGAATAGGGACTATTTTTATGATTACTTCTATGACAACTGTGCCACGAAAATACCCAATGTTGTCATCGCAGCCCTCGGCGACGAGGTCATCTTCCATGATGACCATATTGAAACGGGAAAGACTATCAGGCAGCTGACGGATGACTACCTGGGATATCAACCCTGGGGTGACCTCGGGATAGATTTCTGCCTGGGCCTACCTATGGATAAAGTGGCTACACCTGAGATGTTCTGGTTCCTCCCCGATTATGTGCAAAAAGCTTTTGACAATGCCTCTATCGTCGAAAATGGCGTTTCAAGGCCAATGGTAAAACGTACACTCAATAGCTACATCCCGAGACCCGAGGAGCACCCCATACCCTTTTTCACACCTCTTAAAGTTGGTTGGATGCTTTTTCTCCTTATTCTCTTACTCACCATTTATGGGTGGAGAAAGGGTAGATTATTTGGGCTGATTGACCTCGTTTATTTTGGAATCCTGGGTTTACTTGGACTTTTCCTCTTCCTGCTTTGGGTGGCTACTGATCACAATGACGCAGCATATAATTTTAACCTGCTCTGGGCGATGCCGTTTCACCTTGCCTTGATTGTTCTCTTAATTAAAAAAAGTCAGCTTGTAGCCCATTATTTCCGATGGAGCACCTATTGGTACCTGGTTGTCGTAGCGTTGTGGTTTTTCCTACCCCAACAAATGCATCCGGCATTATTTCCCCTGGCGTTGGCGGCGTTGTTAAGGTCTTACTATCGATGGAAACTTTACCGGGATGCCCGGTCTTAAGTCACATTTTTCCGGCAAAAACCTGGAAGCCGGTTGTGATGAGGTTGGGCGTGGATGTCTTGCCGGGCCTGTAGTAGCCGCCGCCGTGATACTACCCCGTGATTTCACCCATGAATTTCTTACTGACTCGAAACAACTTTCACAAAGCCAACGGCTCGAGTTAAGGCAAGAGATTGAAGAGGTCGCAATCTCTTATGGAATCGGAAAAGTTGACAACAGGGAAATTGATAAAATCAACATTCTAAATGCTTCCTATAAAGCGATGGGAATAGCAATAGAAAGCCTGGAGCCCCCTCCTGAGTTCCTCCTTATTGATGGCAATCGTTATCCGGGTTACCCGGGAATCAGGCACAAATGTATCGTTAAGGGGGATACCAAATACTTCTCAATAGCAGCGGCATCAGTACTTGCAAAAGTGTACAGGGACACACTGATGGAGGAACTGGGCAAAGAGTATCCCGACTTTGGTTGGGACCAGAACTCCGGATATGCAACCAAAGTTCATCGCGAGGCCCTTGAGCGCCTTGGGCCGACACCCCATCACAGGAAATCCTTTTTAAAGAGTGATGATCAGCTACCTCTCTTTGACTGAGTTTAGTATATTACTTTGAAATCGAATTTTGAAAAATTACTTTATCTCAATAAATCCCGTTTCAGGAGACAGGAATAATCAAAAGAAAATTGCTGAACTCCTAAATCTGCTCGATAGCTCCGGGGTTTCCTACAGCGTACATAACACGGATGATAAGCGTCGAATGGACCAGCTTATCCAGGAGGAGCTAAGAGAGGATCACACACATCTTATCATCTGTGGAGGAGACGGTTCTCTCAACGAAGCCATTAATGGCTTACCAGATTTTTCGAGACCGATGGGGATATATCCCCTGGGACGCGGGAACGATTTTATCAAGAATTTTTCACTCCAGGGAAACTGGGATCACCTCCTTGGTGATAATTACCGGGAAGTTGATGTAGGAAAGTGCAACAACCGTTTATTTCACAATGGTATCGGTGCTGGCTTTGACGGTCAGATCATAATCAATATGATGAATTCAAACAACCTGTTTAAAGGGCACGCCGCTTATTACTATCACGTGGTAAAAATTCTGAGCACCTACAAGGAGCGAAGTCTTCACTTCACCATCGATGGCCGTGAATTCAATGAGACCGTACTCCTCATCCTCGTCGCCAATGGTACTACATTCGGTGGGGGATTCAGGTTAGCACCCCAGGCCGACTTAAATGACGGCTTGCTGGATGTCTGCATAATTACCCGCATTAGCGCTATCCGACGATTTCTAAACCTCAGCCGTCTAAAAGCCGGAAAACACCTTGACATGAAGGAAGCGATCTACTTGAAAGGCAAAAAGATTAAAATCAGTGCGGGTGATATCCATGGGCAAATTGACGGAGAATATTTTGGTGCTCCTCCTTACGAGATTTCGGTCTTATCCCAGAAATTGAAAGTATTAATTCCTTAGGCCGTTTTTACGATGTCTTCCAGGCAGGACACCCATTTGTCCTCACTGTTAAGGCTCTCGATGAGCTGTACCTTTTCCCCACCGTTTTCTTCAAAAATCTCCTGATATTCTTCGCCTATTTCAATGATGGTCTCCAGGCAATCAGCGGTGAATGCCGGTGAAAAAACCAGTAACTTTTTTGCCCCGTCTTTAGCTTTTTGCTCCACTACTTTATCGGAAAATGGTTCTAACCATTTTTTGTCCAATCTCGATTGAAAGCAGACGGTGTAATTCTCCTCGGGTATTCCCAATCTATCTGCAATAAAACGGGAGGTGGCAAAACTTGTCGCCTTATAACAATTCTTATTCTCCTCGTTGATTTCATTTTCACAATCCCTGTCTTCACAAAGTCCATTGTCATAAACTTTATCCACCTGGCGGGTAGGTAGCCCATGATAGGAGAAAAGTACATGGTCGTACTCCTTCCAGTCATACCTGCGACCGATTTCTTCCCAGGCATCAACGAATTTGGGGTGATCATAGTATTGATCTACGAAGTGTATTTCTGGCATAACCCACCACTTTGACACGACCTTCATTACCCTGTCATAAACCGAGCCCGTAGTGGCTGACGCGTACTGCGGGAATAGCGGCAGGACGATGATTTTACTGTGGTTCTCTCTCCTGATCTCTTCGAGGGCGGAATCCAGCGAAGGATTCTTATATCTCATCGCCAGGTAAACTTTATAATCCGTTCCCAGGGAACCCTGTAGTTTATCCCTGAGGTCTTCCGAATGATAAATGATTGGTGATCCTTTCTCCGTCCAGAGCTGCTTATAAATTTTTGCAGACCTGGGAGCCCTGAAAGGTACAATGATAAGATTGACCAGTATTTTTCTCAGTAACCAGGGCAAATCTATGACCCTTGGATCATTGAGAAATTGTGACAAATATGATCTCACATCACTTACCCTGGGAGAATCGGGTGTCCCAAGATTCACCATCAATACCGCTGTCGAATTTGCCATATCAGTAATTTATCCAGATGTAATAACATTCGAAATTCCGCAATGTTACCACAAGAACCTTATATTTCGCTTTCAATCTTAGCCGCCTATGAAACGGGATAAACCCATACTCCTGATAGACGAGAATATCTGCAAAGCTAATATTCAATTCATGTCAGAAAAAGCTGCAAGTCATGGACTTCATTTTCGACCTCATTTCAAAACCCATCAATCCAGGATGGTTGCCGAATGGTTGAAATCAGTCGGAGTCGATAGCATAACGGTTTCATCTATGGACATGGCAGAATATTTCAATGGACAATTCGGGCATATAACCCTGGCGATACCATTTAACAGGCATCAAATCGATCACCTTAATAAATTGCTGAACGATCAGTATATGGCAATTATGGTTGATGACATCAGTACTACCCGCTTCCTTGCCGCTGAAGCTGCCGGTCCGCTCGGTGTTTGGATTGAAATAGATACCGGGAGTAATCGTTCCGGTCTCGATCCTCGGAAACCCGCTGATGTTCAACAAATAATAGATGAAGTTGAAAACAATCATAAACTTAGCCTTGAAGGGCTTTACAGCCATGCCGGCCATACTTATGCAGCCCGATCTGAAAAGGCTGTATTGGAAATCTTCGAGAAGGCCCGAAAAGACCTCGTAGAGTTAAAACTTCAACTGAAAACCTCCAGTGACTTGAATTTGAATCTGGGGGATACTCCAGGTTGTAGCTTATCAGAAAATTTTGAAGGGATTCAATCTATCAGTCCTGGTAATTTTGTCTTCTACGACGTGACTCAGTCTGAAATTAAGGCATGTGGAACAGACAAAATTGCGGTCTGTTTGGCCTCACCAATAATTTCGAAGAATGAAGACCGTCGGGAATTGGTTATTTACGGTGGGGGTATACACCTCTCTAAAGACAGGGTTGAGATCAAGGGGCAGACCACTTTTGGACTGATGGTTAAACTCGGGGGGAATAAATGGTCGAATCCTGTTGAGGGTTGCTACTTGCGTTCCATCTCACAGGAGCATGGGGTGATAAGTGTCACTGATGAGGTTTTTGAGCAATTCGACGTGGGAGATACGGTCGGAATCCTGCCGGTGCATTCCTGCATGACGGCCGATTGTATGGGCCGGTATTTCACTTTGTCGGGAATTGAGGTCGATCATATGCGCGTTGAACGGTGAACTTAATAATCTAATCCCATCCGAGAAATGTACCTTTGAAATAAGTCTTCTCCCGAAAAGCAAGTATGGATTGTGATTATTGAGTGAATATTCCATCTTCCCAGACTAATAAATCTCAAATCACAATGTTAAAAGCCAAAAAAGTAGTGTACCAATTTCTGGTACTGGCAGCCTTGATGTTGACTATCGAGGCTGTTGCCCAACGGGATGAGATGGCTCCGGTGACCGATACCTATGCGATTAAGAATGTTACAATCGTTCAGGCTCCGGGAAGAGTCATACCCATGGGAACTGTTTTGATCAGTAACGGACTGATCAAACAAGTAGGAGCATCCGTGACAATACCCAGCAATGCAAAGGTCATCGACGCTGATTCGATGTTTGTGTATGCGGGTTTCATCGACGGACTTTCATATGCCGGTATACCCAGGCCTGAAGAACGTCAGCGACCCAGGGATGTGCTCTCTATGGCCCCCCCCTATGAGTGGGCGGGCATTCAGCCACATTTACCTGCGACACAATTTCTCGACCCATCTGATAAAAGTTTGGTGCAAATGAGAGAAGCGGGGTTTACTATCACCCAGGTGGTACCCCGCGGACAGATGCTTCCGGGCCAGGGTACCATACTTGTTTTATCGGGAGAGGATAAGAGCGAAATGGTATTGCGCGAAGGTTCGACACTTTTCTCACAGCTGAGTGGTGCCAGGGGGGTTTTTCCCGCAACCACCATTGGTGTTATGGCTAAATGGAGAGACCTTTACCGCAACGCCAGTTATGCGCGGATTCATTCTGCCAATTATGCTTCCAATCCCGCGGGAATGGAACGGCCTGATTATGATCCTGTTATCGAATCTCTCTTTCCTGTGACCACCAATCAACTAAGTGTGACATTTGATGCTAAGTCTGACCTGGATATTCACAGGGTGATTGCTCTCCAGAAAGACCTGGGTTTCAAACTGGTACTGGCCAATATTGAAAAAGGCTGGCCAGCCATGAGTAAGATCAAAAGTTCAGGAGCCGGGGTATTATTGAGCTACGACCTTCCTAAAGAAGCTAAAATAGACTCTTCGAGGGAGATGGAAACCGACCGCGATAAAGAAATTGCCGCACTTGAGAAAAAGAATGTGGAAGCTTACATGCAGTATACCAGCCAGGCGGCGAAATTTAGTTCAGGAGGCGTTAAGTTTGGATTTTCTTCCATGAGTGCAAAACCGGCTGACCTGAAAAAGAATCTCATGATCATGATAGAGAATGGCTTATCAGAAGATGCGGCACTTTCTGCTTTAACCACCAACCCCGCCAGTATATTGGGCATATCCAATATTGCCGGGACTGTGGACGCCGGGAAGATGGCGAACCTCGTTGTGACAACAAAACCTTATTTCAGTGAGGAGTCAGCAATTAAATATGTGTTCGCCGATGGCGATATGTACGAGTTTGATATAAAAGCGAAAAGCGAGTCCAGCACTGAAGGAGCTGAGGTTATAGTCGGCACATGGAATTATACTGCCAGCAGTGGCGATGGAGATAGTGAAGGAGTAATTACCATTACCAACGATGGCGGAGGCCTTTCTGGATCTATGACCAATTCCCAGGTACCTGTACCCGGCGATATCTCTGATGTAAGTATCAGTGGAAAGGAAGTTTCCTTCGTAGTTACTTTCAATATGGATGGACAGAATTTTGAAGTAGAGGCCAGTGTAACGGTTGAGAAAAATACCATGGAGGGTGAATTGATAACTCCGTTTGGAAACGCTGCTCTAACAGGAGAAAAAGACCCCAATAACTAATGATTATGAAGAAGATTAAGAATTCTATAATTGTCCTCCTTTGTTTGGTGACCACCATAGTTGTTGGGCAGCCCAAAGGGGATGTTGTAATAAAAGGAGGTACAGTACTGACTGTTACCAACGGAACCTTGGAGAATACGGATGTATATATCAAGGACGGCAAGATTCAGCGTATCGCCGAGAATATCAAAGCACCCAGTGGGGTCAAAGTAATCGATGCCAGTGGTCTTTATGTGATGCCTGGAATTATCGATGCCCATTCACACCTGGGTATCAGCACGGTGAATGAAGCCACATCACCCATCACGGCTGATGTCTGGACTGGAGACGTTATAAATCCTTACAGTGTGGGAATGTATTGGGCGCTTGCCGGTGGAGTCACCAGTATTCATGCTATGCACGGAAGTGCCAATGTAATAGGTGGACAGAATGAAACCATGAAGTTGCGCTGGGGCCAAACTGACCCTGAGGCATTTCGTATGCAAGGTGCACCCCGTACCATCAAATTTGCCCTTGGAGAAAATCCGACAAGGGTACATGGAAGAGGTAATGGAGTAAATCCTTCCACACGAATGGGTGTTGAGTTCGTCATTCGCGACGGTTTCAATAAAGCCATCGAATACAAAAAGGCATGGGCTGAATACGAAGCATCGAAGAAAAAGAACCCACGGGCAGTTCCCCCCAAATACAACCTGAGGTTGCAAACCCTGGTTGATATTCTGGACGGAAAGATACTCATCCATTGCCACTCTTATCGCGCTGATGAGATACTTATGTTGACGAGAGTAGCTAAAGATTTCGGAATAAAGAATCTCACATTCCAGCACGCCAATGAGGCATTCAAAGTTGCCCCTGAACTTGCTGAGTTTGGTGCAGGAGCTTCTGTTTTTGCGGACTGGTGGGCCTACAAGTTTGAAGTCTATTATTCAACAGCCTATAACGCAACCATTCTCACCAGGAATGGAGTGAGGACTTCAATCAATTCCGATTCCGGAGAGCTTATCAGGCACCTATATCATGAAGCAGCAAAGACACAGCGTTATGGTGATCTTTCTGATGACGAGGCTTTGGCCCTGATTACCATCAATCCTGCCTTGCAGTTGGGAGTAGGAGACCGAATCGGTTCTATTGAAAAGGGAAAGGATGGTGATATTGCCATTTTCAAGAACCATCCACTTTCGGTGTATACCGTTCCCCAGTATACGCTGGTTGATGGAGTGGTTTATTTTGATATCAATAATGATCCTGATGACATGAGGGTAAATATCAACCCCGAAGAGAGCATCGAACCTGTCATCCTCGATGAGAATCACGAGCGATGCATGCAGGACACTGAGTGGATCTTTAACAACAAATGAAAAGGGTCATGAAGAAACTTATTAAGATATATTTCATAATGCTCATATTCCTGGCTTTTGGAGCAAAAGCACAGATGAGTAAAGGAGAAAAGGGCACATTTGCCCTTACCAATGCCACGGTCGTGACAGTCAGTAATGGCACCATTGAAAATGCGACTGTAATAATAAGCAATGGCATGATCATGGAAGTAGGGGCTAATGTTACTGTCCCCGAGGGAGCTACCACTATTGACTGCGCGGGTCATTATATATACCCGGGAATGATTGACAGCGGTACCAATGTTGGCCTTGTGGAAGTTGGTTCATTAGCGGAGACAAGGGATAATAGTGAGATCGGAAGTGTAAAGCCTCATATACAGGCGCTTACCGCCATCAACCCTAATTCTACTGTAATCCCTGTAACGAGGGTTGGTGGAATCACCACGGTACTGACTAATCCTGAAGGAGGACTGATACCTGGAACGTCGGCACTAATCAATCTGCATGGATATACTCCTGAGCAAATGTATGCCGGCTTTAAGGGAATGCGGATTAATTTTCCGAATTCGGGGCGAAGAGGAAGACGGGATAGAAGGAGCGATGATGAGATCAAGAAAGCCTTGGAGAAAGCCCTCAAAGAGCTTAATGATGTCTGGGGAAAGGCAACAGAGTATAGCGGGATGATGGATGCTCATAACAGCAATTCAACCAACCCAAAGCCGGATTACTACCCTGAAATGGAAGCCATGATTCCCGTTATTAAAGGTGAGATTCCTGTGCTTATTGAAGTCAATGCTGCCAAGGATATCCAGGCTGCACTGACGTGGATCAAGGACAATGAAGTCAATGCTATACTTACTGGCGTGGCAGAAGGCTGGCGAGTGGCGGATGAAATTGCGGAAGCGGGAGTCTCGGTTATAACCGGACCTATGTTCTCGACGCCCACCCGAAGCTCCGATCGTTATGACAGGAGATATGCCAATCCGGGGATTATGGCTAAAGCAGGAGTGAAGGTGGCTATCCGTACTGCTGAAACTGAAAATGCCAGGAACCTCCCATTCAATGCCGGATTTGCCGTGGCTTATGGAATGGAAAAAGATGAGGCGATCAAGGCTGTAACGCTCAATCCTGCAGAGATCTTTGGATTAGGTGATCAGTTAGGGTCAATTGAAAAAGGCAAGATGGCCAACCTCGTCGTGACAGATGGGGACCTTTTCGAGACGAAAACGACGATTGTGCACCTGTTCATATCCGGTTGGCAGATACCGATAGACAGCAGGCATATTCGCCTATATGAAGAATTCCTGGAACGAAGTCCTGGTTTAAGTAAATAGACAAAGGAAGGCGCGGGAAACCGCGCCTTTTTTTATTTGAATAAATCAGAGCTCAAATAGCGGTCTCCCCGGTCACAGACTATACAGACTATCAGACCGGACTCGAGTTCTCCACTGAGCTTCATAGCTGCTGCCAATGCCCCTCCACTGCTCATCCCTGCCAGAATCCCTTCTTCCCTGGCATATCTCCTCGTCATTTCAGTTGCTTCTTCCTGGCTGACATCAATTACCCGGTCTACCCGATCAGGCTCAAATATTTTCGGTAAGAATTCTGGGGACCACCGCCGGATTCCCGGAATGGATGAACCATCGGTTGGCTGGGTACCCACAATTTGTATTTCGC
>JAHEKQ010000113.1 GCA_024638265.1 Flammeovirgaceae bacterium
CTATTGTTACAGGTGAGTATGTCAAAATCAGGTAAAATGTTGTCTACCACCTCAATGACTATGAAATCTGTCCGGGGAATGAGACTCTGGTAGTCGATTTCCAGTGTATAGGTTCCGGGAGTAGTATAGGTGTAATTAAATAGATTTTGTCCTCCACCTCCATCACCAAATCTCACATCACATGGACAGTTGGCCGGATCCAGGTTGTTTATAGTAATATCTAATGGGGCACATCCCTTAATAAAATCCACTTCAAACCGACCAAGGTCACTGCTGTATTGAGCAAAGAGCGACCCTGAAACCAGAAGAGCTAGTATCGTGATGAAATATTTATTCAAATCGACTAAAAATGGTTCATTTTAAGGAATTTCTCCGCTTTTTGGATATCCTCATGTAGTATACGGTCTTCCTCAATAAACGTAACCTCTTTACGGAAATTGTTTACCAGCTCTTCGAGGATTTTTGAGGTTTGCAGGGGTCTTTTGAATTGCAGCGCCTGGCTGGCGGTCATCAATTCAATGGCAAGGATTGAATTGACATTTTCAATCACCTGGAAACACCTTAAAGCACTCGTTGATCCCATGCTTACATGATCTTCCTGCCCATTGGAGGAGGGTATGCTATCCACTGATGATGGAGTTGCCAATTGCTTATTATGGCTTACCATGTGGGCCGCAGTGAAATGAGGAATCATTAATCCGGAATTGATCCCAGGATTAGCCACTAGGTAATTGGGAAGATTACGACTTCCCGAAATCAGCTGATAGGTTCTGCGTTCTGAAATATTCCCGAGCTCTGCCATGGCCATGGTGAGGTAATCTAAACCAAGGGCCAGGGGTTGACCATGAAAATTACCCCCTGAAATGATCTGATCTGTTTCAGGGTAGACAAGGGGATTATCGGTGACACTATTTATCTCGGTCTCTACAATGTTCTCAACGTGTTTAATGGCATCCGAACTGGCACCGTGCACTTGCGGAACGCAGCGAAATGAATAAGGATCCTGGACGTGGGTTTTATGCTGATTGATCAATTGGGATCCTTCGAGAATATTGCGGATTTCACCGGAGACTAATTCCTGACCCTTATGAGCCCTGAGCCTGTGAACTTCCTCTAGAAAAGGTTCAATTCTTCCATCGAATACGTCGAGTGAAAGGGAAGAGATAATATTGGCCCACCTTAACAGGTCTTTGCTTCTGAGTATACCCCACAATGCATAGGCACTCATAAATTGAGTTCCATTCAGAATCGACAGCCCGTCTTTCGCCTTGAGCGTAAGGGGATCCATTCCAAGTTTATCCAACACCTTTGCGCCACTCATTTTACTGCCCTGAAAATTTACCTCACCCTCTCCAATAAGTGGCAAGCCCAGGTGTGCCAGGGGAGCCAGGTCTCCGGATGCACCGAGGGAACCGTATTGGTAGACCACCGGATGAATTCCTGCATTATAAAACTTGATAAACCGGTTTATCACTTCCCACTGTACACCGGAATGACCAAAGGATAAGCCATGGACCTTGAGTAGAAGCATGATACTGACGATCTCTTCAGGAACCTCGGGTCCTGTACCACAGGCGTGTGATTTCATCAGGTTTTCCTGGAGTTTCGTCAAGTTCGCCGATGAAATATTTTTGGTGTAAAGAGATCCAAATCCCGTATTGATCCCGTATACAGGTGATTCGCTATCCCGTATTTTTTCATCCAGATACTTGCGACTTGATTTAACTGAAGAAATCCTAGAATCTGGGACTATGATAGCCTGGCCGGAGTTTATGATATCCCTGAATTCCGGTATTGAAATGAATTCTTTGAGAGAATAATTAGCCATTCCTGGTGGTTAAAGTACGGATAATTTCATTTACACCCATACTTTTTTCCTCTCCGGTTTCCATACTCTTAAGAGTAAGATTACCGGTCTTCATCTCCTCTGATCCAATAATGATGACTTGCCGGATTCCTTTTTTATCAGCATAACCGAGTTGTTTGCGAAGCTTAGTGGAGTCAGGATAAATTTCTGAAGCAATACCTGCCTCACGCAGAAGCTTGAGGGATCCTAGGCCATAGCGAAAGCATTCGTCATCAAAATGCACAATCAAAACCTCAGTTGCCTTAATATCATCGACGGGAAAAAGATCTAAATGCTCCATGGCGTCATAGAGTCTGTCTATCCCAAAGGAGAACCCAACTCCGGGAATCTCTTCAACACCAAATACTCCCGTAAGATCATCATACCTGCCTCCACCTGACACACTACCAACTCCGGAGTCGGCAATAATTACTTCAAAAATCATCCCCGTATAATAGGCAAGCCCTCTGGCCAGACTGATATCAAATTGAACATGATCATTCTCGAGTTCAAAAGAGCTCAACATCTCTTTCATGGAGTTGAATTCTTCAAAACCATCTGAGGCTGATGTGCCTGTCAATATCGAGTTGATTTTTTCCCGGCTTTGCCCATCCTTTAAGATGGTCGCAAGTTTCTCGATACTGTCCTCAGAGAAACCTTTCCCACCCAATTCTTTCTTCACACCCTCCCATCCTATCTTATCGAGTTTGTCTATACCCACCGATAGGTCAGATAATTGTCCTGGCGTACCCATAAATTCACAAACACCCTCAAGGATCTTTCTATGGTTTACCTTAATTGAGAAATCTGTAACTCCAAGTTTTTGAAGGACCTCGTTTATCATCAGCACAATCTCAGTCTCGCAAATGAGTGACTTGGTTCCAACAACATCAGCATCACATTGATAAAATTCACGGTAACGTCCCTTTTGTGGCCGGTCTGCTCTCCATACAGGCTGAATCTGGTATCTTTTGAATGGAAGTGCAAGGTTGTGCCGGTTGCTGGCAACAAACCGCGCAAAAGGCACCGTAAGGTCATAACGTAGTCCCTTGTCAGTAATTTTTGAAACCAGGCTACTGGATTCCTTCCGGTCTTCTATGGAACTCTTTCTGAGGAAGTCCCCTGAGTTCAGGATCTTAAAAAGAAGCCGGTCACCTTCCTCTCCATATTTACCTTCAAGCACAGACAAGTTTTCCATTGCGGGGGTTTCAAGAGGTAAAAAACCGTAACGGGTAAATACCTCCCTGATGTTATCAAGAATAAAATTCCTGCGCATCATGACCTCAGGACCAAAATCCCGGGTTCCCCTAGGAAGTGATGTGTGTTGCTTCATGGAGACAAAAATAAGCAAAGTGACTGGTTCGGCAACTTCTAATTAATATCCTGCAAATTCAGAACATGATAAAAATCATGTTTAAACATCGGTTACTAAAACTTAAATTGAAGTATTGAATTACATGTTATAACTTCTTTTTTTATGAAAAATTATAAAACATTCTTTTTTGTGGCGTTGGCGCTTGCTTTTACTTCTTGTGAAACTTTTCCTGAAGGTGGTTCTTTAAAAAGGGCCGATAAGAATCTGGAAGGAACCTGGACCTTAGGGTCTTATCTTCGTGACGGCCAGACGGCTACTAATGAAGTTTTGATTACAAATCTGACAGAAACTTTCAGTTCCGGAGGCGAGTACTCAAGGAGCTATGTAAAGTCCGACCAGACAGTGGTGGAGGAAACCGGAGATTGGTCTATGGAGAATGATAATCTGAGTGTTAATATAAGTGGTGTAAGTAGTATAGATGGTTTTTCTAATGAGAACTCTACATTATCCACTTCAGAAATTATTCTCGTGAGGCTGAAAGGTGATGAACTCTGGTATGAGTATGAAAATGGAGGAAATCAGCACGAATTCCGGATGAATAGAAAATAGAAACTTCCAAAATCTTTGAAGAAGGCGACTGATTGGTCGTCTTTTTCTTTGTCCTTTTCCTCCTAATATTTTACTATTTCAATTCTTCATTCTATTTTTGCAACCGCTTAAAAGAAACTGACGATAATGGCAGCACAGAAACTCAAGAGAAAAGCACTTCGCAACAGGGTAAAAGCTAAGGTGAGGCAACAGAACATTAAAAGACTTCAGTTTAAACCTAATCTGAAGAGTGTTGATGTAGAAGAATTGAAGGCTGAATTCAAGAATAAGAAGACTCAAGCTAAAGCGAAGAAAGAGGAAGCTGCCGTAGAAGAAAAGAAGGCGGAAAAAGTAGAAGCTAAAGCCGTAGTAGACTCTCCTGCAGTAGAGAAGGAAGAGAAGAAAGCCCCGGCAAAAAAAGCTGCCACAAAAAAACCAGCTGCAAAAAAGCCGGCAACTAAGAAGCCCGCTGCTAAAAAGCCTGCCGCTAAAAAGGCAGAGGATAAGCCAGTAGCGAAAAAAGAGGCTGCCAAAAAACCTGCAGCCAAAAAAGCCCCAGCAAAGAAAAAGACTGAGAAGAAAGACGGTAAGTAGTTACCTTCCACGGAAACCCAGTTCAGCTACTTCAAGATCTTTCAGAGTACCCTGCTCAATTCTAAACCTGAGCAGGGTTCTTTTTTTATGAAATCCCTGGTGCCCTGCAGCTCCGGGATTGAGATAGATCAAATCATTATCCCGATCTTTCATCACCTTAAGTATATGTGAATGGCCGGTAATGAATACATCGGGTTTATAGTTTTTGATCAGTTCCCTACTTGTCTTATTGTACCTGGGAGGGTAGCCTCCAATATGAAATATCATAATATTCAGCCCTTCTACCTGGAAATGGTTGAGTTCCGGTACTTGTAAGGATATATCCTTACCGTCAATATTTCCCGAAACAGCTCTAAGGGGTTTTAGCGACTGCATTTTTTTTAACACTTCGAATGACCCTATGTCCCCGGCATGCCATATCTCATCCGACCAGTGAATATGCTTGAGTACAACATCATCCAGAATTCCATGAGTATCAGATAACAGGCAAATCTTCATTTAAAGGTACTTTTTGTGATAATAGTCCCATAAAATCATGACAAAGATCATACTAAATTTTAGCACGTATCGTGACGAATAAACGTTTAATTAAGTAAGAACCAAAGTAACCCCATGTTATGGAACCGAAGAAAAATCCAAAATATTCACTGGACAACAAGAGGGGTATGTTCTTTAATATAGGATTGATAGTAGCCATTTTGTTTGTCATTACCGCATTCGAATGGAAGTTCTATGATAAGGTAGTGGTGGTTCAGGAGGAATCCGCATCACAGGTAGCAGAGGAACTTATTCCAGTAACGGAACAACCCCCTCCTGAGCCACCTAAGCCCAAAGCAGTTGCCACCGAATTTATTGAGGTACTGGAAGAGGAAGAAATAGAAATTCCTGATATCGATATCGTCATAGACCAGGAAGAGATGGAGACATACCAGCCACCCGTAATCACTGAACCGGAACTCGAAGAAGAGGTAACCGATCAACCTTTCCTGATCGTAGAAGATATGCCTGAACCCAAAGGGGGATATGAAGCCTTTTATGCCTATGTGGCTGATGAATTGAAATATCCCAGATCAGCATTGAACCTGGGTGTTGAAGGGAAGGTATTCGTAAGATTCGTGGTAGATGAAAGGGGAAAGATCACAAGGATTGAAGTAGTGAAAGGAGTGGGTGCGGGTTGTGATGAAGAAGCAATAAGGGTGGTTTCCAATGCTCCTGATTGGAAACCGGGAAAACAAAGGGGTAAACCTGTTAAAGTACAGATAATTATACCCATCGTGTTTAAAATACACGACAGAGGATCTTGAGAGGGAGGCAGTTAATCAAGGTTGAGCCAGATCACAGTTGGCGTGTTTTCAGGCTTGATGATGACAAATATAAGATTGTCATATTCTTTTTCGCTGAAATTGGGGTAATTGGTTTTCGCCAATTGATTGATCATAGTTGGAATTGTGTTTGAATGACCACTGATTAGCACTATGCCTCCCTTCTCTTTTTCTAAAAGAGAATTTATAAAGTCAGGATCTCGAGGATCATAGAACTGAATCTCGAGATCTTTTTCGTTTGATATCGGGGTGACAGTATTCCTTGTACGCTTATAATCTGTAGAATAAATAGAAGTAACTTCGATATCGTCTAATACAATAGCCAGTTTTTCAGCCCTTTCCTGACCTTCAGAGGATAAACCAGGATCCCTTGTACCGTCGTCAGCTTTTTCGGCATGGCGGGTTAATATAAAAATAGTCTCTTTCTGTGCATGGCAAAATGTCGCCGCAGAGAGGAATAGGAAAAATAAAAGAATCCTCATTTCAGGTACCTTCTCGCTACTTCCATGAAATTCTCGAGATCAATATCCGCCCGGGTCCCATAGACGTCTACTACTGATGGGTCTATCTTGAGCTTGGTTGCAAGAGTCTTACAAAACTCAACTTCACTGTTGTAAATAAGGTCATCGGCCTGCATCACGTCCAATGAAATAAACATGAATTCAAGACGCTCGTCCTCAGTCAAATCACTGAAGTCACCAATCGGTTCCGGATTTTCAAAAATGTAATTTACGTTTTCGCGTGAGTATCCGTGTTCTTCAGCAATCTTATAGATTACTTCCTTTTCTTCTTCAGCAACTTCGCCGTCAATGGCTGCAATTTGAGCCAGTGCATTGATTTTATCTCGTGTCAGGCCTTCCATATTCAAATTTGGGTGAAGTAATATAAGAAAATAAGCAATTATTTCCGCCGTGCTATTTCTTATACCTCGCTTTGATTTCCCCCGGTATTTCGCAAGGTGAAGTCCGCCGGGTATCAGTGACCAGTAGTATTTTCCAACCATTACTAGTTTTTACCAGGTGAAAAGCGTCTACCCCGCAATGATGAAATTCCCCATCGACATATAAGGCATATTCAGCCCAAACTTGGGCCAAACCACCGTCTTTCTCAATTTTAATGTTCCAGATAGGCTCTGACAGGCGCCCGGGGGTGGAACTACCTATGGCTGTAATAAAACCGTTGAGATTACCCTCTTGAACTTCTGTTCCGGTTTCCGAGATCGTAACACTCTGCATGATGGCATTGGGTTGAAATGCTGACCTGACTAATGTGCTGTCAGCAGTTTCCATCCCCTTAAATAAATCCCTTACTGGTTTCAACAAGGGATCTTCCTGTGGGGTAACCCATGCCAGGATAAAACTCAGGATAATCCAGTTTGACATAATTTTAAAAAGAGGGCTTACCCATTGGGCAAACCCCCTTTATTTTAATTTTCAATTGTGATTGCAGACACGTCTGCTTGTTTTACCAGGTCGTTGTATTCGGGAACTTTATCCTCGAAGATGGTCTTGAGCTTTGCCAACTCAGTATCAATCATTTCGGTAACTTCCTTTTTGAATGCAACTGCCTGGTCGGTGGGCCGATAATTCCCTCTTGCAGTTAGCGAATTCAAATGGGCCAGCTTATTATTCAGTCTGATTGGAAAGTTCAACGGATCCTGTCCACTCTGATTCTTGGTCTGATAAAGTGCTTCTTCAATACTTTTCATTTCTCCAAGAATCTCTTTACCAAGGTCTACCGCGGGTTTCACCTCCTCAGATGAACCCAACTTTTTGTTCATATCAGAGATCTGCCCCCTCACCGTACGTATGTTTTTGATTGCATTGTGGGTTTCTGTCAGCTTATCCCTCACCTCGGTAACAAAATTGAATTGTTCTTCAAGATCAGCCTGAGTTGAAGATGAACGGGGATCAGCAACTATCTTGAAATCTTCTTCTATGCTCTCTCCATTAACACTTAACCTGACTTTGTAGTCCGCCGGAATCGCAGTGGGTCCTGCCGTTGACCCTGACCACATAATCAACCCATCAAACCTTTCTGCATCGGGATATCGCATATTCCAAGAGAACATATTAGATCCTTCCTTTATTGTCAGACGACCATCAGGTCCCCCTCGTTTGGCTTTGTTTGAAAACTTTCGGATCAAGGTTCCGTCTGATTCCATGAACTCCAGGCTGACTTCATCGCTGCTGGTCGTATCCTGTAAATAGTAGTACACAAGCACACCACCCGGCCGATTCTGACCCACACCTCGTGGGACCCGGCCCCATCCGCCACCACCTCCCATGCGATAGCTTTCCTGTGGTTTAAAGAGATAGGAACCAGCAGTGCGGATTTCGTCACTCAGTTGGTGAAGAACGGTCAGGTCATCAATTAACCAGAAACTCCTTCCCTGGGTAGCTGCAATTAGATTATTATCCTTAATGGCCAGGTCTGTGACGGGCACAACTGGCAGATTAAGTTGAAAAGGACTCCAACTGTTTCCATCATCAAAACTGATATACATGCCAGTTTCGGTTCCGGCATAAAGCAATCCCTTTTTCAC
>JAHEKQ010000114.1 GCA_024638265.1 Flammeovirgaceae bacterium
CATGGGGATGCAGGAGAAAAGCAATTCATTATAGTGATCAAAATCGCCGCGCTCATAGGCGGCAATCATTTCTTTACCCAACGAATCGTATTCGGGGATCTGAATGAGCCTGGCCACCTGGTTGGTAAGCTTCTGAACATCGATTGTTAATTCTTTTTCTTCCCAAACCTTGCCTTGTACCACATAAAACTGGCTTCCGCTTGACTCTTTTTTCGGGTTAACCTGATCATTCTGACGGGCCGCGGCAAGGGCACCCTTCCGGTGCATAAACCTGGGAACAAATTCCGCGGGAATAGTATAGTCAATGCTTCCCTCACTTCCTGGTTTCCGATTGATGTCACCGCCCTGCACCATGAACTCCCTAATCACTCGATGGAATATCGTGCTGTCATATTGCCCTTCCCTGGCGAGTTTGATAAAATTCTCCTTGTGCTTAGGGGTATCATCGTAAAGTAATGCCACCATATTTCCATACGGAGTTTCGATAGTGACTACATAGTCCGTATCCCTATCGCAGGAACCCAGGAAAACCATTACCGACATGATTAAGAAGGATTTGAGTATCAATTTCATAGAATCCGAATTTGGATTGCAATTATATCACATATTTTTGATTTCATCCAGTATGGACTTCCCGCCGGCTTTTAACACCTTCCGGGCAAGGGCCTGGCCCAATTCTTCTGCCTTTTGTGGCAAACCGCTCTGCTCCTCTCTTACCAAAGACGATCCATTTAGAGAAACTACACCACCATTCAGGTACAGCATGCCTTCTTTAATATGGGCAATGCAAAAACTCGGGATACTGCATCCTCCCTCCAGTTCCCTGAGAAAAGCCCTTTCCGCAAGCAGGCAGATTTCAGTTTCAGAATGGTTTACTGCTTCCCGAACAACCTCCCGTATGCTGTCATCAAGCCCAGTATGTACTTCCACAGCAACCGAGCCCTGGCCTGCCGGTGGCGTAACCTGGGCGATATCAAACTGGTGGATGACCCTGCCTTCATAACCCATACGAACAACTCCCGCATAGGCAAGCATAAGTGCATCACAGTCACCTTTCTCCATTTTGGCAATTCTGGTCTGGAGGTTGCCCCGTACGGGGACTGTTTCAATGTTTGGATAATAGTGCTTTAATAATCCGACCCTGCGTGTAGAACTGGTACCCACCTTTACTGTTTTTGACAAGTCAACTTTATTATTGCCAACCAATACATCATTGGGAACTTCCCTCTTTGAATAGGCAATAAGTTCTAAATCTTCCGGGAGCGTGGATGGCATATCCTTAGCACTATGAACAGCTATGTCTATATTGCCCTGCCTCAGTTGTTCCTCTATTTCCTCCGTAAAGACCCCTTTGCTTCCGATTTCAGCGATCGTAGTGTCGAGTTTCTTGTCCCCGGTAGTTTCGATGGTTACTATCTTTGTATTCCAGCCCTTTTGCAACAAGCTCCCGGCCACATAATTTGCCTGCCACAGCGCCAGCTTACTTCCTCTCGTACCTATCCTTACCAGGTTCATTTTGAACGGAAAAGTTGAGTCATGGAAAGAGAGAGGTCCATAAAAGCGGTTTTGGCATTGACATTCCTCTCCAAAAGGTAAAGTGTCTCGCTGAAATGAGCGGAAGCCTTTTCCACTTTGTCGAACGACATCAACTGGCCCAATCGCTCAAGAAAATCCAATTCTGCACTGGAAGATCTGGAAACACTTTCTGCCCCGCTTTTGAGCACGATCAATTCCCGTAACACGGAAGTACCATAGCGTAGAAAGCTGCGTTGGGTAAGTTTATTATAGCGGTTAAATTTTTCGGTGAAATCCACCATGTCTTTCCTCTTGAAACCGTGACAAATCAAGAGCCATTCCCTGAATTCCACCATAAGCTCCACCTCGTTTTCAGTCTTCTCTGATAATGCGATTTCCAGGCTCCCATCGGACATCCTGGCACGTTTTTCTGCCTCGGGCTGACTTAAACCTCTCTCCCCAACGAGATATCCAGCCATTTCGGGTTGGTTGAGTTTCCTGACGGGAATGGTAATCACCCTGGAAAGAATCGTACTCAAAAGCCTTTCACGATCGTTTGTGACGAGAATGAAGACCGTTTTGTCCGCAGGCTCTTCAAGAATCTTCAGAATACCGTTGGCCGCGCTGGGGTGCATGTATTCCGGGAGCCAGATCAGCATGATCTTAAACTGGCCTTCGAATGCCTTGAGTGAAAGATCACTGATGATATGCCTCGATTCCTCTTTGCTGATATTGAACTGTTTATCCTCGCTACCCAGGTATTTAGCCCAGGTGTCCTCAGCTGCCCAGGGTACTTCTTTCACAAACTCCCTCCACTGGGACAGGAATGTCTGGCTGATAATATCCTTGGATTTAATCCCGGCCTTTGCGGTTACCGGGAAAACAAAGTGAAGGTCCGGGTGAATATACTTCAGGTTCTTCACACAGGCCGGGCACATGCCACAGCCATCATTATCTGTTTTATCAGTACAGTTGAGGTAGGTGGCAAAAGCCAGGGCCATAGGCAGGTTCAGGCTTCCCTTCTCCCCGGAAAACAGGAGGGCGTGGGGCAATTGTTCCTTCCGGACTGATTGAATCAGCCGGTCCTTAACATCATCCAATCCTTTAATATCACTGAACTGCATCAAGACCTCCTGTAAGAAGCGGAAAGTTCGAAAACTTTTTCAAATAGTGAGAGATCTGAGTCATTGAATTCCACATCCCGTCTCGCCATCGCCCTTTCAGCTATACGTGAAGCTTCCTTTACCGACATGGTATTCCAGCCGTTGGCACTCCCCTTTACAAAAGAAGGGATGAAATTCCTGGGATAGTTAGCATTATAAATGGAGGTACAAATACCCACTGAGGTCCCCGAGTTAAACATGACATTAATCCCGGATTTGGAATGATCGCCCATAATCAGTCCGCAGAATGTGGATTTGCTGGACTCAAACCTCCCCGAGTTATAATTCCACAGTTTCACATCCGTGTAATCGTTCTTCATGTTTGAGGTATTGGTATCTGCTCCCAGGTTGCACCATTCCGCTATCACAGAATTCCCGACAAACCCATCGTGGGCTTTATTTGAGTTGCCAAAAAATATACTGTTAGAGACTTCCCCTCCTACTTTACAGCGTGGGCCGATGGTGATATCACCACGCATTCTCGCCCCCATATTAAGCTCCGATCCTTCGAGCAGGGCAAACGGACCGCGGATCACACTTCCGGGGGCAATCCTGGAATTATCAGCCAGGTACACCGGTCCGTTTTCAGCATCAATCGTTGCTGATTTTACCTCCACATTCTTTCCCACAAAAATATTTTCCTCCCCATATATGGCAGTAAAGCGATCTGATATCTTTTCCGATTTCCCCCCGGACAATCTTTCAAAATCGGCCCTCAATTCCCTCCCGTTATTCTGGAATATCTTCCAGGGCCGGTCTATGAGTAATACCTCCAGGGCAGTTTCCCTGGCTATAGACACTTTCTCGGCTATTCCATTCAGTGTTGTGGTTTCCCTTGAATGATATGCCAACAGGTCATCTCCCTTGCGAATCGCCTCGCCCGGCTGAAGCCCGTTGATCTCTTCGACAATCTCTTTTTCAGGGATTAGTGCCCCATTAATATAAGTACAAGCTCCTGCGGCAGTCGAAGGATATCTTGATGCCAGATAGTCACGGGTGTGATGACTTACCCCACCAAGGAAGTGCTCCCATTTTTCACTGATCGTATTTATCCCGATCCTGATCTCGCTCACCGGACGGAGGTAGGTGAGAGGGAGGAGTTGGTTGGTAATTCTTATATCATCGAACAGTGCGTAATTCAAAAGAATCAGGCATTGTGCAAGTGAACATCGGTTTGAGGATAAGGGATAGAGAGGCCTTCCGCATCGAATGCCTTTTTAACCGTACCCTGCATGTCGTTATAGACTCCCCAGTAATCGGCTGTTTGCACCCATACTTTGACAGAAAAGTTAACAGAACTGTCTGCCAGCTCGGTAACTGCAATAAAAGGAGCAGGATCTCCGAGAATCCTTTCATCCTTATCGACGAGGCCCTGAAGTACACTTTGTGCCTTATCGATATCATCATCATAGCCGATCCCGAAGGTCATGTCTACCCTTCGCTGATCTTCTGTAGAGTAGTTAACCACCGAACTCCCGGCGATATCATTATTGGGTACAATGATTGTCTTGTTATCGGGAGTCTTAAGAATAGTATTGAATATCTGGATTTGATTGACCGATCCACTGTGTCCACCTGCTTCCACATAATCCCCGACCTTAAAAGGCTTGAACAAGAGGATCATTACCCCGCTGGCAAAGTTCTGAAGGGTTCCCGATAAAGCAAGTCCAACTGCCAAACCGGCCGCACCAAGTATTGCAATGAATGAGGTCATCTCGATTCCCATCATACCCAATACGCTGACTATCAGAAGCGCTTTCAAAGTCCACTTCACAATATTTACCAGGTACCCCTTGAGAGTAGGGTCCGTCCCTCTTTTATCTGCCACCTTTCTGAGTCCTCGGCCAATCATTCCAATGATCCACCAACCTACTATAAGGGTGAGTAAAGCTGTGATAAGTTTGGGGCCATAGGTATAGGCCGCATCTATAAGAAAATCGTTTAGTTCTTGCAGGTCCATAATATTAGTTTGCGTTTGAGTATAAACAGAAAAGCCCGATCAGTGGACCGGGCTGGATTCTTATATTACCCTCTATTTCTTCTTGTACTTCTTATTGAATTTCTCTACCCTACCCGCAGTATCTACGAAGAGTTTCTTTCCGGTGAAGAAAGGATGTGAAGCCGAGCTCACTTCCAATTTGATAAGGGGATATTCGTTTCCGTCTTCCCACTTAATGGTATCTTCAGAGGTCATAGTAGACTTTGTCAGGAATGCGAATTCGCTGGAAGTGTCCTGGAAGACTACAGGTCGGTATTCTGGATGTATCTCTTTTTTCATTTCGCTATCTTTTGCCTTTCTAAAAAAGGACTGCAAATTTAATTGATTGGTTTTTTATATGCAAGGATGTTTAGTAGTTCACGAGTTCACGGGTTCACGGGTGGATGGGTTAAAGGGTTGAGGGGTTGATGGGGTTATTTTTTTCTGAAGAAAAGTCGTAGATGTGTGCCTTCGAAGCCAAAATGCTTGCGCATCTTGTTTTCCAGGTAGCGGGTGTAGGGTTCCTTGATATACTGCGGCAGGTTGCAGAAAAAAGCAAAGACCGGGGAATTTGCGTGGAGTTGGGTAATGTACTTGATCCTGATATACTTCCCTTTAACAGCCGGGGGCGGGTAGGCCTCTATTTCCTTGAGCATCACATCGTTGAGCTGGGATGTCGAGATTCTTTTGGTAAGATTGTTATAAACTTCCTGGGCTTTTTCAATGGCCTTGAATATTCGCTGCTTCTCGGGAACTGAGGTAAATACGATCGGGATATAGTCCATGGGCGCAATTTTATCGCGGATCTTTTTTTCAAAATCCCTCGCCGTGTTGCTCTCCTTTTCAATCAGGTCCCATTTATTGACCATAATCATGGCTCCCTTATTGTATCTCTTGGTCAGGCCTAACAGGTTGAGGTCCTGTGCTTCCAATCCACGTGTGGCATCCACCATAATAATGCACACATCGCTGTCCTGCAGTGCGTGAATGGCCCGTAGGACACTGTAAAATTCTATGTCTTCACGAACCTTGGCTTTTTTCCTGACCCCCGCAGTGTCGGTGATAATGAAATCCTTGCCAAAAAGATTGTAGCGAGTATTGATGGTATCCCGGGTAGTGCCCGCTTCATCAGTAACGATACTCCGTTCCGTGCCCAAAAGCGCATTGAGAAAAGAAGACTTACCCGCGTTGGGGCGCCCCAGGATAGAAATGCGGGGTAGATTTTCCTCTGGTTCCTTTTCCTCAAGGTCCAGGAAAGTCAGCACTTTGTCCAGTAATTCCCCTGTACCCGAACCGCTTGTTGAAGAGACCGGGAATATTTCCGCATCCAGGCCGAGGTTGTAAAATTCATTGGCTGCCAACAAAAGGTCTGGGTTGTCGGCTTTATTGGCCACAATAATCACCGGCTTACCCATGGTGCGGATCACATTGGCAAAATCCTGGTCGAGCGAAGTGATCCCGCTCTTGCAGTCGACCATAAAAAGGATAACTGTTGATTCCTCGATGGCAATTTCCACCTGCTTCCGTATTTCCGACTCGAATTTATCCTCGCTTCCCTTGACATATCCACCGGTATCAATGGTGGTGAACTGGTGCCCGGTCCACTCCACCAGACCATAATGTCGATCTCGGGTTACCCCACTCTGGTCATCGGTAATGGCCTTTTTCTTCTCGATAAAGCGATTGAAAAGCGTCGATTTGCCCACATTGGGCCGTCCTACAATGGCGACAATATTGCTCATAGGCCGCAAAGTTAATGGCTTAAACCATTGTTGGATGGATGATATCTATATTTTTATCGAATAGGGAAGGTCGAAAGGAAAATCCTAAATGGCATTTTTCTCAATCAGTCCGATCAAAATATGTATAACCTTTATATGGATCTCCTGTATCCGGTCGGCATAACCCATATGGGCCACCCGGATCTCGATATCGGACAATTCTGCGAGCTTTCCCCCGTCCTTTCCGGTCAGTGCGACCACTTTCAACCCCTTTTCCCCTGCTTTTTTGGCAGCATTGAGAACATTGGGTGAATTTCCGCTCGTGGAGATCGCCAGGAGGGCGTCTCCCTCATTCCCCAGGGCTTCAATATATCTGGAAAAGATGTGCTCAAAACCGTAGTCGTTCCCGGTACATGTGATATGAGAAGGATCCGAGATTGCGATAGCAGGTAATGCCCTCCGGTCATCCCTGAAACGACCGCTGAGTTCCTCGGCAAAATGCATCGCGTCACTCATGCTGCCACCGTTTCCACAGGAAATGATCTTCCCGCCATTATTGATCGAATTAGTCAGTAAAATAGCGGCGGAAGAGATGGATTCAATGCTTTTTTCATCACCCAGGAAGGCGTTGAGCACCTCGCTCGCCTGGTTCAGTTCCTTGATGATGTAATCTTTTGACATAATCTGCCTTTTAGGTCGGTAAAGGTAGTTGAATAGTTTTGAGGTTCAAAAGGTTCAAAAGGTTCAGGGGTTCAGTGGTTGAGAGGTTCAGTGGTTGAGAGGTTCAGAGGTTCAGGGGCCTGCCTGCCGTAGGCAGGTTCAAAGGTTCAGAGGTTCAGAGGTTGAGGGGTTAGTTCAATGTTTCAGGGGCAAGAGGGTAAATGGCAGGGGTTGAGTGGACGAATTATTAACCACAAAGGCACTAAGACACGAAGTAGGTTCAGTGGTTCCCACCAGCTGAACTGTTGAACTGCCGAACCCAATTCTAAACTCGAGAAAATCTTCCGACCAATACTCCAGGACAGTAAATCCACTTTCAGTTCCTAGGATCTTCCATCTAAAATGGATGATGCCCTCATCATACACTACCTCTTCAATTTCAGCACCTGACTGGAGATCAATTCTCTTAAAGATCAGTTCCCGGTTATTTGGTATAAACTTGTCATCGCCTCTTGTTATAATAACCAGGTTGCCATTATTGTCTAATACCATGTCTGAACCTGCCCTGAATGAGTTATTTGCCGCTTTATAATCTCCAACCCAGTCAATTTGCAAGTCTGGATTTAGTCTAATAATTGACGGATAACAGCATTCCCAATCCCAGTTGGCGAATTCTATGGATTCCATAAACAGAACGACAATATCACCATTAATTAACTGCATGGGCGGTATCTCACTTCGCATTCGATATGGTCCGTTTCCTGTGTCAGGTAGATCTCCATATTCTTCTGTGGAATTGTTGAATTCGAAATACCTAATCAATTCTAGATTGTCATTAAACTGATAAAGAGTATAGAATCTTGTACCATCAGCTATAAGTGAAACCATGCTCAGATAACCGCCATCCTTTAGTCGTGTGGTTTGAATCTTAGAATCAAAGATTCGGAAAACATCCAGGATCAGAATGAGGATACCCCCAAAGAAGGACACCTCAACAAATCACACGAGAAGTAGGAAATAAATACTTCCTAAAGCCCCTCTCCTTTGGCGGGGGGTTTGCCTGTCCGCCTCTGGCGGGGGGTGAGGAGAACAACACTCCCCCAATACAACCAAAACCCCTTTAAAACTCACA
>JAHEKQ010000032.1 GCA_024638265.1 Flammeovirgaceae bacterium
CTTCTCCACCTTGTACGATTTTCACCTTTCCAGAATTAATAAATTCCCGTTCAATATCCTTTATAAATGTCTCAGTACTTATATGTTCACTGCTTTTGTTTTTCACTATCCCAACAATTACTGTGGGTTTTTGACTCCTGGATTCCAAATAATCCGGCAACCAACTTCTGGTGAGTGCGTCTTTTACCATTTCTTCCGAGACAAGTCTTGAATCGGTATCATTCCAACGCCCGCTCAAATCAATTTGTTGCTTCTCATCGACTCGTGATACATTTTTAGTTGGTTGACATCCAGCAAAGCTCAACAGAATCACGGCAAGTAGTAATAAATCCTTTTTCATTTTTGTCTTAGTTGTTGATAAATAATCCTAACCGGAACATAACGTTGATACCTTTATTCAAAGTATTGTATTCCCACATAAAATATACTGATATCAATTGATATTCAGAAAGATTTGCTCTTTCCAATGTTCGCCCTCCCGCGAGGTTCAACTGTTTTTCCTGGCCACTACAAATATCGAATCCTTCGCATTTTCCTCCTTATAATAACCGATAAAGAGTATTCGATAGAACTTCGAGAAAATCGCCCTCAATTCAGACTTTTTATAGTAGACAAAGTGAAGATCAAGGTAATCTTCCTCCTTTTCCCCTTTCCAGAATGAATGTGCCACAATACCATGAGGGTTGAGCAAGTCAGTCTGCTTTTCCAGCGACTTGATCATGTCTTTTTTTTTCAAATGGTAAAGCACCTTATTGGAATAGATACAATCAAAACGGAGGTCCGTTTCTAAAGTAACGGCATTAAGCAAGAGCAGGGGTATGGTGGGATCACGCTTTTTATAAAGGTCGAGGAAGGGTTTAGCGAAATCGGAACCCGTCACTTTATATCGTTCCTTCAGGATATCAAGGTCCTTTCCCGGCCCGATTCCCAGTTCAAGTACACTGGCCCCCTCCGACAGGTACTCATTGAGCTTATTCATCAGCCACGTGCCCTTATAGCCCTTGGCTTGTTTGATATACTCATTTACATTTTCCTGCTGATCGTAATAACCCATGGTTTATAGCTATCAGCTTACAACTAACAGCTAACAGGTATGCTAGCAGTCAACAGTTCACTGGTTTTGGTATTGGGTAATATTTAATATAGTAAATTTTTGGGATAGGGGGGAGGAGGCAGGAAGCAAGTGGCAGGAGGCAGGAAGTGGTAGGTGATAGGTGAGAAGAGGTTAGATGATAATTAGGTAAGAACTAACAACTAACAACTAACAACTAACAGTAAGTAGATGGGTCGGTGGGTGGCTTGTTAAACACGTGGATGTAGGGGTACCTCAGGGAGCATTGAACTTAAGATAAGTAATTTCCCCCTCTCCGTTCGATAGAATGGAGAGGGGTGGCCTGTAGCGAATGCTGCAGGACGGGGTGAGGTCTTAACGGTACTAAATGGTGAATGGGAGCTAACAGCTAACAAGTAGGAACCTGCTAGACTATTGAAGTTCTGAACTTTCTCCAGATCAACCATTCTGCAAGGATCAAATTGGGAACCCATCCCAGCCAGGAAACGGTGATATAAGCCTCTTCGAACGAAATCCCTGATCCTGCCGTGAAGAGAGTAAGGTAAATTCGAAGTGTAACTGCCGTATACGTGAGCGCAAAGCTGCGTATCATCCATATTTCGTGGTTGCGGGTGTCCTTTTTTTGATGGCCAGGAGTGCCTTAAGTGTAGCTATAAACCAGAATACACCAAGCAGAGTAAATCCAACTTTGGCGGGGAATCCGCCCATGGCATAGTAGGCAGCGTATAATCCTCCAGGTGCCCCTACGAAAAGTATAGCAACCCAATAGATCAGTCCTATTCTGCGGTGGATCCTAATATACTTGTCACGAAATTTTTTCCAGAATTGAATCCAGCCGGTTAATAGTGCAATTCCACCCCCGGTAATATGCATATAGAAGGCCACCCACCATAGAGTACTTCCCATAACATCGGTTTTTCCCTCCAGGAACCCCGGAGTAAGGCCGGGGATGAAAAATAGAATAGGATAAAGCCCTACCCCGATTGCAAAGAATGACATGAGGCGCCAGAGATTCATTTGGGAAGTGTGGTTCATGTCATTTTGTTTAGATCAATGCTAACAATGCTTATAGTGCTACTAATTCCAAAATTTGATACAATTGTTATCATTGCTGCAATTCCTACAATTCCTTCTCCATTAAATCTTCCCTCACCGGACTAAAACAATCAATCACCTCACAATCCGTATGGGCGTAGCCGGAATGGGGGACATTGGAAGGCATGTGACAGGACATATTTTCTGTAAGGATCTTTGTTTCACCGCCAATGGTCAGTTCAAGCTTTCCCGAAATAACATGGGTCCACTGTTCGTGAGGGTGAGCATGCTCGGGTAATTCGGTACCTGCATCCAGGCGAATCCGTCCATGACTCATGGTCTCTGTATGCATAAAGGAACCGGTAATCCCGGGATAAATCGCGATTACCGGTCTTTCACTATAATCTGTAAAACTCATGATTTGGGGTATTTTAACTTATTGAATATACCCCAAACTCTTTATACCGCCATCATTTTTGATTTCCAATTCGTGTCGAGATCTCTTTCAATTTCTTCAAGTACAACCGGATCCTCAATGGTGGATGGCACTTTGTAGGGTTTCCCATCGGCAATGCTTCTCATGGTCTGTCTGAGTATTTTGCCTGAACGGGTCTTAGGCAAACGGTCCACGATGAGACAGTTCTTGAAGCTCGCAATAGGACCGACCTTTGCCCGGACATCCTTGTATAGTTCATCCTGGATTTCAACGGGGTCTTTTGTTATACCTTCCTTCAATACCACAAATCCCATGGGAATCTGGCCCTTAAGGATATCGGCAACTCCAATCACCGCACATTCGGCCACTTCGGAATGCGATGCCACCACCTCTTCAATAGTTGCGGTAGACAACCTGTGACCTGCAACATTGATAATATCATCCACACGACCGGTAATGAAAATATGTCCATCATCAGATATATAGGCCGAATCACCGGTGTAATAATAGCCGTGTATGTTTTTGAAATAGGCAGCCTCAAACCTATCCGGATTCTGCCAGAGACCTGTAAGGTTGCCAGGAGGTAAGGGTAATTTAATGGCAAGTGCTCCCTCTTCGTTACTATCGAGGGGTATTCCTTCTGCATCAAAGACCTTCATGTCATATCCGGGTACAGGTACACCGGCAGATCCTTCTATAATTGGTAATAATTCTATACCCGGCATATTAGCTACCATGGGCCAGCCACTTTCTGTCTGCCACCAGTGGTCAATTACAGGGATGTCCAGGGTGTTCTGCAACCAGTTCAGTGTGCCACCATCACAACGTTCACCTGCCAGGAACATATATCGCAAACTGTTTAAATGATAGGGTTTCTTCAAAAGTGCCTCAGGGTCTTCTTTGATCATTGCCCTGATTGCCGTTGGTGCTGTGAAGAACACATTTACCTTGTTCTCATCCATTACACGCCAGAATGTACTGGCATCTGGTGTTTTAACGGGTTTACCCTCGAAGAGGATTGTAGTACATCCATGGATGAGCGGCGCATAAACGATGTATGAGTGGCCAACTACCCAACCTACATCCGATGCGGCCCAAAATACCTCACCCGGTTTGATGCCGTAGATATACTTCATGCTGAATTCAAGTGCAACAGCATGTCCACCATGGTCGCGCATTACACCTTTTGGTTTTCCGGTAGTTCCTGAAGTATAAATGATGTAAAGGAGATCGTTTGCATCCACTATTTCATATCCCACAGGGTCAGCAGCCTGGCATAATCTTTCCCAGTCTTTATCCCGCGGCTCAATAAGTTCAGCCTCAAGTTGTTCTCTTTGAAATACGACCACGTGTTCTACAGGGTGTTCTGCATCCTCAAGAGCTGCGTCTATTAGGGGCTTATAAGGGATTACCTTGTTTATTTCTATACCGCAAGAAGCAGTCAGGATTACTTTTGGTTCTGCATCATCAATTCTTATGGCCAGCTCGTGAGGGGCAAATCCACCAAAAACTACTGAGTGAACAGCTCCTATTCTTGCACAGGCCAGCATGGCAAATACGGTTTGGGGTATCATTGGCATATAAATAACTACCCGATCCCCTTTTTTAACTCCGAGGCCCTTCAGCATACCTGCAGTATGCTCTACTTTATCCAGGAGGTCCTCGTAGGTATAATTCTCTTTGGTTCCGGTTACGGGTGAGTCATATACCAGCGCGAGTTGCTTACCCCGCCCCGTGTTTACATGCCGGTCTACTGCCAGGTAACAGGTGTTGAGTTTTCCCTCTTTGAACCAATCCCAATACCCGTCTGTTCTTTCAGACAGGATTTCCCTGGGAAATTTAAACCAGTCTAACTCCTCCGCTTGGCTCCTCCAGAATGTTTCCGGATTTTCGAGACTATTATGATAAAATGATCTATAATTTTTCATGATTTTACAGTTATATATATTCAGTTCTGACATAAAGAATATAGCTCTCAAACCTGTAAAAAACGTTGATAAAAGGACGTTCAAATCATGATAATAATCAGGGCTGAATCAGTAACCTGAATCCCACTCGAACACCCTGATCAGGATGCGGTCGAAGTGGATGGCATCCTTCAAAATCTTCTCTAATTCCCGCTGTTGAGTGTCAATTAGTTTTTTCCAATCGGGATTTTCATAGAGTGGCCTGCTCTTGTACTTGAGCTGAAGGACGTGAAGGTCAAGCAATTCCTCAACGCTGATTTGAACTGACTTGTCAATACCCAGGCTTCGTTGGGATTGGCGGAATGAAAATTTATTCTGAATATCATCAATTTTCCACCAGCTTGGTGAGAGTTTAAGCAAGGGGTCGGGATTACCTTCCACGTAAAACTCTAAATGGAAATCCAGGGCCATTGTTATTTCAGGTACCGGGGATTTTTTGAATAATTGGATTAAATGCTTTGGAAGATACTAATACTCTGTCACCTTTCGCAAAATTTGAAGCTTCAGATTCATCGGCTACGACTTTGGTAATTTGAGAACCTATGAGAACTGTAACGATATAGATCACATCCTCTTTTACAATATCAATCACTTCACCGGTGAAACTGAATTTACCGCCTGATCGATTTTCGCTAAACACCTCATACGGAGTGCCTCGCTTCACAATGTTTCCTTCACGGAGAGAAAACACACGATGACACATTTTAAATATCTCACTCATGTCGTGGGTAACAAGTATGCATGTGAAACCCAATTCCCTCTGGCTCTTCAAAATAATGTCCTGCATTGACGATCGCATATTGTGGTCCAGGGCGGAGAGGGGTTCGTCGAGTAATAATACCTGTGGCTCTCTCACCATGGCCCTGGCTAGCGCTACTCGCTGTTGCTGACCACCGGAGAGGCTATTGGGCATCCTTTCCAACAGACGCTCTAATTGCGTTAATTCCACGATCCGATCAAGTGATTCCATTTGATGAGTTTCATCCACAGCGAACAGGAGGTTTCTACGGACTGACATGTTTGGGAAAAGGGCATTTTCCTGGAATACATAACCAATACTGCGTTTACTCGTCTTGAGGTTGACACGCCCTTTTCTGTCAAACCAGCGATTTCCGCCAACCAATACCTTCCCCGAGTCCGGTGTCATTAATCCTGCCATTATCCTCAGAAAAGAAGTTTTGCCTGCTCCGGAATCTCCATAAAGACCTATGATTTCACCGGATTGAATAGTACAGTCAATCTGGAGGTTGAACTCAGAATCCTGGGCCTTTAGCATTTTATTGACTGAAACCCTAATCATGGCTTTTACTCCTTACAGATCTCCCATTAATAATGTACACAGTCAGCAGGATCAGGAATGTAACCACCAACAAAAACACGCTATACCTATTAGCCGAATCATAATTCAGCGCCTCGACTTCGTCATATATAGCGATTGAGGCTACACGGGTCTTGTCCGGTATGTTACCACCAATCATAAGTACCACCCCAAACTCCCCTATGGTGTGAGCAAATGAAAGGACTATTCCGGTCAGCACGCTAGCCTTGATGTTGGGAAGCAGAACCCTGAGGAGGGTGGAGGTTTTTCCCTTACCCAATGAATAGGAAGCTTCCTTAAGGGTAATGGAAAGGTTGCTTAACCCGGATTGGATTGGCTGGACCATGAATGGCAGGCTGTAAATCACGGATGCCACCACTAGTCCCTCAAATGAGAAAACTAATTGTAAACCAAAAACCGATTTCAACCATTCCCCAAACCCATTGGCCGGGCTAAAGGCCACTAGCAGGTAAAATCCCAATACTGTAGGGGGGAGAACCAATGGCATGCTTACAAGCGTTTCAATTACCGGTTTTCCTTTCGATTTGGTATAAGCAAGCCAATGGGCAATTGGAATTCCCAGGAAAACTAAGATCAGTGTGGTGATGCCAGCAAGTTGAAAGGTCAGTATGATCGGCCCCCATTCCACTATTCTGAAATTGTGACTTCGTTGGTTTTAATCATGGCCCAGATTTCTTCGCCTTCTACCAGTTGCAGACTTTCCACAGCGTTACTTGTGATGATGGAACCAATCTCTCCTGCCATATGCTCTAATCTCAGCTTGCTGAGTAATGGCCCTTTTGTTATGGACTTGATCGTGCACAATAGACGGTTGCGAAGACTGATTGCGTGTTCAACCTTCTTCCCTATCACAACTTCTGTCTCCTTGAACATGACGCTGACTTCCTTGCCTTCCCTGAGGAATTCAACTTTATCGGGGTTTTCAATCAGGATTGCTTTAAAATTCTCCCCCGCCACATCTATGTCCAATAATGTGAGGTTGCCATTTACAGAGACCTTTGAAATCTTTCCCGTCAGGATATTCATTTTTCAGGGAGAAAGATTTCAGCTATCATACATCTTACACTGCCACCACCGGCTTCTTCAATGGTTTTTACCGGTATGGAGACCAGTTTGTAATATCTTTCAAGTAGTTCAACCTGGTCAGAATCCAGGGATTTATGAGCGGACTGTGACAATACAAGTAATTTTTCGCCAGGGTTATTGATGACTTCCAGCATGTTTCCTGCAAAAGAAGTCATTTGATCAAGGGCTAGGTTTATTACTTCGTGACCGGTGCTTATGAGTTTATTTTCAACCATCGACCTCTCATTTTCGTCAGGGATGGACTCCAGGCAAATAGCAGATATTTCAGAGCCTACAAACATCATGACGTTAGTATGGTAAATGGGCACCGACTGGGCGTCCCTGGCATGAAAAAATACGGGTTCATAATCCAATTCTTTCATATGTGACAAGAACAATTCGTTATTAGTCCTGACTGAGGAACACGCGTAGGCAACCTTGTTCAGATGATCAAAAACGATACTACCGGTTCCTTCAAGAAATTTGCTCTGGTTCTCATACCGGCTGAGGTCGACCACCTTATTTACTTTGAATTTTTCACTTACCAATTGAATGAGGTCGGCATCCCGCTCAAGACGTCTTGTCTCGGAAAACATGGGATACAAGTAAATATTGCCATTGGGATGAAGGCTTATCCAGTTATTCGGGAATACAGCATCTGTTTTTTTTGGTTCCTGGGAATCCTCGAATACAAGTACATTCACTTTGTTACGCCGAAGTATTTCCACCATAGCATCAAATTCCTCAACTGCGAGTTGTTCCACAGTATTTTCCGGTAAAGGCACCGGGGACTGAAATGGGTTAGATCCTGATGTTTCAGGATTGAAGCCAAAATGTGCAGGTCGGACCATCAGTAGCTGATTTGTCGCCTGTTTTCCCAAAGTATTCAGAGGATGATCAGAGTTTTTTGACAACATCTCCCACCAAAATTTTACCGGGCTTAATAACTTTCGCATTAATCCCCCGGAGTTTAAGTTGCCGTCCGCTGGGTGAATTGACGAATTGCATAGCGGGTAAACCAAATCTGGCGACAAATTTTTTACACCCAAGGTGGGGTTGATCCGTAATTTCAATTACAGCCTCTCCAATTGAAAGTCGAGTCCCTGCCGGAAGGTTCTGATGACTTAGGTCAAGGTCCATAAATAACTGATCTCCTGCGAGTTTCCATCGGTCCCTGGATTGTGCAATTGCATTTATTACTCTGGAGTTCATAATGTTTAACTGCATGTCGGGGTGAGGGCCTCCATCTTCGGTTCGCCTACTGCTCCTCCTATTCCAACTGTCGCCTTCCAGCCCTTCTTCTATAGTTAGAAAACCTGATTCTAACTCTTCCCTTAGATCTTCGTCGGGCCTGCGCACGATCATGTCAAGAGTCCCATTATCCTTTGGAGAATTTAATAAATAAGGCAGGGCAGTATTCAGTTCCTCCGTGCTGAGAAAATTAATCGTTTCTTGCATAGTTAAAAATACCTTATTCAGTGGATTTTTCCTACCGGGACAACAGCTCCCTGAGTTTACTGGCTTCCAGGGGTTTTTCTATATATCCGTCAACACAGTCGTATTTGGAAGCTGATTGAATATCATCTTTTCTGTTGGAAGTCGATAGGATATAGATTTTGGATGTGATCTTATTATATGTGGTCTCCAGCTTTTCGATGAATTCAATTCCATTAAGCAGCGGCATATTCAGATCCAGCAGGATTACATCAGGTTGGGAATTTTGCTTTAGAAATTCCAGTGCTTTGATCCCATTGGATGCCGTTGAAACTTTCCAATCCCAGTTGCTGGTGATGGCACGTTCTGTGAGAAAATTACTCACTTCATCATCGTCAATTATCAGAATATGGAATTCTTCCATTAATCAAGCCGAATGATAAAAGTAGTGCCGTCATTGGGCTTGCTCCGTAGCATGACTTCACCACCATAATTTTCAACAATACTCTTAATAATATGAAGCCCGATTCCCTTTCCTTCCGTTGAAAGGTCGAATCTCTGAAACAATCCAAATACTTTACTACCGTATTTCTCCAGGTCTATTCCCCTGCCGTTATCTTTAACCTCCAACCAGCTATATCCCTCTTCTTTATAGGATTTGATCATTATTTCAGGTTTGCGGTCAGGATGCTTGTATTTGATTGAGTTCGTTATGAGATTCTGAATGATGCTGATCAGATGTACTGATGGAAACTCCAGTTTCTTCAAGTCAAATTGTGTCTTTACCGTAGCATTTGATTCAGTGATCTGATTCTCAATACTATTGTAGACATCATCATATATCTCCTCGATATGCGTCATTTCCCTTTTGAGGTCCAGGTTGCTCTGGACGGCAAAAACTTCATTGAGAGTCACAATGGTATGATTCATCTGGTCAATGGCCTTCTTCATTTTTTCAAAAATGGGTAATCCACCCTCGGAAATAGCCTCTTCTTCCTCTAATAACCTAACCAAGCTCTTCAGGTTGGCCACGGGGGCCTTCATATCGTGGCTTGAGACATAGGCGAGCTGTTCCAGGTTCTGATTGATTCTTTGCAGTTCTTTGGATTGCTCTTTCAATTTTTCAGATTGCCTGGTGTAGGAAGTGATATCCCTGGATATGAAAACAGCACCGTATACTTCCCCATCTTCTGAAAGTGGACTTACCTTTGTAGAGTAATGAATTCTCCCTTTTGAATACTCAAAAACTGTATTGTATTCAGCAGATACGTTTTTTGTAAAAACCTCATATAGCTTTTTGGTGACCGGCTCCTTATCCTGTGGCAAGAGGAAATCGGTAATCTTTTTTCCTACTACGTCCTCTCTTTTAAATTCTGACCCAATCCTGTTGATAAAATTAATCGTCCATTCCCTGTCGACTGTAAAAATATTGTCGATACTACTCTCTACAAGGGTTCTGAAACGGTATTCTGATTCTGCCAGTTTTGATCGGGTTTCTTCTTGATCAGTGACATCTCTGGAGATGAAAGTGGCCCCCACTACTTTTTCTTCATTAAATATTGGAGTTACTTTCGAGGAATAGTTAACCACAATTCCGTTTGGGCCGTAATATTTGGTAAAGAATCCTTCTTCCGTTCCCTCTGAAACCACTTTGTCCAGGAGCGCCTTTACCATTTCTCTATCCTCTTCTGTAACAAGCTGGACAACGCTGGTACCAATCACGCCTTCTCTGGTCAGGCCCGGTGCCACCCTGTTTATGTAGCTAATTTTGTAATCCAGGTCCACTGAAAAAATATTGTCGGGGGTATAATCCAGTATACTCCGCATTTTTTCCTCCGATTCCCTGAGAGCAGCTTGTGTTTCAAGGCTCTTGGTGATATCATTTACAATGCCGAGATTTCTGAGAACTTCAAGATTTTCATTTTTGAAAATCACCCCGGTAATACTTACCACCAATTCTTTTCCATCGACAATTAACCTGAACTGATCCTTGAAGTTGACGTTCTCACTCCCCGGGGCATTGTTGGTTTGGAAGTTTTTGAGTGCCCTTTTTTTGTCATCCGGGTGTACTAATGAGAAGAAATACTCATTTTTATCTACATCTGAGCCTTCTTCCAGCCCGCAGATCTCGTGCATATATTTATCCCAGAACGTGTGGTTGGTCTTTGGATCGTAATCAAAGAAACCCACACGGGATAAATTTTCGACTTGTTCGAAATCAGTTCGTGGAGGTGCGGGCTCTATCATTAAATTCTATAAAAAACAGATTCTTCAAAAATATCTTATGTGGGAAAGTCACACAAGGAAAAGCAAATCAATAATTCTTCATAATTGGTGTATTCCTTACAAGGACTATTGTCTTATTTTCTGTCATTTCCACAAAATATTTTCCAGAACGGAAATATTATCGATCCGGAAGTATCCACCCATTCCCCTTTCCAGTCAAAACCCTCTTCTGTGATATTGTAAAAGGTTAGACGGCTTACACCGTCCATCCCGTTGGGTGCCTTTTGTTCTTTTTTTAATACAATCTCATCACCCGCTTTTTTACCTAACCAGGGAATGTTGGTAAAAGAAACAAAGTTGGAGGCGTTGTAACCAACCACCCACATGGCAGAATCAGCATTGTATTGCCTTATGCTGGTCGCATAGAGTCCGCTTTCATGCCAGGTGTGATCCTGGACCGCATTTCCATTAAGGATATACCTGAATTCCCACACCATTTTTAAGGTATCCTGCCAGGTGCCGTCGGGATTCCTGTTCAAGCTGAGGCAATCGTTTTTACCAATCATGGATTCAAAGTCCGAGATTGCTTCCGGAGCATCGGGATGAGGCTTGCCAAAGGGGTATTTATCGGAGGCTTCGTATTCAACTGATTGCGCAAAGAGGAATGTACCGCAGACTGATAGGAGTAGGGTGAACAGATTTTTCATTTTCCTTGTCTTAAGATCTTTTCTATAATACGGAATCAAACCCTCTTTTTGGAGATTTTTTATTTAACCTTATGGAATTTTCGTCTGAAAGGCATCTCAATACCATAACCAAAGAAAAATAATTATGAACTGGAAAATGATTGGGGCACTATCCCTTATAGGCAGTACGGCATTCTTTGCCATTAAGACGAACGACGAGTATGAAGCCGAAAGGCCTTTAATTCCGGATGTAATCTGTTACACAACTGAAGGTTGTGTGTTCAGGACGATTTTTGGGGAGGAAAAATCCTTACCCCATCGGCACCAGGATAATCTATTGCGAGTAAGACCCAGTATTGAGCGGGGATTGGAATGGATCATCAAAGCCCAGCAGCCCAATGGCGGATGGGGAGCCGGGAGTCATTACCGGCAGGACGTTATGGATCCACATGCGGTTCCGACTGATCCCGCGACAACGGCCATGGTAGCCATGTCGTTACTGAGGACAGGTTCCAGGCTAGACAATGGTCCTCACAGCACTTCACTGTCAAGAGCCTTGGAATACATGTTGAAGGAGGTGGAAAATACTCCGGACTCCAGGCCAACAATTACAGATCAAACCGGGACCCAGATTCAAACGAAGCTTGGTTCTAACATTGATGCAGTGTTGGCTTTGCAGTTTCTTACCAATATGATGGAGTACACACCTGAGGAATCAGAAAATCACTCCAGGATTGTAAAGGCAATGAATGTTTGTGCTTCAAAAATCCAATCACAACAAACGACTTCAGGAAATATTTCAGGAAGTGGATGGGCAGGGGTATTACAGTCAGCATTGGCCAATAATGCACTTGAGGCTGCTGAATATTATGGAGCGGATGTGGATGAAGATGCCCTGGACAGGTCCAGGGAATACCAGAAATCGAATTATGATCCCACTACGGGTAATGTGGATACCTCAACAGGTGCAGGTATTGTGCTCTATTCAGTTTCAGGATCGGTGAGGGCCAGTGCCAAGCAGGCCAGGAAAGTACGAGAGGAAGTACGCGAGGCAAGGCGACAAGGGAAGATTGATGAAGAAGGAGAGGTTTCAGAAGAAATGTTAATGGACCTGGGATATAGTAATGACGAAGCAATCAAACTCACGGCTTCCTATAAAGTCTATGAATCTTCTAAAAAAGTAGCCCAGTCGGACAATGTGATTTCAGGATTCGGGAATAATGGCGGCGAGGAATTTCTGAGCTTCCTGCAAACCGGTGAATCACTGATAATCAATGATGATGACAGCTGGGAAAAGTGGTTCGATGAAACTTCTTCTCGATTGATGGATATCCAGAACCAGGACGGTAGCTGGAATGGACATCACTGTATTACCAGTCCGGTGTTTTGTACCGCAACTACTTTGTTGATTCTTTCAATAAATGAGGACCGGGAGAGGTTGATTGAAATGGGTTCTGACGATTAGGAGTGTAAAAGTTGGAGGGTTTGGATGAAGAGAGCTGGCCATCGGGTCAGCTCTTTTTATTGCCTCAATAATTATCTCATGGATAATTACATAATTATTGAGTGACGGGATTGTCGAAGCTGATCTCCAACTGATCTTCCAGATCGGGGGTATATTCTGGTATTGAAAAGTAATATTCACCGAGCTTGCTGGGAAGCAAATCGAAACAGTTATTGCTCCAGGTGCCTTCGACAGGGAAAGAAAGCTTCACGTTTTTAACCAAGGAAGGGGAGATCAGGCGTACTTTATAGCCGGAAATAATGGGTTGCACATCGATATCGATGTCCGGATCAGATTCAAGGGTCAATTCATCGGAAAAATATACCAGGCTCTGCGAGCGCTGGCTGCCATCCTTGCTTTCAAACCGACAGATCAAAAAGTTGGAGTTCTTGTTCACAAGATTGATTTCGGAAAGAGGGACCTCAATCAGGAATACCGAGTCGGGATTGAGAGTTACGGTGCTGGTATCCGTGCCCAGACCTGTTCCGGAGAAATCATATAATTCGACAGAGACCCTACCAGCGATAGATTCTTCAAGGTTAGAGCTTAGACTTATCTCAAGCTTATCTTCGAATATACTGGCTCCCATTTTAATATCCGACTCTTCAAAGGCAGGTCCGCATTCGTCAGATATCTCATCAGTCAAATCGCTTGTATTATTCGCCGTACAGCCCAGAATAAGGGCACCGAACAGAAAAGCATATATTACGTTTTTCATTATAGTTATATTAATGACTGATAATTGAAAATATATCTTTGTGCAAAGAACCATAAGAAAGATGAAAAAATTCAGCATTTACCTCTTGATGTTAGTAAGTGTCACCTCATATGCCTGTACGAACGGCGTCCAGGAACCTGAGGATAATAATGACCCGGTTGATCCTACGGGATTCTCCTATGAGCTTGTGACCGATGGATTCAGTATACCCTGGGGGATGACCTGGCTTCCCAACGGGGACATGCTAGTGACTGAAAAAGATGGAAGGATACTAGTCGTAAGAGATGGAAATATCCATGCGCAGCAAATAGAGAATGTACCCGAAATTTATCTTCGTGGACAGGGTGGCTTGCTGGACATTGAATTGCACCCCGATTTCGAAAACAACCAATGGGTATACATGACATTTGCCAGTTCCGAGGGAGGGGGTAGCGGCGGAAACACTGCTCTTGTTCGTGCAAAGCTGAATGGATTTACCTTGTCCGATCATGAAGTGCTGTACAAAGCTGAACCCAATACCACACGCGGTCAGCACTTTGGTAGCCGGATTGAATTCGACAAAGATGGTTATGTATACTTCTCGGTAGGTGATCGTGGAAACCGTAATGAAAACCCGCAGGACATCACCCGTGATGGTGGAAAGATTTACCGATTAAATGATGATGGATCCATTCCCGCTGATAACCCATTTGTCGGTCAAAGTGGGGCCAAAGAGGCGATTTACAGCTACGGACACAGGAATCCGCAAGGGATGGCCTTGGACCCGGAGACCGGTGAAATCTGGACCCACGAGCACGGACCCCAGGGAGGCGATGAATTGAACAGGATACAACCGGGCTTGAATTACGGGTGGCCTGTAATCAGCTACGGCATAAATTACGACGGAAGCAAGTTTACCGATCTGACCGAAAAGGATGGCATGGAGCAACCCGATACCTATTGGGTTCCCTCCATCGCACCCAGCGGGATGGACTTCATCAGTAGCGATAAATATCCCGGTAGGAAGGGGGGCATCCTGGTGGGATCCCTCAAGTTCAATTACCTGGTCTTTTGCGAGATGGATGGCAATACCGTGGTCAACAAGGAAATTGTAGCACAAAATATCGGCCGTGTAAGGAATGTTAAGCAAGGCCCGGACGGCTACATTTATGTCGCCGTGGAGAGTAAGGGGATATTCCGGCTGTTGCCGGAATAATAAGCTAACAACTAACAGTGAAGGTAGAATGAGTCTGCTACTGACTACCGTCTACTGTCTATGTCTGCATCCGACCACGGCCCACCGCCCACCGCCCACAGACTACCCGTTTGCTAATCTCTCAATAAATGAGGAACTTAATATGTCCACCGAAATTCTATGCTATGGGCACAAAGACAGGTATCTGGATTGACACCAAGAAAGCGGTGATCGTCCATATTTCCGGAAACAGTCAAAAAATTACATCTCTTGAATCCAATATCGAAAGCCGTGAACGGGTCGAAGGGGAGAGTAAGCAATTCGGAAGGTTCCGGGACCAGTACCTAAACCCCGAGAAAGGAAAGCAGAATCGTCGACTTCATCAGGCTAGGGAATTCTTTAAGGATCTGATCCCGCATATCAACAGATCAGAAAATGTTGTGATATTCGGTCCCGCCCAGATGAAGTTTGAATTGGAGAAAATCATTAAAAACGACAATAAATTAAGCTCGAAACTTGTCGGTGTGGAATCTGCAGACAGCATGACTGACAACCAGGTGGCGGCCTGGGTGAGGGGGTATTTTATGTGAGGGAGCAGGAAGCAGGAGGCAGGAGGCAGGAGGCAGGAAGCAAGAGGTAGGAAGTAGGATACATGAAGTGGGAAAGGGAAGTAAAAGTAAAAAGGCAGAAATTATAAGTTAAAAGTGGGCGGAAATCGCCGTTAGAAATTGTGATGAAGACTGATTTGAGCCTGGCCTTTTGCCCAGCTTACAGTCCGTTGCCTCATCCAGCCCAATTGCATACGGAGATTTTTCCGAAGCCCGTATCCCAATCCCAAATAGGTACGATTTCGATCGAAGTATTGTACGGTATTGCCATTCCCGATATCAGTTTGGGCATTAATAAAGACCTCATTATAAAGTGCGAGATAAAATACTGACTTCTTCAATTCCAACCCGTTAAAGGGAATGTTAAGAAAAAGATTGTAACGAAACCGCGACCGAAAGTCCTGATTTTCAACAAAACGCTGTTCAAATCGGAAACGGTGGGTAAGCAGAAAACGATTCCCTACCTTCTGGGGAATGAGTGCCTCCTGGTAAATCCTGCTTTCATTTACCGTCTCTTTGCTATCGCCAAACTGGCCAGTTGTAATATTGGCATAGCCCAACGTGAACAAGATATTTGCATTATCCGGACGATAGGTCAATCCTGTTCGAAGGAGGATTTGTTCTAAATCACTACCGGCGTTCCAATATCTAAATTGGTAATCCCCCTGGATCCCGATGTTACTGTCCCCCAATTTTTTCGTAAAAAAATACATATACCACGCTCCCAGCTGGTCCCCATCAACCTGCTGAGCACGCAAGGAAAGTGCTGCTGAAAGGACGATCAGCGTTACTATCAACCTCTTCATCGCTTAGAAACTTTAACTTTTAGCTTTTATCCTCTTACTTTTTACTTTCCAAAAGCTCATACCCCTGGTTAATCCCCTTCTCAATGGCTGGGACTCCGTCTCTCATCCATTTAGGCATAGGGTCATCCTTCAGGTAATAATCGAAAAACTGCTGCATCCTGATATTGAAATCGACGCGGTTCTGGCGTTTCAGAGGCCAATGGGGTTCACCGTTGTAGTTGAGGAACCAGCTCGGTTTGCCCAACCTTCTCAAAGCAACGAAGAACTCAATACCCTGGTACCAGGGTACATGACCATCGGCATCGTTGTGCATGATTAATAGTGGAGTCTCAATCTTGTCAATGAAGAATATCGGTGAATTCTCCATAAACCTTGTGGGATATTCCCAGGGGGTGCCACCAATCCTGCTTTGCGTGTGTTCGTACTGGAACTGCCTGCTCAGGCCGGTCCACCAGCGGATACCGCCATAGGCACTGATCATATTGGGGACCGGGGCTCCAGCCTCGGCCGCGCGGAAGATATTGGATTGGGTCACAAGGTGAGCGATCTGGTATCCGCCCCAACTATGTCCCTGAACACCGATTCGGTCCCTGTCAATAAAGCCTTTTTCCACCAGGGAGGTCACGCCAGGGATCACGCAGTTATATGCGCTTTCTCCAGGATATCCGATACGATAGTGAATATCCGGATTGAAAATAACATAGCCACGGCTGGTGTAAAATGGATAGTTTATGGTTGATCTCCCGGGAGAGGGAGTTCGGTGATTGTGCAGGCCATTACTGCTCTTCTCATAGAAATTCACCAGGAGGGGATATTTTTTATTGGGATCAAAATTCTCGGGCTTGATAAGCATTCCCTCCAGTTCCAGACCATCAAGGGAGGTCCATTTTACAATTTCAGCCGTTCCCCAGTTGTAGTCGGACTGGTGTGGATTGGCATGGCTGATCCGGGTGATATCTTTGAAATTTCGCCGGGAATAATGAATATCCGGAAATTCAATAAAACTCTGCCGGGTAAATATGAGTCCTTTACCATTTTCAGCCTGTACCGGGCGCGAATATCGATGTGGACTCCTGAGAAGAGGGGTAATTTTCTTGTTTTTACTGTTGAATTCCACATATCCTGCATCCTTGTTTTTTTCGTCAAACACAGAGAGCAACCACTTTCCTTCTTCGATGAAAGGATTTTCACGGTCCAGTTGCAGGTAGCGGTATACCTCGCGATTCTCCCTTCCTTCTGTAAGCCTTTCACTACTACCGGTATCTGGATTAAATCTCCAAATATCATAGCGGTCATAAATGATTACGGACTGATCATCAGTAGTCCAGCCAGCCGTACCATAAGAATTAGGCAGGTCAGGCGAATCATTCAATTCGTTATAAAATACTTTTCTCCTTGTCAGATTGACTTTTTCACCCGTGTTGATGCCATAGGTAAACCAGCTGCTGTCGTTCTCATCATATCCAAGAATATATTTTCCGCCAGGGCTGAGTTGAACACGCCCTCTAATGTTTGTAACTGCCGGTATGTTTGCCCCAGTATTGACATCAACCAGTGCATAATCCCTATGGGTAGCTCCAAGCCATTGTGATTCGCGTTGATAAGGGGCTGAACTGCTTACCAGGACTTGATCTTCATTGGACCACGTGGTCATACTTGCATCAGGATATTCTGTACTGGCGATTTGAACCAGTTCATCATTCTCCTGCAGGTGAATTACTGCTTCATAGGTCCTGTTTTTCTCACGGTCCGCCCGCATCTCCTGAACAGTGTAAAGAAGGGGTTCATCATAGGTCCATACCTCTACATTCACAATTTCATCCTCAAGCCTGGAAGTATCCTGTAGAATCTGGGGCGTAGCCAATCCAATGAACATCCGGTCTTCATCCCGGTTGAAACTGATTGAACCCTTGTCTGAAACTAAGTAGCCTTCAGGGGCGGTTGAATTATCCAAGATAAGATTTGCCCTGTCGTTTGATTCAGACCATCGATAAAGTTCAAATGGCCTTACTTGAACTTTGGTAGTATCCGGATCAGATACATAGCCCAGGTACGTTCCACTTCTGCTGAAGGATAGTTGAGTGATCTTTGAATCAGTTTCATGGATATTGGTAAGTTCATCCTCCTCAAGATTGTATACAAAGACCCCGGCTCCTTCGTCCTCGGTCTCGCCTGTACTGACAAAAGCCAGTCTCTTACCCTCACGCGCAAAGATATATTGCGTTACATACTTAAAAGTATCTTGATCCTGCGTTTCAAGATTGTGCAATATGAGGTGGTAACCATTCTTTTTATCCTGCTTTTTGATCTTTACAGGTTCAGTTCTGGTACTGTCAGGCTCTGACTTTTCTTTCCCGTTTTCTTCTTTTCCGGGAATCACCTGATAGGCCAGGAAACCACCCCATTTCACCGGGATTTTATGCGATTGATGATTGGGAATTTTTGTTAGCTCGCCTGAGTTAAGATCTACAATTGCAAGCGTATCAAGTGGCATGTCATCTTTTTTGACTTTGCGTCTTTTCATTTCCCGCACACTGTCCTTCCAGGCTTTTATCAGGAAGATGGCGTGATTGGAATCGAAGCTGAAACTTCCATTCTCACCCCTTTCATGTTCGAAAAACATAAGGCCTGAATTGTCATGTATTTTCAGGTGTTGATCTTTTTCCCCTTTCTCTAGGGAGTACATAATAAAGTTACCGTCGGCTGAAAGAGAGGAATTTTGTATGGTATTCCAGAGGTCAAAATCACGGTGATCCATGATTTTTTTCTGGGAGAAGAGAGGTAGTGCCACTGCTAGGCAGAACACGAAGGAAATCAGGTTCTTCATTGCGTAAGGGTTTGAAATTATCGTATCCTCAATTTAGTATATTAATCACATTTAAGGATGCGTGGGGAAGAACCTTATTGAGGTAAACTGGATGAGTGGTTATTACTTTTCTTCGGCGGATTCGAGTTTCTCAATTTCTTTGAGAACTTCTTCTGCTTCCGCCGTCTTTTGGTCGCTCAAACGTCTGTTGGAATGTGATAGTTTATACGCCTCTTCCGTAAGTTTCTTGTACTTATCCCTGAGTTTGTCTGTCTTTGATTTTCTGCTGAATAGTCCCATTTGTAAGAGTTTATTTATAGAACACTCTTAAGGACATCTTGTTCAATCAAAAGTTTGCCCGCAGTCCAAGATTGACCGAGCGCGGCATACCGGGTCTCAATCCCGCCGGCCTCCTCGCCACGATATAGACTTCATTAAGAACATTATTTATGCTTCCAAATAGAGATATCGCTTGATGAAGCTTGTAGGAACCACTTATGTCCCAGATCATATTGCGGTCCGTGAAGTCTATCTCCGGCCCGAATCCTTGTCCCGGGGAAGTCCTCATTCTGTCAGTGAACCTACCCCTCAGGTTTATCGAATACTTAAGGTGTTCAAGTGAAAGGTCAGCACCGAGTTGGTGCGGAGCCAGATAAGGGAAAAGATCTCCCTGGCTGACTATACCCCATGCGTCAAAATCGCTCAGGAAATCTGAACGGAACTCAGAATGGGTGTATGTGTAGCTCAGGCTGAAAGGGAGACGGAATGATTCGGAGTAGGGAAGAAGATCCATAGCCAACAGGAACTCGACTCCATAAGTTTGTACCTGCCCGGAATTGAATAAGTCGCCGGTACCGGCTCCTCCGGAAGCATTCAGATCCGTTCCCAGAAGATTCCGGTAATTGTTCAGGTAAACAATAGTTTCCCCGGATATCCGCCCATTGTCGAATCTTCCTCCCAGCTCGTAATTCCAACTGGTTTCAGGCAATGTGCCTTCTTTTGAACCCGGAGGGGCAAATCCCTTGTGAACACCACCGATGATATTGAAGGCATCGGTTATATCGGCTTCAAAACTGATTCCCGGAATGAAAACTTCAACATTATTCTTCCTGGTGGTAAGGTCTGAACCGGTTCTTTCTGGATCAACCTTGCCATAGTCCAGGCGTTCCATATGTATGGACTCGTAGCGCAGGCCGGGTTTGATCAACCAGTTCTCATCCCTTATGGTATACTGGATAAAACCGGCAAAAGCTGTAGCAGATTCTATCCGGTTACTCTCTGTACCGGGCTGTCCTTTTTCTTCCAACGACATGATCCCGGATTCTATCGAATATCCATCTACCCATTGAAACCTGTCAATTTCGTCAAAATGATATCGGAGGCCCACCAATAGATTATGGTCGAGATTGGTAGAATTCAAGTTTATGTTGGCCCGGGTCTCAACTCCCTGTGCCAGGTAATTCCTGTTATTGGCCTTAAGGAGCAGCCTGTCATCCGGGCTTGAGGATATACCATTCAGGAGATCCATTCCGTTGGGATTATCAGTAGGCTGGTCGAGAATACCGCTGAGGCCAAATTTCTCTCCTCCCGTCACTACCTTGTCTAATTTGTACCAATTTCTGTGGAATGTATTTCGATAGGCAGTAGTAGAGAGTTTAAATGAAGGGCTTAACACAGCTGAATGATTTACAGAAAACTGGGATTGTTCCGAGTTCATTTGATCGTTTTGACTCGCTGAATACCGACTAAATGGGCTGATTTGAAAATCCTCAGAGTTGAGCCCGAGATAGGTCTCATTAGAGACTTCCGTTACCTGGCCCACTTTGAAAAGAAGAGATTGATATACCCTGGATCCATCGGAAGTATTAAATCTAAGCTTTGCGAGGTAGTCCTTCTTGTCGAATCCAGTGTTCTCATTTCCCGGGAGGTTTTTGAACCCTTCCGACCCCATTTGAAAAGTCTCCACCATGTAGGCAACATTTTCATGAGCGTTCCCGATAAATGCGTGAAGATTCCTTCCCCCGAAACTGCTACCGAGCAGACTAACGCGACCGCCAAATTCAACGGGAATTGGTGTGGAGAGCAGGTTTATTGCTCCACCAGTAGTATATGGACCATATTTGATCTGACTACTTCCCTTTAGGACTTCCACCGCCTGCATTCTCCCGATCGTTGGAAAATAGTATGCTGCAGGGGCTGCATAAGGAGCAGGGGCCATAAGCACACCGTCTTCCATTAGTGTGATTTTTGAACTCCGTTCCACGCCTGTTCCCCGAAGTCCGATATTTGGCCGAAGGCCGAATCCATCCTCTTCCTGGATATTTACTCCCGGTATTCCCTTCAATACGCGACTGACATCAGTATAGTTGAATTTTTGTATCTCTTTGGGGGAAACGTAATGAACTGAACCCGTGATTTCTTTACGTTCTGCCTCACCCCCTGTCATGATCGTAATCTCTGACAAGGTGGTGATAGACTCAACCATAGACAGATCCACAGATAACTCGGCTCCCGCTTCCACCGTAATGTTTTGGCTGATGCTGAAATATCCGATGCTGGAAGCAATCAATTTGTATTCTCCTTCGGGAATACCTGTCAGGATAAATTCGCCTTTACTATTCGTCGCATCTCCGAATTCGGTTTTGTCGAGATATACATTGACTGAAGCCAATGAAGTCCCCGACTGATGATCGATGATTTTGCCCCGGATCAGAGAGGTTTGAGCATAAACTAAAGACGTAAGAAATATTAAAAAGACAACGGATACTAAACGCACTTTTCTATCTGTTTGGGTTATTGGAGCCGCAAATTATTCGATAATTTAGAAATGATCTAAATAAAAATAGGATTAATTTTCATTACCTGATAAAAATCATAAAATGCCGTGTATCAGACTGTAAAAACCGAAGCAAGTGTATAATTTCAGATGTGCTATATTGTATAATCGAAAATGCCCAAGCCATGAAACAAACGCTAAAATTTCTCAATGACCTCTCTAAGAATAATAATCGCGAATGGTTTAATGCCAACAAGGACCGATACAAGGAAGCCGAAGATGAATTTAAAAACCTGGTTTCCGAAGTTGAACAACATATCAATGAACACGACTCGCTGGATCCCTCAGGTACCAAAATCTTCAGGATATACAAGGATGTAAGGTTCTCCAAAGACAAGACACCTTACAATACGCACAGGTCTTCGAGTTTCAAGCGTGAAGGAGCTACAAGAAGGGGAGGCTACTATTTCTCAGTATCACCCGGGAAGTCGATCCTGGCTGGTGGGTTTTGGGGACCTGATCCGGCTGATCTGCTTCACATAAGGAAGCAACTCCAGGGAGAAGGTGATACGCTGAGAAAGATTTTTAATCAAAAAGAATATACCAGTTATTTCAATGGACTGGAGGGAGACCAGGTTAAGACCTCACCGAAAGGATTTGACAAAGAGGATCCCGCCATCGATCTTATCAGGTACAAACAATTCATGGTCACTCACAAATTTTCAGATAAGGAGGTGGCTTCTTCGGATTTTGCAGTTCAGCTTTCAGACGGTTTTAAAAAAATGAGGCCTTTCTTTGATTTCATGAGTGATATCCTAACTACCGACCTCAACGGGGCGAGCCTCGTGTAGGACTTCTTCTGTTACGGTACCTACATCTTCAGGGAGTTTGAGCAGATCTCTTCTCAGGAAGACGAATGTCAGAATCACTGATAGAATATCAGCAATAGGGAAGGCTATCCAGATTCCATCAATTCCAAAAAACATAGGAAGTATATATACCAGTGGTATGAGGAAGAATCCCTGTTTGGACAGTGTAAGGAGGAGTGCAGGTAAGGCTTTGCCGATAGCCTGGAAGTAAGCAGATCCGATCAGTTGTGTTAAGATAAATGGGGTTGCTGAAAATACTATCAGCAGTGCATAGGGAGTATTTTCAATAATAAATTCATTATCGGTAAAGACACTTACAATTTGTACTCTGAAGACGATAATGATGACATAGATCACCACGGAGGTAATGGTTCCAAATAGTATCGCCTTGTTTACAGTCTCCTTTACACGGCTGTATTTCTTTGCCCCATAGTTAAATCCGAAAATGGGGAGTGTTCCTTGTGTTAGTCCCAGAACAGGAAACAGGGACAGCATCATAACTCGATTGATTATACCGTATACGGCCACATACATCTCATTTCCGTAACTGAATAGAGCATTGTTCAAAACGATCGATAAAATGCTTATTACCCCTTGCCGCGCCAGTGTTACACCACCAAGGGAAGAGATTTCTTTTACAATAGCACTGTCCAGGATCAGGCATTTCCAGGATATTTTAAGATCACTGTTTTTAATAAATAGAAAATAGAATCCATAGCCCGCACTGAGTGCATAAGATATCACCGTTGCCCAGGCTGCTCCTGCCAAACCCATACCTAACAGCTTTATGAAAATAGGATCAAGAATAATATTGGCAATGGCGGGTAGCAATAAAACCCACATGGCCACTTTGGGATAGCCAATAGCACGAATATTATTGTTGCTCATCATGGCGAAGGCAAGAAACGGTACACCCAAAAGGATAATTAAGAAGTATTCCTTGGCGGGCTCCAGGATATCACCCTTACCCCCGAATAATTTCAGTATCGGATCACTGAAAAGGAATCCCATGATTACAAAGAACACAGCCAGGCCCATGGCCATGAAGATCTGGTTTCCAAAGGTCCTGGAGGCTTTTTCATCATTTCCACCACCAAGGGCACGCGATATAATGGAACCTCCCCCGACACCAATCGCCATTCCAATCGATGAAATAAGAAATGTGATAGGTAGGACTACTGTAATAGCCGCAATAGCCAGCGCTCCAACCCATTGCCCCACGAAGATGGTATCCACGATCATGTACACAGACATCACCAGCATGCCAATGGATGCTGGGATGGATTGCTTGAAGATCAGGGGGGTAATGTTGTCTCTTCCTAGTTCGTCCGACTTTTTCATTCAGCGTAAATAACGTAATTAGTTGGGAGGATGTTCCTGTTTTTTTAGGAATGGCATTTAGGAGCCAGGAGCCAGGGCAGGAAGCAGGAAGCAGGAGGCAGGAAGCAGGAAGTATGAAGCAAGAAGCAAGAAGCAGGAAGCAAGAAGCAGGAGGCCAACAAGAGGTGGATCAGCCTATCTGCCTCTGGCAGGCATTTGGCTGACAGGAGGCAGGAGCTATTGCGCGAAAAAGTTCAATCCGAATAATCCTCTTTGACCAGCCTCTGCGAGATCCACCAATAATTTCCTTCCGTGTCGATTACACCCGATTGCCTATCACCGTAATCCATGTCCATTGGTGGGATCTCTTCTTTTGCACCGCATTCCAATGCCGTTTTATGAACAGAATCGGTATCATTTACGAAGAGATAAAACGAGGATTTCATACCTATGAATTGGTCCCTGGCCTGGCTGATCATAAGGCAACTGTCACCCAGTCGCAGAATCACATTGGCAATATCACCATTGTCCATAAGCGTTCGATTTATTTCTTCAGCTTGAAAAGCCCCCTTTAAAAAATCGATCAAACCCACAGGATCTTCAGCAAACAAGTAGCTGTTCACATTGTGAAAGCCAGTAGGCTTAAAGGTCTCATATATTGACTTCATATTTTTATAATTTTTATTGTCAACCACCCTTTACCCCGCTCCCTGCCCCATCAATCCATCTACCCATCTACCCATCTACCCATCTACCCATCTACCCATCTACTGTTAGCTGTCAGTTGTGACCCAATTATCATCTATTCTCTATCATCGATCATCTTATCACCTACCACCTATCACCCTCTACTATGCAACGCCACCCTGTTCCCTTCAGAATCCAAAAACAACCCCATATACCCATGATCTTCGCTGATTTGCTTTTTGGGCATTAGCACTTTGCCTCCCGCCGGTTCTACTTTATCCAGTTCATTTTGAAGGTCGCCGGAAAAAGCCGTAAAATAGATTAAGGTTCCATCCATAGAGGGTTTGTAAAACTCCTCGTTAAATACAAGGGCTCCTGACGTACCGTCCTTTTCAGAAGTCATAGGGAAAATGGCCATTTTTGTACTTCCCATGTCTTGCGTTTCAAATTCGTAACCGAATACAGCGGAATAAAATGATTTTGCGCGGTTGAAATCCGAAACCGGGATTTCAAACCATCCGACGGGATTTATGTTTTCTGGCATGACTAATTGTGTTTAGTTGCAAATCAAGATATTAAGGTCACTGTTTACGTGTAAATATGGCTACAATCGCGGTGGTGACTACTCCCATTACCGGGGTGAATATTGTACTTTGAATGATGTAGGAATTGAGGTTAAAATAGGCCTCCGCCTCTTCTCGTGTATAAATTCCCTCCTGAACTGAATAATCAATGATATTGGGAAAGTACTGGGGTGTGATGATCGTACTTATTATGTATTGAGTCAGGGGAGTAAACAAGGTTACAATCAAGGTAATGATCAGCCCACTGATAAAACCCTGCATATAAGTCATTTTACGCCCATAGAAATTCTTGCGCTTGTCCAGCAGGGCCAGTACATAAACAATAATCGCAGGGATAGCCACAAAATTGGTGAAGATCATGTGCATATCGATGTTTTCATCGTGTAGACCGGCTATCCTCTCCAGGACCATCCAGAATAACATCATGAGTATGAAAATCACTGCCCATTTTATTTCGATGCCTATTTTTTTCATTTTATTAAGGGTTTGGTGGGATTTGGTAAGGTATGATAAGATTAAGTTATTGAATTTTCATCCCGAATGGTAGAGTAAATGTCAATTGAGATAAATTTTCCGTCTTTGATTTCGAAGTCATTCAATCTGCCTTCGAATTGATATCCCAGCTTCTCCAGAAGCTGCTTACTTGCCGTATTTTCACTTTCCACCCTGGCTTCAATTCGATGTAGTTCGAGTTGGTCCCAACAATACTGCATAACTTTCTGCATGGCTTCAGAAGCATAGCCATTCTGCCATTTCCCGGGAACTATCCAGTAACCTATCTCTGCCCTTTTATGGTTCAGGTCCATTTCATAAATACCGAGTCCTCCTACGAAATCCCCCGACTTTTCAAAAATCAGCCACCATGCCCCGGTGTTTTTCTGAATAAGCGAATTATACCAATCCATTTGTTCCCTGGTGTCTTCTTTATTCAACAGTTTAACTCCATAATACCGGTATACTTTAGGATCGGATAGTGCCTGGAAAATGTGAGCATCGTCAGTATCTTGTACTAACCGCAGATGTAACCTTTGGGTGGATAATTTAGGATGACTCTCGATCAACTATTAGGGGGTAAAATATTTAATTCGTTGATTGGTACGCTATATAAGTTGGTACCATCTGTATAAATGAAATGATCTTCCAGGATGCAGGCTCCCCAACCGTAGGGGAGGGATTCTATTTTCCCGGGACTATCCCATTCGGGATTTTCACTACTCCCCCGGTTATAGCTGATGAAAAAACCCTGCTGCTCCGGGTTCCCCTCTTGATACCTCGTGAAAATAATAAATCTCTTATCCTTGCTGACAAATGGGCTGAATTCCGCGGAGGAGGTATTGATCGCGGTTATTCTTTCAAGGATTTTCAGTGAATCGCCATCAATGGTCCCCCTTACAATATCTCCCCCGGCGTCTTCAATATAGAAATAGATTTCCTCCTCTGACGTCCAGTGAAAGTACCCCGCTTCATGGCCGATTTTCAATGGTTTGCGGTCTTTCCATTCCCCAAGCCTGGTAACCAGGAATACTCCTTCCTCCGGATAGTTATCAGAATAAATTATCACGTTTCCACCGGGCGAAATAGAACCATTATACACTGTATCTTCATTCAAGGGTTGAGGGAATGTGTAAATCCCCTCCACCTTCCTGGACAGCATGGGTATTTGACTTGCCCAGTCCCTGGTACGGGTAAAAAACATCCATTCGCCGTCTGCGGAAAAGGAGAGATAATTTTCATTCCAGTCACTGGAACTGATTGCCCCGGGATAAAATACTCCCTTGTCGTCTTCTTGGTATGTAAGGGTCTTGATTTGTACTTCATTAAGTGAGTCTGCCACCCATTTGCTTCTGACGATCCAATCACCTGATTCCAGGACTGAATCATAACGGTATTGTCGCTCGTTTAATTTTCTCCCACTTACAGACCTAAAAAATATTATTGTCACTCTACCCAAAGCATCATAAAAAGCTGAGTCAGATCCATGAAATTTGTCACCAATGAAACGGGCCCTGTCGGGTTTTCCCCATTGGTTAATATCCTCGATCATTTGATAATAAGGTTCGCCTTCTTCATCAACCCAAGTCGTAGTCTTCTCAAGGGAATCGACCGAATAGCTGACAAGCTCTACGGAATAATTTTCAGATTCCCCCTCATGATACCTGGCTCCTGTATGCACCCAATTATCATTATACTCATATATGTAGTCGGTAGTCACTATACCTGATGAATCGACCATGATCCAGCGATGGGGTTTTCGATTATTGAAGAAGTAGGTGTAACAGCTTTTAAAACTGTTCACGGCTCTCTCACCATCTTTAACTGTGTAATAATCTATTTTTTCGTAGAGGATTTCCTTTTCAATTGCCACAACAGTTGGTTCTTCACTTTTACAGGAGATTTGGATGAGAAAAAAACCAAGAATAATAGTTAAAGACTTTATCCGCAGATACATGGTAAAATATTTATCTGGCACAATGTAATATCCACAAGATCCATGATATTGTGTTCTTTTCAGCCTATTTCTATCAGCAAATTTTTTTTACTTAATTCTTCGCAGTAGCATTATTACCTACGATCGCCAGAGTAGTAGCAAAACTCAATCGAAATTAAGCTGTATATACAATTTTTCGACCTTATCTCTGGCCCATTGAGTTTTTCGTAGGAACTTCAGACTTGATTTTATGGATGGGTTATTCTTAAAGCAGTTTATATTGATTCGCTTAGCAAGCTCCTCCCACCCATAATGATCGACTAACTGCTCAAGTATATCCGCCAGCTTTTTACCATGTAATGGGTTGTTGGGTTGATCCATTATTTCAATTTACATTTTGTTCAATTTACTGTTAGCTAAATTTTAAAATTCACCGCAAGGGCGCAAGGAGCGCAAAGAACCACCATTTGCAGCCCTGCCCTCAACTGCTAGCTCTTAACTAATTATCCTCTATCCTCTTTCTAAATTGTTAGCTGTTAGCTAACTAAATCACATTCAATTCCGGATCGAACTTCTCCTTCCATGCTAGTATGCCTCCTTCCAGATTATGGAGGTTTTGGTAATCGTATTTGGCTTGCAGCAGTTCAATTACGCGTGCGCTTCGCACTCCGCTCCGACAATAGACTACTACATTCCGGTCTTTTGGAATTTCGGAGAGACTCTTTTCCACATCATCCATAGGTATAGGAGCACCACCAATGTGGGCGGCATCTCTTTCATAGGGCTCACGGACATCAATTATCTTAAAATTGGCATTTTCATCAATCCATTGCTTGAGGGTTTCTACATTAATGGTGGATGTGGTATCCGTATCTGATTTTAGACTACAGAATTCATCATAATCGATGAGTTGGGTTATAGTGGGCGCATCTCCGGTTATAGGATTCGAAGGATCCTTCCTGATTTTCAAGGTTCGGCTGGTAAAATCAAATGCGTCGAAAATAAATAACCTGCCAGACAAGTTATCTCCAATACCGGTTAGTACTTTGATTACCTCAGAAGCCTGCATGGATCCGATAATTCCTGGTAACACCCCCAGCACACCCCCGTCGGCACAACTGGGAACCAGACCAGGCGGGGGTGGAGTTGGAAACAAGTCCCGGTAATTGGGACCCCGGTTTCCCTCCTTGTCCAGATAGTTGAACACACTCACTTGTCCTTCAAATTGAAAGATAGAGCCATATACATATGGTTTGCTTAGCAGAACACATGCATCATTCACCAGGTAGCGGGTAGGAAAATTGTCGGTACCATCAGCCACTACATCAAAATCACGAATAATGTCCAATGCATTTTCCCTTACCAGCTTTTCATCAAAGTTGATGAATTGGATGTTTGGGTTTTGATCCCTGAGCTTATAGACAGCAGTACTGGTTTTCGGTTTCCCTACATCTGAACTCCCGAATAAAACTTGTCGCTGCAAGTTGGAAGTATCCACTACGTCGAAATCGACTACACCAATTGTACCGATTCCCGCTGCAGTGAGATATTGGAGTAATGGTGCTCCAAGGCCCCCGGTCCCTACGACCAGTACCCGGCTATCCTTAAGCTTTTCCTGGGTCTCCATTCCAAAATGTGGTAGATTCAGGTGTCGTGCGTATCGTTTGATCTCTTCCTTACTGAGTTGCATGGTGTTAAAGTTAAGTCCAAATGGTGCCACCTCCAATTGACATTTGAAGCATTAATTTCACCGATTAATGTCCGGTAGGTTCCTATTTCCCACTGAAAGTGGTAGAATTGTTATAAGCGCTAATCGCAATAGCATTTGGACGAACTGAGAGACTACTTCCCGATCTTTGAAAGGTATCCTGACCTGGCCTACCTGGACAACGCAGCAACAACGCAAAAACCCAAGGTAGTTCTTGATGTCGTGGACCATTTTAGCCGATATGAGAATGCTAACATCCACCGCGGGGTGTACGATCTCTCGAATGATGCTACTCGCCGATATGAAAAGGCCCGCGAGAAAATCGCCCAATACCTGGGTGCTAAGAGAGCAGATAATATTGGGTTTACAGCGGGAACTACAGAGTCCGTCAATATTGTTGCAAGGAGTTTTTCCGACAAACGCATTCTTGCAGGTGACAATATTGTCATATCACTTATGGAACATCATTCCAACTTTCTTCCCTGGCAGGAAGTGGCCCGGGAACGAAATGCGGAACTGAGGATTATTCCCCTGACGAATATTGGTGAGCTTGACTATGACGGATTTGCTCGGCTACTCGATGAAAAGACGAAAATTGTATCTGTCACCCACATTTCGAATACGCTGGGTACGATTAATGATATTGAAAAGATCATTGCAATGGCCCATGAAAAGGGAATTCCGGTAATGATAGATGCAGCTCAGAGTGCTGCCTTGTTCGGATTGAATGCCTCTACCATGGGCTTTGATTTTCTCGCATTTTCAGGTCATAAGGCCTTTGGTCCCTTCGGTACAGGAGTTCTCTATGTAAGTGATGAATTTTTGGAAGAAATGGGCCCTTATAATACCGGAGGCGGAATGGTGAAACATGTCACGGTTGACAAAACCTCATACAGGGATTATCCCTATAACCTCGAAGCCGGGACGCCCAATGTACCTGGAATAATCGGTTTAGGGGAAGCGATAGAGTTCATCGATGGTTTTGATAAAAAGGTGATGCGTGATCATGTCAAAGCACTGGGTGAAACGCTCAGGGAGGGGCTCGGGGAAATCCCCGGGGTGGAGATTATCGGAAATGCCCGGGAACGGACCGGAATTGTATCGTTTTCTGTGGACGAAATTCATCCCCATGATATTGCCTCGTTTCTCAACAAAGATCAGATAGCCGTGAGGGCAGGGATGCATTGTACACAACCATTACTGGATCATCTCGGTGCCCCGGCTACGGTCAGGGCCTCGTTCTCGATCTACAACAGTGAGGATGAAGTAGACCGGCTGCTCGAAAGCATTAAGGGACTTAT
>JAHEKQ010000115.1 GCA_024638265.1 Flammeovirgaceae bacterium
GGACTGCCTGTCCTTCAGGTAGTCTCTTTTCGCATCGGGTTTGAGCTGAAACATCATTTCAACTTCAGGTGGAAACAATTCTTCCAACTTTTTCCTCTCTGAATCATTGTCGCCACTTAACAGGCTTAGCTTAAGAGATTTGCCTAGTTCGTTTACCACCTTCCTGATATTATCCCTGAAACTCGCCTGAAGTTCAAACCAGCCAATGGGTTGATGGTCAATAGACACCACAATCACAGAATGGCTATTCTCAATGAACTGTTGGGGTTTCCCTGCAAAGGTTGGGTTTCCCAGGAGGTACTCTTTTCCGTAGGCTTCTGCCTTCAAACCGCTTCCAGGAATCTCTTCAAAATCATTCAAACCCGTTTTGTCAGTTTCGAATCCAAAATAATGGCTCAACTTTTTACTTAGTGGGTGAAAAGAGGCACTTGCCATGGATTTGATAACATCCATATCGGATTTTTCCAGAGGGGTTCCATGATACCGTACCTCTCCTTTGTCAGGCCAGGTCAGGGTTCCTGTTTTATCAAATACTATCCGGGTCATCTTATTGAATTTTTCGACAACCTCGGTCGATTTCAGGTACATTTTGTTTCGTCCGGCTATCCTGAGAATATTGCCATACGTAAAAGGCACACTCAGCGCCAGAGCACAGGGACAAGCCACAATAAGTACAGCCGTTACCGACTCCCAGACCAAACCCGGATTAGCAATACCCCAATAAATTCCTGTCCCCAGGGCAATTACCAGAACTATCGCGGTAAAATATCTGGCCACCTTGTCTATTATCCGCTGGGACTTCAATTCTTCAGTTTCTCCTGAGTTATTCCATAGGCTAGTCAGGTAACTTTGCGAAACAGGTTTGGCTACTTCAACCGTAATATCAACGCCTTTTTGCCTTCCACCGGCAAAAATGGTCTCCCCCTTTTTAATTTTCATCGGCATTTGCTCACCTGTTACAAAGGAATAATCTATGTTGGTATTATCTGAAAGGAGGATACTGTCTGTGGGTATGATTTCATTGTTCCTGATCTTTACAGTATCGCCATTCCTGAGATCGCGGACCGGGACCGACTCCATATCCGTTCCATTTACCCTTGAAACCGCGAGTGGGAAATAGGATTTAAAATCCCTTTCGAACGAAAGGCTTTCATAGGTTTTATCCTGAAACCATTTACCAATTAACAGGAAAAAGATAAATCCGGAAAATGAGTCGAAAAAGCCCGGACCCGTCTGACTTATCACCTCATAGGCCGAGCGGGTGAAAAGGGTGAGGATACCGATGGCTATGGGAACGTCAATGTTAATATATCGCTGTTGTAAACTTTTAAGAGCTGATCTCAGGTAATCAGTAGAGCTATACAACAGTACGGGTAATGCCAAGAGTAGATTTAGGTAGGAAAAGAAGTTCCGGAATCCCACTTCAGGCAGTTCAAAACCAAAATACTCCGGAAAACTCAGGAGCATGATATTTCCAAAACAAAATCCCGCTATTCCCAATTTGATTTGAAGGGTCCCAAAAGCACTTTTAGTTTTCTTTTTGTTCGTCGAATCCCAATTGATCAAGGGTCCGTAGCCAATGGAATCCAAAACATCTGCCAACTGGTGAATGCTGAGTACACCGGGGTCGTAACTAAGTACTGCCTCTTTCTTCATAAAATTGACCCTGCACTCCTTTACACCCTCCTGAAGCTTGTGTAGGTTTTCAAGAAGCCAGATGCAGGAACTGCAATGGATGCCTGGGATGAACAGAGTAATTTTGTTGAGATTGGTTGATTGGAAGTCGAGCAGAGAGTCTACGATCTCCTCGTTGTCGAGAAAATCAAATTTCTTACTCTCCCTGTTGAGCATGGATATACCCGGAGTAGACTCATATTGATAATAGTCCTGAAGTTGGTTGTTGGAAAGTATTTCAAATACGGTCTTACAACCGTTACAGCAGAAATACTGTCCATTCTTAGCAATTTTATCTGAACAGGGATTCCCGCAGTGATAACATTGGAGTTCCTGCTCCTTTTCTATATCAGTCTCCTGTGTGATCAATTCCTAGCTTGAAAAGAAAACCGGAATATTATCCGTGCTGATCAAGTTACAAACATTTTGAGAAACGATGGACTTGGCTCCTGTCAATCCACTGAGTAAAATTGATTTTGGGTATTGCTTGACAATGCGCCTGAGATCACGGTCAAGTCCATGTGAAGTTGTGAATACCACCCCAACATCGATAAAATTCGCCAGTAAGAAATCAACGATGATTTTTTCGTTAAAGCCGCTGGCTACATGGTCATTGAGAATCATGGCAGTCACGGTCGAATTGATGATCTTGCCCGAGAACATCTTGATAAATTTCTTTACTCCCAGGACGCTTTCGGGGGTACCGTCAAATAGAAACAGAATATGATCCGGGGAATTCTCTCCATTGGGCACGATAAGTACGGGACATTTCAGCTCATAGAAATAATCAAACAATAAACTGTTCTCCTCTTTCAAGACTTCCTCACCCACGCAAAAAAGGTCATATAAAATACTCCGGTCCCTCAGATACCCGGGATCGTTAACGTTAGGTGGGCATACACTAATGTTCAGATCATGAGCTTTAAATTCCTTGACATAATGGTCCACCCTGGACAAGGATTCTTTGTTAGAACTAGCTGAATCAGAATCATCCCCAACAGGTAATTCATTGAGCAGGTTAATATTTTCAATGATCACAGCTTCAAAAGAAACATTCGACAGATCACTGAACTGAGCCAGGAATGGAGATACACTGAAATCGGTTTCCCTACCGATTCCGATAAGTATCGTATTATTCAATTTGAAATCGTTACCTAATGATGTAGGTCCAAATGGGGCGTTTTGCATGATTAACTATATCTTCTGCTATACTTCCGCTGTATAAATGTCTCAAACCACTTCTTCCGTGTGTACCAAGTGCAATCATATCTGCACCAATTTTTTCCGCAAAATAAATCAGGCCCTGGTCCTCATGATATTCATTGAAGATGTTCAGGGTATAATTCTCAAGGGAATACTTGGAGGCAAAAGATTCGAGTTCGTGCCAAATCTCTGCATCTCTCTTAAACCGTGCGGGTGTATTGACCCTCACTACATGAAGTTCCGCACCCACTATATTCTGTAATTCTTTCACCCGTTGTACCAATTCTTCCTGGTCGGATTCGAGTTCATTACCAAAAACTATGTTCTTTATTTCATCGAGTCGGATGGGTTCCTTTACCGCTATCACGGGTGATTCCGCATGTCGGACTACCTTCTCAGTATTGGAACCAACAAATAATTCACGGACACCACTCGCTCCCCGTGTACCCATTATTACCAGGTCTACATCGTTTTCAGTGATATACTTGGAAATGCCGCCAAAGGGATTTCCCCAAACGATCTCGCCTTCTATCCTGACCCCCTCTACCTCAGACGTCATTGCGTTGAGTTTCTCTTTAAGGGTATCTTCCAACTGCTTGATCAGGTCGGGGGAGAAATAGGAATGAAGATTAGTACCCATGGGATCCGATGCAACGGGCAGATCTGCGACATTCAGCAAATGAAGAGCAGCCCCCGTTTTATTACAGAAATCCACCGCCAGATCAAAAGCATTTTTTGACTCAGAACTAAAATCGGTGGGTACCAGGACCTTCTTCATCGGAACATATTTGTTATCCAAATATATCCGCCTCTATATCAGTATCCCGTGACTGGCATCAACGGTTACTATGATAAAAGTCATGAATAGCTTATCGCCTTTTACGCCTGCTTTTCTTTATGTAGGCTTTGTTAGAATCGAATGATTCATAAGGAATATAGGTAGGACAAGGCAGAATTCGTTTATTCCTGGGTACCCTGCTTGGATTGGAAAACTGTGGAATTCTATATTCCACGCTGATCTCATGTGCTCCTTCTGATCTTACGCTGAGTTCTGAAACGGTAAAATCATAACTGTATTGAAATTGCAGCATTTTGAACCTGAGTCCTGTAGAAAACACAATGGCATCCCTGGAAAAATTTCCAATGACATTCTGCACCACCGGGATCCCACGGAACCACAATCCGATCATCATTGGGTCCACATGGTAATTTATTCCTAGGTCCAGCTGGCTGAATGGACCCTGCAACTTGTAAATAAAACTTGTAGTGAAGTAAGAGATATCAGCCCTCTTCCAAGGCCCTCCCTTTACTTGTAGTCTGGTTCCTGCATGGATTGTCAGTTTTGCAGGTATCCTGTTTTCCCGCTCGAGGAAAGAGATATCCGGTTGATTGATATGCCAGATGCTGGCGCCAAACCAGGAATTCGGGCTATAAAAGAGCAGTCCTGCCCCGGAATCAAAGTAATTCTCATTATCCAACTGGTTGACAATCGGGTCAACAGAAGGAGCAGCCTGGTTGCTGAATTCGATCTGGTCTCCAAAGACCAGCTCGTTGAAATCGAGACTTCTGTTCCCATAGCCAAAGTATATGGCAGGAGAAACCACCCATTTACCATACATCTGTATTTTGTAGGAATAGATGAATCCAAAATTGGTTGATCGGAGTCCTGCAGTTCCCGCCACATCGGTAGATGCGAGGAAGCCGAAGCCACTTTTCAATTCAGGCTTGTAAAAATCATAAGAAACGGCATAGGTCGTAAATGCGCGAGGAAGCGAGGGCCATTGTATCCGATTATTGATATTAACCCTGTGATCATTAGAAGTACCTGAAAAAGCAGGATTAAGGTATAAAGGTGCCGCGTAGTATTGGCTGAACTGTGGATCCTGGCCCATTAGCATGGATGTGGTAAATATGGTCACTATCGCAAAAAGTACCCTCATCGTATCAAAGTAACATCTCCTATTTTCTCAAACTTTTCTTTATTACTGAACTGTAATTGCAATTTATAGACATAAACTCCCGTTGGGAGTAACTTGCCATTCTTGTCGTAGCCGTCCCAGCCTATATCCTTGGTATTACTTTCAAAAACCATGTTCCCCCAGCGATCAAAAACCTGCATATTGAATTTTTCCACCCCATCGACAATGGGCAGAAATACATCATTAAAGGTACCGCCACCGGCAACCCCACCGGAAGGTCCGCTTAGGCTTGGGGTAAAGGCATTGGGAACCCTCAGGTTTCCTCCATCAATTACCTGGACAACATTTTCAAGCCGCGTAGTATCAGAGCAACCCTGTGCATTGTAGGCAATCAATTGAACAGTATAAGTACCCGTTGTGGCATAACTTTTTTCAGGTTGGAAATCATTGGAGATGGTACCATCTCCAAAATCCCACTCAAAGTCTGTCGCATTAAAAGAAGTATTCTGTGTAAACATCACACCATCAGGTAGAAATACCACATCGGGCCTGATCTGGAAACTGGCCGTTGGCAGGTTAAACACATCGATATAATTCACCTTAAATTCCTCTGCCCCTGTTCCCAGAGAATTGTCCCCGCTAAGTCTGACAGAATATAACCCTGGTGTATTGAAAATAAATATGGGATTAATCTCAGTGGAGGTCCCTATCAAAGCGCCTGTACTGCTGTAGAATTCCCACAGGTAGGTATTAGGGTCGACAGAGAAACTGTTATTGGTAAATTCTACTTCAAGAGGGCGACAACCGGATAAAGGAGTCGCGGTAAAATCTATTACGGGGATAGCAGGTTCTACCCTAAGAAATACAGCTTCAGTATCCGTACAACCAAAGTCCGGCTCAGTTACTGTCAACAGGATATTATAATTGCCAAAGTTTGCATACGTGTAAGGACTGATAGGTTGCTCCCCGTTGCTGGCATTACCGTCCCCGTAATCCCATTGATAATCCCAGGATGGAACTGAAACTGTACTGCTATTTATAAGAGCATGAGGTGGATTACCGAGCAATACCGGGGTGGGTGTCGTACTTCCGTTGACATCAAAGGCCGCATTCACTTCGGGATACACGGTAACTTCCGTGATCTCCGTGACGGTACATAAACCATTTGTTCCCTCGTAAACCACTTCATAGACTACAGGTGCCGTTGTGTTATTGATCAATGTGTAATTCACATCAGGGGTATTGCGAACATTTGTCATATCGTTGGTTCCCTGCACCCTGTAGTACCAGATATGGGAAGAGGCACCAATACTATTATTGGTAATACTAATGTCCACTGGCGAGCAGCCTTCCTCAGTGTTGGGTGATAGGTTGATGTTTACCGTAGGTAATAGGGTGATGGGTATAGTCTCAGAATCCACACATGCTGGATTTACTGCAGTGTTACGCGCGGTAAGGGTTACATTGTAGGTCAGACTTATAGAGGTAGAGTTATTGATAAAGGTATGACTGATTGTAGGTGCATTTGAAATCTCATCCACAGTTCCATCTCCCCAGCTCCATGTATACTCGATCCCGGGCTGAATATCATCATTGGTGAAGGTAACCTCATATGGGCTACAAGATTGGGTTGGTTGAATGGTGGAAAAAGCTGCATTCACACTTTCTACTGTGATAAGTGCCTCTTCCCCTACCGGGTTGAATACACAACCATTCCCATCGGTCACTGAAACTACAGAATATGTCGTAGTTACAGTGGGATTTACGATTACGGTGTGGGTATTTCCAACATTCTGAATATTAAAGACATTTGTACCATCGGTATACTCTATATCAAAGGGCACTGCTCCTATAGACTCAAAGGTCAATTGTGTAGCAGCACCTGCACAAACTGTTTGATCCTGCAAAATGGTTATCTCTGGCAGTGGATTCACCAACACCTCCACAGTTTCTGGTAAACCCGGACAGGTATTCACCGGCGTGATCTCATAAGTCACAGTCTGGGGCGAAGCATCTGTATTAATAATTACATCATTTATCACCGTGCCTTCAACTACGGGCGTTAGCCTGTCATTCATACCGGATACATTCCCACTACTTGCCGTTGCAGTCCAGGTGAAGGTGGAGCCTCCAATATCTGAACTAACTACTATATCGACAGATTCTCCACTGCAAATGACTGGGGTATTATTGGTGGGATCCAGTTGGGGAAGTGGCGTAATTGATACTGTTTCTGTACCATTCATACCCACATCGCACCCCGTGGTATTATTAACCGCAATTACTGTATAATCTCCTGCTTCCGTAACAAATCCAAAACTCAGGGCAGCACCAGTTCCCGGTACAATATTTCCCGTTGGGAGTGCATCTCTTCTAAGTTCATAGTCTATACCGTTTTCCGATCCATTCAAGGTTATTTCCAATCCAGGATCGCCAGCACAATAACTGCCACCTCCCGCCAGGTCAAATACAGCCGGTAATGGATTTACGGTAACGATGGGCTGTCCTTCCATTGTAATTTGGCAATTATTGGTATTTACTGCTTCCACCGAATAAGTTCCTGCTACAGTTTGTAGACTGAAATCAAATGATCCACCAGCAGATGTGATTATTTCCCCTGTTGTAACACCGTCCCGAAACAGTTCATAGTCCACTCCGGCCGTTGAGTTGTTGAGAGAGACCGTAGCACCTGGATTCCCCTGGCATATATCTCCTCCACCATTTACAAAGAACTTCTGAGGGTTGGAATTCACAACATGAGTAATTGGGGCACTTGGCGGAGATTCGCAAACCCCTGCATAGCCTTTCACAACCATACTGTTGAAAAACGGCAAAACAGTTGTATAGCTATCCAATGGTCCGCTTTGGACAATTGAACCATTGAGAATGAATTCATAGGTGTCTGCCACCCCGTTCAAGTCGGTCGCTGTGAAAGTGACTGGTTGTGTTTCACAGACCGTGAGGGTGACTTCATCGGATGCCAGTTGCATGTCAGGAACCTGTAGAATCTGTAAAACGACTGTCTCGGATGGCCCTACACAGGATGTTGATTTGTCGGAAACCGTGACGGTCAAATCACCCACAACCGGGTCGAAAAATTCAAGTGAAATAAAGTTAAAGGGGCTTCCGGACCCGGGTACCACCTGGGTAGACGGAGGAAGGTTGGCAAGGTCCCATGTGTAATCGTAAATTGCAGGATTTCCCCCCGGAACGGTAAATGTCATAATATCACCCACACATCCTTGGGTAGCCCCGCTTATGATTGGTGCCGC
>JAHEKQ010000033.1:0-1977 GCA_024638265.1 Flammeovirgaceae bacterium
CCACTGAACCACTGAACCACTGAACCACTGAACCACTCAACCACTCAACCACCAACCACTCAACCACTCAACCACTCAACCACTTAACCACTTAACCACTCAACCACTCAACTTCCCGTGAGCCTGACCCGCGTGAACCCTCAGCTGAACCCTTGAACTTCTGAACTCCCCGTGAACCCGCGTCTCGTGAACCCGTGAACCCGATAAAAAATCTTATCCTGGTTTATCAACCATCTCACCCCCCATACGTTAATATATATGAGTTTAAACATCTAAATTCTGTATACCATGTCGCTACCATCACATTTATCGTTGAGAATTCCTGAAACCGACCTTCCCAGGATCGTTATAATCGGGGGAGGATTTGCCGGGTTAAACCTGGCGAAAAGGCTGTATAAGGCGGATGCCCAGATCGTCATGCTGGACCGCAACAACTTTCATACTTTTCAGCCCCTGCTTTACCAGGTGGCGACTGCCGGACTGGAACCCGATTCCATTGCAGGCCCCTTACGAAAGACTTTTGAGGGACATGACAATTATTTCTTTCGAATGGTCAGGGTAACCGGGGTGGACCAGGACAGGAAAGTGGTGAAAACACTGATCGGGGATCTTCCCTATGATTACTTGGTGATGGCCAATGGTTCAAAGACCAACTTTTTCAATAACGAGACCGTCAGGAAAAATAGCTTGCCCTTAAAACGGGTGGTACATGCACTGAATATGAGGAGTCATATACTCCAGATGTTTGAGCAGGCAGTACTTACGGAAGATCCCGATGAATCGCAGGCACTTTTGAATATTGTGGTAGTGGGTGGCGGTCCAACGGGTGTGGAGGTTTGTGGCGCCCTGGCCGAACTAAAAAAACATGTTCTCCCCAAGGATTACCCGGACCTTGATATATCCAGGATGAACATTCACCTCATTGAAGGGACTGATAAATTACTCAGTTCAATGTCGGAAAAGTCTTCCCTGGAAGCGAGGAAGTATATCGAATCACTGGGCATAAAGGTCAGCACCGGCGTGATTGTGGAAGATTATATTGAAGAACACGCCGTGTTGAGTAATGGGGAGATTATTCCTACCAAAAGTCTTATCTGGGCAGCCGGGGTTATGGGCAATGTCCCTGAAGGGTTCACCAGGGACCAGGTATTGCGCAGCAGGCTGGTAGTGGACAAGTATAATCGCGTGATCGAATCAGACAATATCTATGCAATCGGGGATATTGCACAGATGCCCAACAAGAAATATCCCAATGGATTTCCCATGGTCGCTCCCGTGGCGATCCAGCAGGGTAAGCACCTGGCCAAAAACCTGAAGAGGTGGCTGACCGGGAAGGATATGATCCCCTTTAAGTACTTTGACAAAGGGACCATGGCTACGATCGGCCGAAACAAGGCTGTGGTAGATCTCCCCGGCGGGCTTCACTTCCGCGGGTTCTTAGCCTGGCTGGTGTGGATGTTCGTACATATCATGTACCTGATCGGCTTTCGGAATAAGCTTATTACCTTGAATAACTGGATCTGGAGCTACTTCACCTACGACAAAGGCGCCCGACTAATCATCCGCGTATTCGACAGGAAGAAGAACCTGGAGGATGAGGAGAAAGATTTGGTGGCTTATTGAGGGGTAGAAGCGTAAACGCGTAGACGCGTAGACGCGGGGACAAGGTGACGAAGAGAAAACAAATTGTCTCGTGTACTTGAGTCTCGTGAACCCGTGAACCTAGACTTCTGAACCTCTGAACCCTTGAACTTCTGAACTCCCCGTGAACTTGAGTCTCGTGAACCCGTGAACCTAGACTTCTGAACCTCTGAACCCTTGAACTTCTGAACTCCCTCTGAACCTCTGAACTCCTCGTGAACCCGTGAACTCTTGAACCCGTGAACCCTAAACCTCACCCTACTCCAATCCAAACGCCACATAATAATCCCCTGACTTCGAGCCCAATTTCCCGCCACCGCAGGCAATTACTACATA
>JAHEKQ010000033.1:1987-8813 GCA_024638265.1 Flammeovirgaceae bacterium
AAAAGAATTTATACCTACGAGAATCATCACCAGCAAACTTTTTACATTGCCCATATGATACTTTTCTATCAATATATTTGTATCCAGATACATCATTTTTATCATTTGGTCCATCAGCATCATAACATCCAATATAATGATATGATAATGGTTTTTGCTTATCATCAACGGCGGCGGGAGTCGTTACTGAATATTACTTTTCCATTATCCTGGTCGAAAACCCTGAATTTCTCATCAGGGGTTGCAGCTATAAAGAGAAGACCATTGGAGGTGATTACCGGCCCACCATAATTCTCAGTGCCTGTGATGGGAATTCCTGCTTTGGAGAGTTCGGGATACTCACCCAAGGGCACTTTCCATAAGATTTCAGTATTTTCAATATCCACTGCCGTAAGGGTTCCCCACGGGGGTTTGATGGCCGGGTACCCGTTTTGATCTTTGAATTTGATGTAACCTGTCGAGGTGTATGAGGGTGTTAAGTCATAATCCCTGGTAAACATGTTTTCATAACCTGTTTCAAGAAGGTAGTTTTTCAGTCCTTCAACCTGGTGCCGGGATAACCATGGAAAAGCCGGCATAACCCCTCTTCCAGTTTCCAATATATCAAATGTGGAGTCGGTATACGTCTCCTTCAGGTTTACAAGAGACGGTACATTTCCCATAAATTCTCCCCCTTGCTTATCTATGCCGTGGCAACCTGCACAAAATTGTCGGTACAGTGATTTCCCTGCAGCACTTCCCTGCATCCACATATTATTTTCGGAAGTCCCAAAAACGGGTATCATTGTCTGGATCCACGGAATTTCATTGGTATTGACAAAAAGTGTTTTGGTTTCAGGATTAAACGCCGCACCCCCCCATTCACCTCCCCCGTCAAACCCCGGGAAGATGATCACTCCACTATCGGATGGTGGAAGAAACATATGACTATAATCCGTTCTTGAAAGTATGTTCTTCACAAAGCCATTGGCAGAATCGGAAAGGTCCGTGACTTGCTCCAGATTAAACTCCTGCCTTGTAAAAGGAGGCATTTCCACCGGGTATGGTTGAGTGGGCCATGCTTTCTCTCCCCAAAGGGAACTGGGGGGTACGGGTTTTTCCTCAATTTCAAATACCGGCTCTCCCGTGTCCCTGTCCAGCACGAACAAAAAACCGGATTTGGTGATCTGAATGACCACATCCCGTGATTTTCCTTCTATCTCAATGGTAGCAAGGTTGGGGGGAGCAGGCAGGTCCCGGTCCCAGAGGTCATGATGAACCGTTTGGTAATGCCAAATCCTTTCCCCGGTCCCGGCATCCAAGGCCAGTATACAATTGGCAAACAGGTTTTCTCCATGGCGGTCTGCGCCGTAAAAGTCATAGGAGGCTGATCCTGTAGGTAGATAAACGATACCTCTTTCCTCGTCGAGGCTCATGCCGGCCCATGCGTTGGCTCCCCCTGATTTCTGCCAGGCCTCCTCCGGCCAGGTTTCGTAGCCAAATTCCCCGGGATGAGGGATGGTGTGGAATATCCATTCCCGCTTTCCCGTATGAATATTGTAGGCTCGAATATGTCCCGGAGCGGCATTTGGACCTTCTGCGACACTGGTACCCAAAATCAGTTTGTCGCGATAGATAACCCCCGGGGTTTTGGATAGGACGTAACGTTCTTCCAAATCAGTGTCCAAACCTTCCTTCAGGCTAACGGTCCCACCGATACCGAAGGGCGCAACAAGTTCCCCTGTGGATGCATCAATACAGTACAAATGTTGTCCTGCAGCATAGTAGATCCGCTTATTCCTTCTCAGTGAATCCTCCCAGTAGACCAGCCCCCGGTTGACTCCTATGCCATTTTCTGATGAGTTCCCCTCAAAAGGATCAAAAGACCACATCTTGGTACCGTTCCTGGCATTTAGCGCTATGAGTTTCAACCTGGCGGTGGTTCCGTACAAAGTTCCGCCCACAATCAATGGATTCGTTTGAACCTGCGAGCGATTTCGAGGGTCCTCCTCACCACCGTCAAATGTCCACAGTACTTTCATGCGGGTCACATTCTCCTTGGTGATTTGCGACACCGTGGAGTATTGGGAGGAAGTAAGCTCCCCAAGATAGTATTTCCAATCCACGGTTTCTTGATTTATTTCCGGTTTGGAGACACATCCTGACAGAAGGACAAAGCATAGGATATTTATAGTCTGGTTCATATCAGCAGAGACAAATCAGTCAGAAACTTTTACACTTTCCACTTTTCACTCTTCGCTTTTTACCTCCCTTCTAACTTGTGCCTTTTTACTTTTCACTTCAAATATTCGTCCTGCTCGGCATAGTCGAAATATCCAGATCCAGTTCCCTGAACGGCTCATCCAGTTCCTGTAACTTCTCTATCAATATAGGGTGTAGGTCTTTGTCTTCATTTTTCATGATCAGGCCAAAGCGGGTATAGGAGAGCATATAGCTGATCCACAGCTGCATTGTCGCTTCACGGGGTGGGGGAAGTACGGACAAGTCATTTTCAGTGGTCAGTATTCCTTTTTTACCGTATCGCATGCCCAAAGCGGTAAACTTAAGCTCACCACCCTCATCGTATTGACGGTTATTGGACCACCAATGGGCGAAGGTTGAATGGTATATCACATAACGTGCTACCTGCTTCAGGTTGTCGATATCTCTGTCACCGGGAGTTTTCTTGATGGTGATTGGTGAAACAGCCCTGAAAAATCCATTGCTCTCGGTTCTTTTCACCGAGGTATCCATCCGTTCATTCCAGTCAAACCAGGTCGCATTTTTCGGTGTTGCCAGTTTGCCCTGCAGGTAATTACACAGGAAAACCGGAACGCTGTTGTCAACTACTTCCTCTGAAAATATTTTAATCTCATGCCAGAATTGAACGATACCCTCTTCGTATTTACTGAAAAAATCATCCACAAATTCTCCGAGCATATTCCAGAACAACCAGGCGGCATCGGCATAGCGGTGGTCCTCACAAACTTTTTCCCTTGGAGTCCAGTTTTTCCAATCGAGGGTTCCCAAGACCTGCACCAGGCGTTCTTCAATGGAGGATTCAACAAACCCCGTTGCTTTAGTGATATACCCGTTTTCCCCGAGGAGTAGGGTGTCGGCGGAGTGATTTATCAGGGCTACCTCCTTAATGTGCGGAAACAGCAAATGCCTGATCGGGTTTCTCCGGATATTGCGGTAGGCAGCAATGGCGTACTGCTCTACATTCAGGTGGGTCGTGCATAAGTGGCTGTCGAGTTCTGCCACCAGTGCAGCACTTACGCGAGCTACTCTTTTAGCCTGCGGCCATTTGGCTTTGTCTTTAGGTGTGAAAGTTTGGAATTCCAGTTTAGCGTTGGGCTTGGTCTTCCCAGGTTTTCTCATGCCCAGTGTGATCTCAATGGGCAGGATAGAGGTGCCCGATTTTTTGAACTTAATATCGACATTGGGCATCGCGTAGATACCATCCTGTTCGTAGCTGTTCCAGTGGTGATGGATCCAGAAGATCTCCGGGTGATCCGGATCTCTGTCCATTACACTGGCTTCCATGCCGTTGAGGAATAATTCGGCGAAGTATTCGTCCGATCGCGTATACCCCGGCCGGTCTTTTTCAATTTTGCGGGTCAGGTTGATGGGGTAATCCCTTTGAACTTTATCACAGTTCAGGGCCCTGGGATCATTTTTGGCGAGGAACACGTGCTTCCGTTTGATGGCCTCGATCGAAGCCAGTGCTTTGATCATTTCAAGGCTCCTCCCGGCCGAATAGGACTGAGGAGGACCTCCTTCTTCGGCAATGTGGACCCGGGGCATCGGTTTTTCCGGGTGGTATTCCCAGTATGGAATTTCTATAGATCCAAAGTCAAATGACAGGGTCTTGACATTGTTTTCGCCAAAAACTGTGGTAATCCTGTTCTTTGTAAAACTTAGGTTCCCCTTGTGATCGATCCGGTATTTTCTTTCAAACAGGCGGATCTCCAGGTCAGGAACATCCATATATCCGGCATCTGCCGGATTATACCAGATCTCGAATCTCCCCTTCATATCCGTCACACCCCCTCCAAGGAAATCATCAGGATTGCTTATATCTTTATCCCATAGCTCCACATCCAGGTGATGGATGGGTTTTCTCTTGCCGCGTGCATTGGGGTTGGCGAAGAAGATCCTGCCCTTAGCGAGGTGGGTCTTCCGCGCATCCATGTCTGTCTTTTTCTCTTCGACCTCACGGATTTTGGCTTCAATCATCGCAGTGACTTCCTGCTGGTCCTGGGGGCTGAGGAGTTTGTAGGTCCTTCCGAGTTCCCTTGTATTCAGGGCTTTCAAGATTCCTGATCGTTTTGGAGTTCCATAAGCTTGAGGGTGATCTCATTCATTTTTTTCAAACCCCTGGAAATAACTTCTATATGTTCCAGCAAATCAGGATGGGCTTCTTTGAGTTCATCTTTTAACAGGTCCGCTATACTCAGACTACTGGTTAAAGGGTTCCTCAGATCATCAGTAACAATCTTGATGGTCTGCTTTTTGATCTCATGCATATTCTCCAGCAATATCCTTTGTTCTTCGATTTCCTTGTTGTGCTCGGATATTTCAGAATGTCGGGATGCAAGCTTTTCCTGTGTGGCATCGAGTTTTCTCAATCTCTCAACCATCACTTTCAGCATGGCATTGAGAAAATCCGGATTGCGTTCGGCGATTTCCTGGAATACTTCTTTTTCAAGCTTAAAGAGCGTAGTAGCTTCTGTGGTGGTTACTGTGGCAGACCTCTCAATTTCATCGATCAGAGTGTATTCCCCAAAACAGTCTCCTCCCTCCATATGCGAAAAAACGTGATCTTCATCATGCACTTTCACTCGCCCATCGATAATCACAAACATGGAAGACCCCGGGTCTCCCTTTTTAATGACTTCCTCCCCTTCTTCCACGGTCAGCATTTCCATCCCTCCAGCAATCTCAGAGAGTTGGTCATCGTTTAATCGACTGAAAAGTGGTATTTGCTGTAGAATCTTAATGCGGAACGATTTCGATGACTTTTTAGTGGAGGACTTTAATTTTTGTTCATCTCCCGTGATATCTCCTGCAGGAACCGCTTTTTGTATTCCCCTGATAATTTGCTTGATGGAAAGGGCGAGTTTATTGATCTGATCCCTGTATAGCGACTGATCTTCGCCTTTGATGATATCGTCATCACGTCTCCTCAGAGGCCGGTTCACTCCCGGGCTTTGATAGATAAAGTCGATGGCCCTTAACTTAGATTCAAGCTTATCCTCGAGCATGTGGTAATCCTCTTCTTCCAGCTCGTGGATTCTTACAGGAAGTATCCTGCTGGAGACATTGCCGCTGGGAACGGTGATGTCAATCCCATATGGATCTTTTCGCACCATACGATTGAAAGCCAGGAATTCGTAATTCCAGGCGAAGCTTCTTGGATCACAATAGGTCCTGGATAATACGGGGATAAATATGAGGCATTTAAGCTTTCTGGATAGAGACTGATCAACCTGGTGCGACTCCAGCAATCCATCGATGGGATTCTCATCGAAGTAAATCGAAAGATCATCCTTCATGGTCGCCTCCAGTTCCCGCTTTAAATCCTGGATAAAGTCAGTCACCCAACCATCGTAACGGTTGTCTTTGTGACGATAGCTCACAAAAATATCATGCTCGTATCCTGTAATGATAGAACCCATGGAAAGCGATTACCTAAATATAAGCGCAAGCGATGATCAGCGCAAGTTTTACTTGCGCTGATGGATACAGGGAAGGGGATACAGGAAGGGATACAGGAAGAGGATACAGGATACAGGGTCACTGCCAAAATTTAATTGTTAGTCCATCCATGGTTCTCATAAGTCTCCCCCCCATTCCCCATCTCCCCCCCATTCCCCATCTCCCCCCCATTCCCCATCTCTCCCCCATACCCCATCTCTCACTCCCCTCGTAGCTCATCTGCGTTCCTGTATCCCCTTCCGGTATCCGGAAAATTGAACGAATGTTCATCTTCTTCTTGAACGATCGTTCAATTTTGTGTAACTTTTGAACATTCGTTCAATTTATTATTAAACGTTCGTTCAATTTTTTCAACTATGGATAAGAAACAAGAAAAGAGAAACAGGATCATGGAAGCCTGCCTAAGGTTGACCTCAAAGGAAGTGATCGGAAAAGTTTCACTCAGGGATGTGGCAGCCGAGGCCAAAATTGCTGCCGGGAGTTTTTACACATATTTCTCTGATATGGATGACCTATTGAGTTCCATGTATGAACATTGGCTTGACAGAAAAGTGGAGGCAATGACTTATGGGGATGAAAGTAGCCTCAGTTCTGAGGACCGGTTGAAGCTGTACTGGGAGAACCTGTTTACTTTCTATCAGAAGCACCCGGATGTGTTTGATTTCATGAGACAATTTGCTCATTCACCACTGTTCACTAAGAAAATCCTAGACGGTGAAATACAAAAGCTCGATTCGGTGATTACTGCATTTGAGAGAGGCATTGCACAGGGGGATTTCCGATATATGCATCCCACGGCTATGTTATATATCCTGTCCGGACATGCGGCTTCTTGTGCCCGCCTTCACCTTGCCGGCAAGGTTGATATCATCGACTACCAGATGGATGTGGTGAAGCAGAGCTGCTGGGATAGTTTGCGGTCGATGAAGTACTGAGAAGCCGAAGTGTTCTCAGCGGGATACCCGCCTTCGGTACCCTTCGGCGGACAAAGCAGGAACGCATATGAGGCAGAAGGGGAATGGGAAAGCAGGGAGAGTTTCTTTTAGACAAGATTATTACCCTCTCCATGTTTTATGGAGAGGGTGGATCGCGAAGCCCGAAAGGGCGAGTGAGCCGGGTGAGGTCT
>JAHEKQ010000033.1:8913-30445 GCA_024638265.1 Flammeovirgaceae bacterium
AAGGAGGGGAGTTTTTAGTCTGTCTCCAGAAGAAAGTTGAGTTTTTCGCCGGGTGGGTATTCTTTAATTCCGTCACGGGAGAAGATACGTGTTGGTAGGGTGCCGCGGAGTTCAACGTTACCACCTTCGATCCAGAGGTGACTTCCCTCTCTCAATCCGACGACTTTTCGATTATTGAAGACCAGGAATTCCTTAATACGTGTTTCCCTGGTTTCACCCATATGCTTGGACCCCGGATCGGGATCAAGATAATGGGGATTTATATTGAATGGCACAACATGAAGTGCTTCAAAAGACGGCGGGTGAAGGACGGGCATATCATTGGTCGTCTCTATTCCTGCCCCGGCAATATTGGTTCCTGCACTTGAGCCCATGTAAGGCATTCCGGACAAAATCCTGTCTCTAAGCTGGGGAATCAGCCCCTTTTCATAAAGCGTATTTAACAGAACGAATGTATTGCCACCTCCGGTAAAAACTCCTTCCGCCCTTTTGATGGCTTCCGGGGCATCATCCATTTCATGCACACCCCGGATGTCAAATCCCAACGGTTCAAATGCTTTCCTGGCTACCTCGGTGTATTCATCCCATGTAATACCCCCGGGACGGGCATAGGGTATGAAAACTATGGTCTTTACACCCTTAAAAAATTCTTTAATATCATCTTTGAGATACTCCAGGTATTTTTGCCCATGGACCGTCGAAGTACTCGCCAGGAGAAGTTTCATTAGCAATATTCTTTTTAAATTTTACACTTTACGCTATTCACTCTTCACTTTTACTTCTCACCTCCCAATCCCCTCGTCTCCCAACTGTTAGCTCTTAGCTCTCTTGCTTTTCTTCGCCAACGGATTGAACTCCAGCGCCAGGTCGATGAAGTAAGCGAGGTGCTCGTCGTTATCAACCCCCTCCGGGCTCACAAAAATATAGCCCTTCATTGGGCGGCCTGTGAAATCCATAGGCCGAACATGAGTACGGTTTCTTGCCTCTTCCTCCAGTTCGGGGCCTACCCGTGCCATCAGGTCATCTTTCACAATTCCAACACACATTTTTTCATCCACCATAAAGGCCAACCCCCCCATCATTTGCTTCTCGGTATTCAATACGTGCTTCTCTTTGAGGTAATTCCTGATCCTTTCAGCTAAATAGGTATCATATGCCATAACCTTTTAATTAATCATTATCACTTATCACTTACCACCTACCACTTTCTTCTTTCCACCTTCACTTCTATCTTCCCCTTCCCCTCTCATGTGCTCCAAAACCTCATCCCCCCAACCCCTTCTCCCCACTTGCGGAGAAGGGGGAGTAACTTATCGATTTGCGATTACTTGCCTACCACCTACCACCTACCACCTACCACCTACCACCTATCACTTACCGCCTACCGCCTACCGCCTACCGCCTACTGCCTACTGCCTCTCCATCCTTTCTCCCTTCTCCCTTTTGTGCTATGAATATAAAAACTAAATTTGCAGCCTGAAAATGGTAGCTATGAAGAGGATAATAATTCTGTTGTTTGTGTTGGGAGGTTTTCTGTCTGCAGTGGCACAGGATAACGAAGAGAAGAAGGGAAGGCCTGATATTCCGGGGATTCTGCAGATGGATTGGGGATTTAACATTCCCAACTCGGATAATTTTCCAACGAGAACATTTAACTCAAGGGCTATTAATATTCACTATTTCCAGAGCTTCCAACTGGGGGAATCCAAGATATCCTTTCACCCCGGAATAGGAATAGGAATAGATAAATTCCGACTTGATTTCGATAGTCTGAATAGGGAGCAAACTATTTTTCACGCCCCTGACAGCGCCTATTTTTCACCGCTTGAAAACCTGGACATTATTAAATCAGACTTCATAGTAAATTACCTTGAAGTCCCTGTAGAATTCAGGTACAATACCAATCCAAGGGATGTTTCCCGGAGTTTCACAGTGGCAGTCGGTGCTAAAGTAGGATTACTCCTCAAGGGTAAAACCAAGTACAGTTATAATGTCGATACGGAGGTTCACAAAATTAAGGAGCAGCATCCATTTCATCTTACAAGGATTAGATATGGTGCCTATCTCCGTGTTGGAGGAGGAGGGTTCAATGTCTTTGTGAACTATATGATCTCACCGATCTTTGTAGAGGGCGAGGGGCCTACCGATGAAAATATAAATGTGGTCACCACGGGATTGAGTATCAATCTCTTCTGATTATTTCCCTTTGAAATCGGGTTTCCTCTTTTCCAGGAACGCGTTTACGCCTTCCTGGTAATCTTCGGAACTCCCGGCAATTTCCTGACTGTAGGATTCGTAATCCAGCATTTCTTCAAGGTTTGAGTACCCTGACCGGTTTAGCATTTTCTTTATGATACCAACAGCTTTGGTAGGTGCCTTGGCGTAATAATTGGCATATTCTGCTACTGCACTATCGAGGTCTTCCTTGTCCACGGCCTTATTGACGAGACCCCATTCTTCAGCTTTCTCCCCATTGATTTTCCTGGCCATAGTGGCCATTTCAAACGCCCTGCTTGTCCCGATCAGCCTTGGCAGAAAATAGGATGAACCGGAGTCCAACACGAGTCCAATATTGATAAAGACTTCGATAAGATTGGCCTCCTTGTCAGCTACGATTATATCACTTGCCAATGCGATCGAGCAGCCAGCACCGGCGGCCACACCATTCAACCTGCAAATGATGGGTTTGGGTAGATTTCGCATGGCGCGAATAATGGGATTATACCTCTTATCCAGGGAATCTTTGAATGACCGCTTTTTACCCTGTGAAGCCTTAAGATCTTGTCCTGAACAAAACGCCTTCCCCTCCCCGGTGAGTACTACCACCCGGATTTCTTCTTCCTTTTTGCACTTCTTTAAGGCATCCTGCAGCTCAAATGTGATCTCATCATTCAGTGCATTATATACATCAGGCCTGTTCAGCGTGATGGTTGCGATGCCTTCTTCCAGTTCAAACTTCAAAAACTCATACATATCATAAAAATATATAAATGCTCGTAAAACAGATAATGTAGCCAAGCAGTCCACCCAGGAAAACCTGCCTTGGGGAGTGTACTCTCAGATATAGCCTTGCTGTGCTGATCAGGCCCGCCAACAAGATCGTAACAATAGTGGGCCAGAACAGGTTGGTTTCTACTGTTTTTTGCATCATGGCAATGAAAAATCCTACCCCTCCCCATGCTCCTGCACTATGTGCGCTGATTTTCCAGAAAAGAGTGATGATCGTAATAATTAATATTGTCGCCAACACTCCTACCATCAAGGCGATCATGGGGTTGCTTACCCGGAACTGGAAGACCATCCAGTACGTGGTAACTCCGTAGTAGATCGTGGTGAAGATCAATGGCCAGATCCTTTCTCTCCGGTCATTCATCTCGAGACGTGTAATATTTTTTGTGAGCTTTAGTAAAATGATACTGATGACAGGGAGGACAAATGTGAGGAGAGCAAAGATACCTATCAGAATCCATCTGGCCTTGTCGTTCATCTGGCCCATGGTATTAGGTGCATACCATAACATCACACTGATGAGAATAGTCGTCATCAACAGGGGTTGATAGATGGCAGAAAAGACCAGAGCAATCTTTCTCAAGATTACAGCTCCTTTCTCAACCTTGCCACGGGAATATTCAATTGTTCACGGTATTTGGCCACCGTTCTACGGGCAATATTGTAGCCCTTGGCCTTGAGCAGTTTTTCTAGTTTATCGTCCGATAGGGGCTTCTTCTTATCTTCCTCTTCGATTATCCCCTTCAATTCATTTTTGACCTCCCGGCTGCTTACATCTTCTCCGGAATCAGTAGCAATACCTTCGGAAAAGAAATATTTCAGGGGGAAAATCCCAAAATCGGTCTGAATGGATTTTGAGTTGGCCACCCGGGAAACCGTGGAGATATCCATGTCAATGATCTCGGCAATATCCTTCAGGATCATGGGCCTGAGTTTGCTTTCGTCTCCCTCCAGGAAATAATCATGCTGGAAATCGAGAATAGCTCGCATAGTCCTTAAAAGGGTATGTTGCCTTTGCCTTATTGCATCGATGAACCACTTGGCAGCGTCGAGTTTCTGTTTGACGAAAGTGACGGTCTCCTTGAGCTTTTTATCTTTCTTGTCACTCTTCTCATAGGAGTCGAACATATCGGCATAGGAACTGCTGATCTTCAGTTCGGGAGCGTTTCTTGAATTGAGTGCCAGGTCTAGTTTTCCATTACTATTGGTCATAATAAAGTCAGGAATCAGGTATTGGGTCCTCACCATACCACTCGATCCACCACCCGGCTTGGGGTTGAGTTTTCGGACAAGTTCCACTGCATCTTTGATGAAGTCTTCATCCTCGATATCGAGCTTCTTCATGATCTTATCGTAGTGCTTCTTGGTAAATTCTTCGTAGCACTCCTCAAGAATTTTCTTTGCAATTATTACGTCAATATTCTGATCGTCTTTTCTGCGATCCAGTTGAAGGAGCAAACATTCCCGTAAATTCCTTGCGGCAATACCCGGCGGATCAAATTCCTGGATTTTATGCAGGATGGATTCCGTTTCATCCAGGTCGGTCTCAATATTTTGTGAGAATGCCATGTCGTTTATGATGGCATCCAGGTCCCGGCGGATATAGCCATCGGATTCAATACTCCCTATTAGCTGTAGGCCGATGGCATGTTGTCGTTCGTCGAGATTGAGAAATCCGAGTTGGTTGATCAGCTGTTCGTTGAGTGAGGACAGCATGGCAATGGGCATATCTTTATCCTCGTCGTCTCGACCGTCACCTTGCATTTTATATCCACTGAAATCATCATCGCGAAGGTAGTCGTCAATGTTGAGATCTTCATTTTCCACCTCTTCACTGGTCTCTTCGTTGAGGTCTTCTGCCTCCCCATCATTTTCTTTTCCTTCCTCGAGAGCAGGGTTTACCTCCATCTCTTCCTCGATCCTCGACTCCAATTCAGCAGTCGGGATCTGCAGCAGTTTGATAAACTGTATCTGCTGCGGAGAGAGCTTCTGTTGAAGGCTTTGACTTAGACCTAATTTTTGCATAAAAATGCCTTGAAATCAGCGTTTAGAACTGTATTTCAAATTTATTATATTTCTTTGATTCTTTGCTATAAAGCTCAAAATATCGTTTTTTTGCCCGTCATTTTTCAGGCATCAATTCGAATATAAAATGATCGCACGGGAGAAAATCAGGGACCTTCTCAATGGAGAAAAAGTCGGGGATGAAGTTACTGTCTGTGGATGGGTAAGAACCTTCCGGAGTAACCGGTTTATCAGCTTGAATGATGGAACCTGTGCTGCCAATCTCCAGGCGGTAGTTGATTTTGAAAAATTTGATGAGGAACAGTTGAAGAAGGTGACAACAGGAGCCTGTCTCAAAGTTACCGGAACTTTGGTAGAATCACTGGGGGCGGGTCAGTCAGTAGAAGTCCAGGTAGAGAAACTGGAAGTAATCGGGGAAGCAAATCCGGAAAAATACCCGTTGCAGCCTAAAAGGCACAGCCTTGAATTTCTGCGTGAAATCGCCCATCTACGTGTGAGGACCAATACTTTTGGGGCTATTTACCGGGTGCGTCATGCAGTCATCTATGCGGTTCATAAATTTTTCCATGAAAAGGGATTCTATAATATCCATACTCCGATAATCACCGGTTCTGATGCCGAGGGAGCCGGTGAGATGTTCAGGGTTTCTGCATTAGATCCAAAGTCGCCTCCTTTGACTGAGAGTGGTGAGGTAGATTTTACTGAAGATTTTTTCGGAAAGGAAACCAACCTGACGGTATCCGGTCAGCTGGAGGGGGAGACAGCAGCATTGGCACTGTCTGAAATATATACTTTTGGCCCCACCTTCAGGGCAGAAAACAGTAACACCAGCAGGCACCTGGCAGAATTCTGGATGATTGAGCCTGAAATGGCCTTCTATGACCTGGAGGATAGCATGGACCTGGCAGAGGAGTTCCTCAAATACCTGATCAACTATGTGTTGACACATTGCAGGGAGGACCTGGACATTCTGGACAAGAGACTGGCCGATGAGGACAAGCAAAAGCCCGCCCTTGAGCGCAGTCCAATGGGTCTTATAGAAAAACTCCAGTTTACCCTCGAAAACGAATACGAGCGGATCACTTATACAGAAGCGATTAATATCCTCAAGAATTCAAAACCCAACAAGAAAAAGAAATTCCAATACGTGATTGAAGATTGGGGTGCTGACCTTCAATCGGAACACGAGCGATACCTGGTGGAAAAACACTTTAAAAAGCCGGTCATCCTCTTCAACTACCCAAAGGAGATAAAGGCATTTTACATGCGCATAAACGACGATGATACGGTAGCGGCGATGGATGTATTGTTTCCCGGAATCGGTGAGATTATCGGGGGTTCCCAAAGAGAAGAGAGGTTGGAATATCTCGAAAAGAGAATGGATGAAATGGGTGTTCCCCGCGATGAGTTGGATTGGTACCTTGACCTGCGACGTTTTGGTTCGGCACCCCATAGCGGGTTTGGACTCGGTTTCGAAAGAATGATGCAGTTTCTAACGGGTATGGGAAATATCCGTGATGTTATTCCCTTTCCCAGGACGCCGGGAAACGCAGAATTTTAATATCTGAAAGCACTGAATTTAACCGGGTTTGTGCGTACCTTTAGGTAATGCTCAATAGGATATTTTTTCTCATACCCTGTTGTCTCTTTTTGTGCTTTTCATCGTTTTCACAGGATTTCAATAATTCAGGAGAATGGTCTTTGATGAAGGTCAGGAATGGGATAGAGGTTTTTATTCGAGACGTGCCCGATTCAAAATTTAAGGAGTTGAAAATGAGGTTCGAGATCGATGGGGAATGTCTTTGCGAACTGGTCTCAATTTTACAGGATATTCCTTCCTATTCTAACTGGAATTACAAATGTGTAAACGCTAGACACCTCAACAGGGTGAGTAACTTTGAGTCGTTTAATTATTACTTATTCGATTTCCCATGGCCTTTCGACGACCGTGAACTGATCACCCATACCACCATGCAGCAGGATTCCGTCAGCCGGGTGATAAAATTGAGGAACAAGGGATTGAACAGTCACCCTGATATCCCTGACGATGATGGAAACACACGTGTCATGGATCATATCAATGCGTGGGTAATTACTCCACTGGAAGGGAAAATACAAATTGAATACCTTTTGCGCTCAGCCCCGGGGGGGCATGTATCGGCATGGGTTTATAACAAGGCTATTGACCTGGGGCCCATTAAAACCATGGAAGCACTCAAGGAGGTGGTTAAAAGTGGCAAGTACCGAGACCGTAAACTGGATTGGGTACTTCATTAAAGTGAATAGTCGAAAGTAAAAAGCGTTCAGTGGGATGTCCCTACTTCTTTAAAAACTTTGTTGTGGAGTTGATTCCCCTTTTCGGGTCTTTGACAACTAAGAGGTAATAGCCTTCGGGCAAGTCCTTGATCGAAGCGCGATAAATACCAGAGCTGATATTTTCAATTTCCAAGTTCATCTTATTTCCGATGATACTGTGGATACTCACGGAGGCATTACTGCGTTCGGAATTCTCGATAACGATATTGACATAGTCCGTAGCCGGATTCGGGTAAACCTTCACCGGATCCGCCTGTCCCCAGGCTGCCGTCAGGCATATACACAACGCTATGGTAGCTAAAAATCGCATTACTTGTTATATACGCGCAAATAGCGTACCAGTTACAGAAAATTAAACCTGATGTAACTTTCGGATGGATAATCAATAGTCATTTTGAGTTCACGCTATTAGATTGATGCCTCAATCCTAAATAAATGGGTGAAGAAATATTCAGGGCCCTGTTCAATGCTGCACCAGATCCGATGTTATTGGTTGACGGTTCGGGAAAAATCGTGCTGACCAATATTCGCGCTGAACAAATTTTCGGCTATTCGAAGAATGAGCTAAAGGGTCAGACCGTTGAACTTCTCATCCCCTCAAGGTACGCCACAATGCATACAGGACACCGCAATGATTATATCAAAAAGCCTGTTATAAGAGAGATGGGGGCCAGGAGAGAATTGCTGGCACAACGTAAGGATGGCTCGGAATTTTACGTGGAAATCAGCCTTAGCCCTGTAGCGGTTGATGGGAGTACGCATATTGCTGCTGCAATACGGGACGTTTCAGAAAAGATAAAATTGAATCAGCAGGTGAACCGATCAATTACCGAGATCGAAAGAAAAAATAGTGAATTGGAACAGTTTGCCTATGTGGCAAGTCATGACCTCAGGGAACCACTCAGGACCATAAGAAGCTTTGTGGATTTGTTAATGCAGGACTACAGTGAGAGCTTTGATGAAACGGGAATACAGAGCATGCGGTTTATAATTGATGCCACAGACCGGATGAAGGACCTGATCAGGGAACTGCTTGACTACGGCAGGATCGGCCAGAATTCAGTTCCTGAAGAGGTGGACTGTAATGAAACCCTGTTTATTGTACGAGAGGACCTGGAAGAAAATATTACTAGTTCAAAATCAACAATCAACGCTGGTAAGTTACCGGTATTAATGGGTTACAAAACCGAACTGCGACTCTTGTTTCAGAACCTTATTTCAAACGCTATCAAGTTTTCCAGGAAAGGGGTATCACCGGTCATTGACATTAAAGCAGAAAAGATTGATGATTACTGGCAGTTTGAATTCAGGGATAATGGAATTGGAATTCCGGAGGAACATCAGGCTGATATTTTCCAAATATTCAAGCGACTCCACCCTCGGAATGAGTTCGAAGGAACGGGAATCGGGCTGGCCCATTGTCTCAAGATTGTTGAGCTCCATGAAGGAAAAATCTGGGTAGAATCCGAACCCGACGTAGGGAGCACATTTATGTTCACGATAAATTCACACCGATAAAAGGGGCCACCGAATTTTTACTCTTTCCACCAATTCTCCGAGGGAAAAGTTTTGTTGGAGAACTTCCTAGCAAATGTCCATGCCAGGTTATTTTGATCCGCCGCCTTTTGCGAAAGCAGGCTATTGAAATTATTTATCCCACTTATTCTGGCAAATTCTGATTTCGAGATGGCCTTAAACCTCATGGTCCAATCTTTAAAGATTCGACGATCCAGAGGTCCCCTGGCGACTAAAGTAATGTCCATATGACGCGAATCTTTTGATATATTTTCAAAGAGCCTCTGAATCACTTCTGCATCTCCTTCGAGCACCTGAAAAAACCTTCCTTCAATATATAACAACATGCCTGTAACGTCTAATTCCTGATTGTTTTTAGTGCAAACACTAAGAATGTCATTGAATTCAATCCTGTCTAACCAACGTGATTCGGTACTGACATAAATCAAGTAACTTAAATTCATATACTATGTTCAAATTGACTTTTATAACTTATAAATTAAATCACTTAGATCATAGTTGATTAGAATGATAATACTCTTTTACTCAGTACTCACACAACAACTTTTCCACGGTCTACTTATCAAGTTTCACAATCATAGCATACAACATCTTGCTGATTTCTTCGAAGCGGACGTAGAAGAAGTTGTATTCGGGTTGGGTGATGGTGCTTAAGTCCAGGAGATAGTCAAAAAGGGCCACGCATTCATACAATGAAGCACGACTGATGATATAAAATCTTCTCTTTTCATTTCTTGAGAATCTGCCGGTTCCCTCTGCCAAATTGAGTTGTACACTTAGCGAAGCCCTCGTTAATTGGCTCCGCCTGTCAAAGTCCTTGATTTTCTTTAGTACAGGCTCTAAATCAGTATTAACCTCTCTTATTTTCTTGTATACTTCAAGTTTATGAAAATCAAACATGAAGTAATTTATTACCCTTAGCTGATTAAATTTTCACTAAAAAACTCGGATCAATACTATTGGCCATGGAAGAGAGATTATAGAATACTAAATTGAGTCAATTCACCTAACTACTCAATACTCCATACTCTAACTGATGTTTGAGTTTCAGTGTCAGCAAGAGTAGCATCCACCTACGCCAAGGCTTCGGTGGATTACAGGGGGCGGAACAGTTTGTCCCGTCGAAAAAATAATGACCCCCAAAAACAAAAAAAACAGTTTGAATCTAAGTACTCAATACTCACACTCAAACTGTTCCACCGTGACTCGACTGGGGCTCGAACCCAGGACCCTCTCCTTAAAAGGGAGATGCTCTACCAGCTGAGCTATCGAGTCAAAAATTTTATGATTACCTTTGCGACATTCGCGAAAGGAAGTGCAAAGGTAGTAGTCTAATATTGAAATGCAAAAATCAGGTTTCAAAAAACTAAAGTTGTTCGGGATCGTCTTTGCAGCGTTGATTTTTGCACTCGAAATCAACGCACAACCCACGGAAAAACTGAGTAAGGCTGACTCGCTTTTCCAGGCAAAGCGATACACTCAATCCCTGGAATTATATCGCGGGATTTTGGAAGAAAACTATTCCTCACCGGCTATGCTACTTAAGATGGCATACATATCCGAAGGACTTGAAAGACCCGCCTATGCCCTTTTCTATCTCAACCTCTATCAATTGAAAACATCAGACGAAGCAGTGTCCGTCAAAATGGAAAACATGGCCAAGGATAACGGATTCTCCGGGTATACTGCCGGAACGGAAGATTTCCTCCGATCCTTGTTCTACCGCTTCCGGGATCAGTTGATATTGCTGGTGGCAGCGTTCGCTGTATTTTCGATTTCTGTGGCGATTTATCAGAAACGGAAGCACCAGGTCAGACCGGTTTTCCCGGTTCTGCTTGCCGTATTTTTTATCGTTGGACTTTTCTATCTCGTCAACTTCACGACGGTTTCATCTTTTGGAATAATCGGGGACCCTGCGAGCCCGGTGATGGCAGGGCCCTCCTCGGCAAGTGACCTTTTAGCGACCAGTCGCGCGGGACATAAGGTGCGTATAATGAACCGGGGTGATGTGTGGGTTAAAATTCTATGGAATGATCGGGTTGCCTATATCAAACGGAACCACCTGAGAAGCTTCGAGGAATACCTTTAGGAGATTCTTCAGAATCTATACCTGGCACCGATGCCTCCCTGAAACCACGACACTAAGGGATCGTCAATGATCTCGAGGAATAGATTAATGTCCAGGAAAAGCGAAACAGGGGCATCATCAAATGTGTATTCAATTCCAATGATTCCTTCGGCACCTATATCATGGTCACGTATCTTATTGGTGGAGGCGTTGATCCAGTTACCGTTGCCGGAGACCTTATAACGATAATTATAGCGAATAGAACGAGTCCGCCACTGCAATCCCAATCCATAGTACCATTTCAGCCCGGACACATTTTCATCGGCTATCTTGTCAAGATTTTTGTGAAAGAGCATTCGCGCCTGGAACATTACAGGCGCCGAAAGATTATAGTTCCGATAATCAATATCCGTGTAGGAAAATTGGTTATCCGAAAGCCAGGCTCCAAATGAGTCATTATAATCAAAGTTATCGTACACATAGGATGCCTGTCCGAGGCTGAATTCAAGGTCGCTCGCAGTCCGGTACATTTTAAAAGAAACACCATTGAGGTCTCCTATTCGAATACCAATACCCTTATCCTGTCCGTAAGAAGAAATGGCACTGAACAGAATTAATAATGCAATGATCTTTTTCATATATGGTTGTATAAAATCATGCAAGTATTAACAATTTATTTTAAGCATAAATTGAATAATCCATCAAAAAGTACAGTGTCCTTTTAATGGTTAATAAAACCGCTGAATTGAAAATTTTGAACCGCAATGCAGCATTTCCCCGTTGTATATACTATGAACTATGTCGCCTTGGGTCGTGAGTTGGCAAAAGACCTTGGTCATTCCCTGTCTATACTGGAGCAATCTCCTATTGGTATGTGCGTTACGGACCTTGAAGGACATCTCCTTATTATCAATGATCCGTTTCTCGATATTGTAGGATATGAGAAAGAAGAATTGATAGGGAGATCGTTTACAGAGTTTACCCATCAGAACGATTTGCCCAGGAATCTTAAGAATTTCAAATCCCTGGTTGACGGTGAGTTGTCTTCCTATACCATGGAAAAAAGATATGTGTCCAAAGATGGCCGTGATGTACATGCATTGATGAAAGTTTCAATTCTGAGAGACTCCCTCGAAGAGCGGTATATCCTTGCCCAGGTAATTGATATCTCTGAAAAAGTCAATCTTATAGAAGTTCTGAAACACCGCAATATTGAATTGAACGCAGCCAACCGACAGTTGGACTCTTTCATATACCGGGCATCACATGATCTGCAGGGGCCTATCGCTACCCTGAAAGGGCTTGGAAATATTATAGATCGGCAAGTCGTAGATGAAGATCTCCTACAAGGGTACCGTGAAACGGTTTTCAAAATGGAAAACATCAATCGTTCGCTAATTGAATTTACTGGAATACGGGAAAATAATCAACGTAATGAACAGGTGAGCATAGAGAGGGTAATGGCCGACTGCCTTGACCTGGTAAAGGATCACCCTAACTTCATTAGCAGCAATTTTAACCTGAAGGTCGACAGTGATATTACTTTTAATGGGGATGTGCGGATTCTTAAGCCGATCATTAATAACATGCTTGTAAATGCACTGACATTTAAGGACCCGGTCAGGGATCTAATTATTGATCTTGAGTGTCTTTCTGATCTGGATCATATAAGAATATCAGTGCAGGATAACGGGATTGGTATGAGCAGTGAAATCAGGGAAAGAGCCTTCGAGATGTTCTTCAGGGGATCACATTTATCAAAGGGTTCCGGGCTGGGATTATTTATGATAAGTCAGATGCTCGACAAGTTAAATGGTCGGATTGCACTGGATAGCGAGGATGGAAAGGGGACCCGGATTTCTGTTTGGGTACCTGTAAAACCTGATCCGGCAGTACTCAGTGGTTTCTGATGGACTTACAACCATTTTTCATAAATCTGTGTCTGGAATAAAGAGAAGTAATACAATGAGAAGTTGGATCGCCATATTATCCGTTGTCCTGCTATCGGCTTGCGCCGAAGAGAACCTCCGTATGATCTTTACCGAATCCCAGTGTTCGGACCCGTGGATTTATGTGGAGGCCAATACTACGGAAGAAAAAGTGGTCGAATATCTCGGTGAAATGGGAATCAAAGTTTATAAGATTGAGATGGAACAATACTCCGATGGCCCGTTCTGCCTCGCCTGCTCCTGCCCCTCAGGGAATTATATTTACATCGTAGTGGATAAAAAAGACCAAGAAGCGCTTGAGGAGCTGGGATTCAGGGAGAGCTGATATTAGCTAACAACTAACAACTAACAATTCTGGAGTCTTTGCTACGCACCCAATCTCATCCCACCACGGACCACCGACCACCCACCACAGACTACCGACCACCGACTACCGCCTAACTACCTCATACTCATCGAAGAAAATATCCCCATTGGGGACGTTGAACCTTAGCCCTGTGACTTTCTTGGCTTCATCCAGTTCGAAGGTGAGAAGGCCGAAATCAAACCAGGCGTGGGTTTCATCCCATTTGATTTCGAAAGTATCGTCGTGCCAGTGCTCGAGTGTGGCTGATAGTAGGGGAGAATGAGAAAAATGCAGGCGGAGTTTACCCCCTTCCATTTTAATGTCGACATCCCCATACATATCGGCATAGTATTCCCCGGCATATGCGTCAAGTTCAAGAGAGGTTTTTGTTCCCATCCTACGATTTTCACGGAGCGTGACTTTTCTTTGGTCTTCGGTTTGAGGTCGGTAAAATCCCTTAACCCAATCACGTGTATCTTCCCTGATGTACTGGTTGACAATAAAATATGAAAGAGGTACGGAAATTCCGGACATACTGTTTGTGAGGACAACGACTCCAAGGTTTTCATCAGGGACCATAACGACCCTTGAATACATTCCGTCATATCCACCTCCATGACTTACCATCATGCGTCCATAGTAATCCTGGAGCCCCCAGCCCAATCCATACCCGGTGAAGTGACGACCGGGAATGCCTTGTCGACCCCGGTGGCTAAGAACATAATTATTATGTAAAGTCCATAAAAGGTTTTGCTGTACCGGGTCTAGGATGGTGTCACCCTGATGGATACCCTGGTTCAAATGGAAGTTCATCCATTTTGCCATGTCGTCCGTAGAGGAAATGATCCCACCGGCTGCCCCCATGTTGTCCCAGTTGGTCCATTTAATGGGGGTATTTTCATTGAGCTGAGTCTTATGCGGTGTAGCATAGTTTTCAGTAGAAAGCAGGTCATCTGTTGAGGTAATCGAACGCGACATACCCAGGGGTTTGAAGAAAGTTTCCGATAAGTACTCCTGCCATGGCATCCCGGAGACTTTGGTAATTACTTCCCCTGCGGTGATAAACATCAGGTTGGAGTAACCGTATCCACTGCGGAATGAATATGCCTGGGGTACGTATTTTATCTTTTTAATAATCTCACTGGCCGGCAACTCGGATTTATACCAGATCGCATCTCCGCTGAAAGTTCCAAGTCCGGACCTGTGGCAGAGCAGATCTCTTATGGTCAGCTCACTGGTGACATAAGGGTCGTACATTTCAAATCCCGGCAGGTGATCAATCACCCGGTCGTCCCAATCCAGTTTCCCCTCACTTACGAGTACAGCCAGGACTGAACTTATGAAGGCCTTGGTATTCGAGGCGATGGCATAGAGTGTACCTCCATCAGCATTTTCTTTTCCGTCTTTTTCCAGTATGCCGTATCCCTTACTGACAACGACTTTTCCGTCTTTGACAATGGCGACTGATAATCCCGGAACGTTATAGGTCTTACGGGCGTCTTCGATGTACTTGTCAAGCTTCTTTAAGTCAGGCTGAGCCAGCAGGAATCCTGCCTGAAACAGGATAATCAGTATAAAAGAGATCTTTTTCATAGGTAATAATTCAATAGCATAAAGATATAAAGTCAATCGAAGGAAGAGGTGGAATAACCATATTTCACAAGAATTTCTCTCCCTTTCCCTGAGGTTAGAAACCTGACGAATTCACGGCTTACCTCAGAATCATTTAGCATCACCAACCCTTGCTCAATAGGCTCGTATAGTTCTTTATCGATTTCAACCCAATTCCCATTCTCTTTCATAGCTATGGACTTCACTGAGGACATCGAGGTAAACCCGAACTCTGCCGCTTCGGTCATGATAAATTGGTTAGTCTGGGAAATGCTTTCGCCAAACACCAGTTTGTCTTTGAGTTCTTTATCCAGCCCAAGGTTTTTCAGCACTTGCATAGCCGCGCGGCCATAAGGTGCGTTCTCCGGGTTGGCCATGGCAATATGTCTTATAACGTATGACCCAAGCGAATCCAATGTCGGAGTTAGGTCGTCTTTCATCGTCATAAGAACCAATTTTCCATATGCATAGATTATCGGTTCCGATGCTACCAGGTTCCGGTCTTCCAGTAATTGCGGGTATTTCATATCGGCAGATACGAATATGTCGTACGGAGCCCCTTCGACGAGCTGTGCTGTCAGCTTACCGGAGGAGCTGACAATTAGTTCGCATTCAATCCCGGATTCTTCAGTAAAGCTCTCGGCAATTTCCTCCATGGCAAATTGCATATTGGCAGAGGTGGCGATAAGGAGACTGTCGGTTGAAGTATTTCCTTTACATCCGACTAGAATAATCAATAGAAAGTATAACCAGTGCTTCATTCTGAAACCCCTATTTGTCCCTGATTATCATCTATCATCTATCATCTATCATCTATCATCCATCATCTACCCATCTACCCATCTACCCAATTTTACACTTTACACTCTGCATTCTGCACTCTCCACTCTAATACGGTTTCTTCCCCACCCAATTTCCCGGTGGATCATACTGGCAAACCCAGGTGGTCGTTCCGTTGCATTCAATCTTAGCGCATCCCACCTTTTTCGTGGTTGACCACACGATCTGAGTGTAATGTCCGCACATCTTTCCGGCCTTGCATTTATTGGTTTTATAGTTGTAGTCAGCTTTTTCAGAAGCCCAGGCATCAACTACCGCCGTGATGGAATAATAACCGGCAGTACCTTTCCAGATATTCTCACCAAGTCCCACACTGCTGTGGTAAAATCCACACTTGTCAGCCTTAAGCTTTTTTGCCCAGTCTAAAGCTGATTTGGCCAGTTCGTCCGACCATTCCAGCGGGGGAACACCCACTTCCGTACGCCAGTGATTATGCCGGTCAAGCATTTCTTTAGCCTCCGACTTTGACGGAATCGCATCTTTTTGCTGAAAAGTGAAGAAGAGGGGTAGGGTAAGTAACAGAAGGAATGATTTCATAAGGAAAGATATTAATTTTTGTATACGCGTTAACGTTTAGACGTGTAGACGCGTTGAATTATCTCAAAAATGTGCTGTCGGTCAAAGACTTCAAAAACAGTACCAGGTCATCTTTTTCCTGCTGGGTAAGTTGCACTCCACCCTCGGCTACGTTTTTCATAAGAGGATCGATGGTGGGGGAGTTTTTCAAGCCTGTGCTATAGTGTTCCACTACTTCTTCAAGGGTATTAAACCGTCCGTCGTGCATATAGGGAGCAGTAAACAACAGGTTCCTCAGTGTGGGTGTCTTGAATTTCCCGTTATCAGCCGGGTTTTTTGTCACTCCCCCCAGCCCGGGATCATCAAAAGTTTCATCCAGCCCGTTATTATGGAAAAAATTGTCTGTCCAAAGCGGATTGGCTGGACTGCCATGGCAATGAAAGCAGTCACCTTTTTCTTCTGCGAGAAATATATCCCTTCCGTTCAGCACTCGTTCCCATTCAGTTTCTGTCCACCCCCCATTGGGTAATCCTCCGAGGAACTTGTCAAACGGGGAATTCGCTGAGATCAGGGTTCTTTCAAATTGGGCAATAGCCTTAGACACCAGCGTTGAATCAATATTTCGAGTACCAAAGGCCTTTAGAAAAAGATCGGGATATTCGGAGTCCGCTGAGAGTCGCGCTTCCACATCCGGCCAGGTAGTATGCATTTCTACCGGGTCCACTACCGGTGTAAATGCCTGGTTTTCAAGACTGGTGGCACTTCCGTCCCACAACAGGGTGAACATCCACCCGAGATTGACCAGTGGCATGGCATTACGCCGGCCCTCCAATCCATCAATCCCGATACTGAATTGGGCTTGATCAGAAAACGAGGCCTCGGGAAGGTGACAACTGGCACATGACATGGTATTGTCCCCTGAAAGACGGGTATCTAAAAACAATTTTTCTCCCAACTCCACTCCCTCAACAGTCATAGGATTATCATCCGGGATTCGAATGGGCGGCAGGTACTGGTCCATAATTGCCGGGTACTGGATTTCGTATGGATTTGGATCAGGGGTATTCTCCGGGGACGGGCCACATGAAATACCAAGCACACTGATCATTACTATTATTATTCCAGACCTCATTCCTTGTTTATTGCTTGATTAGGTCTCCAAGGCTGAACACATCCTGACCGTTCTGGTTCAGGGCGACTTGTGCATCATAATTTGGCATTATTCCGGCACCCCAGGTATTGAGATCCCACAAGTTGGGTGTTTTGTACCATTTCAATATATCCATTTTGATCTCAATAGAGGTTTCTGAATCGATTGTAAAGTTTTGCAATATGGTCACCTCGAAATGATTCGGGTGGAAGATGGATTCGTTTCCTGAAATTTCGCGAGCTGTGCCCATGTGAGTGGCATATCCAACTTCATTCTGCTGCTCATCTATGAACTTTCCTTCGAGTTTCATGAAATGATAGCCTCCTCCCAGCATATCCGGCCAATTCCAGTTGGCCAGGTTGAGGTCCGGGTATTCACCACTGATATTATCGGCTTCATCAAAGCCGAAGACGAAACTGATTCCGCTATAATTGCCGGCTTCCACAAGGCTGCCCGGGGAAAATGTCTCAGATCCAGGTTGGTAAATGTCGACTAGGTGGTAGCCCTCAATTTCGATGATTTTTCCATCATTTTTATTGAGACGAATATTGGAGACGAGATATTGCAGCGTTTCAACACTGAACTCATTACCCGCTTCGTTGGTATAGCCTATGGTATTTGTGGTAAGCGCCTCAGTGCCCACATTGTGGATAAAACTAAATCCTATTTCATGTGATACCGGCTGTACGTCTTCTTTACATGACACGGTAAGGATGAGCAGGAATGCTGAAATATAATGCTGTATTTTCATAGCTTCCTTTAATTAACAATCAAAAGTCCATTTTGGATTCATCGGTTACCTGAAATAACGGAACCAGATTAAATAAGTATGTAACCACGGGCACATTTTGAGAATAAAACGGTGTTTCAATGGTTAGTGGCTTTTAGATTTTTCAACATTATTCATTACATTATTATTCAGTTCCTATTTTTTAGTCTCTATGGTCGAAGATAATTCAGCTGAGATCGTTTCCTTTCTTGAAAAGAATGGTTTTGAAGTGAATATTTCAAAATCCGAGGTCAGCATCAAGCGAAGCAGGACACATACATTTGACCTGGACCAAAGAGAGTTCCGTGTATCGAGAAGGACTCCCTGGAAGAAGCCTAAGGTTTTCCTGTTTTCCAATATTAGGAATTTTGAATTTGAAACTATCGAGCAGTATGCTGATGCCTCTCCATTTCACGATGGATACAAAGAATATATACATACCGTGGATATGGGCCTGAAGGATGGTATGAAGAAATTACGCTTGTTCAGCTTTGTCGATCGCGACCCCGAGGGTGGGCATATACTTGGAAAACTAATGGACTATTTAAGCCGGTTAATCGCCTGATCATTCCCAATAGATCTCCCAGACTTTTCCATTAATTACGAGCGTTGACCTTCTCACTCCGGCCGGTTGAGCGATAATAAATTCATCCTCCTCAGCTTTTACTTCCCCTTCTTCGAGCACCAGATACTCATTTCTCTTATGATAAACAGTCACTTTCTTAAGTCCTCCTGCCGGAAACAAAGCGAGATCACCCACCACTTTAATTTCTTCTGCGTCCCAGACATCCGCATCAGGATCATCCAGCAGCCGCAGGATTTTTTCACTGTCGGGCACACCGTATCCAATGTAATTATTGGCATAGGGATAAAAATGAGAAGACTTTTTGATGATCTCCATTATTTCGTAATTCGTAAGTTCAGGGCTATTCTGCTTTATGGCCGCAGCGATTCCGGTAATCACCGGGGCACTGAAACTGGTTCCCCCCAGGGAGTAGCAACACACATCGGGTTTTGAGTAGTTTAACATGGGACTACCGATACTGCTGAAGCCCATCTTTTTTGGGCTTGTGGTAGTGCAAGATCCCACCGTAAGAACATCCTTAGCATCAGCCGGGACGGAGAGGTTCTGAAACTCACTATTTCCATCGTTTCCTGCACTAACCACAAGGAGTATTCCCTTTTCTTCAGCCGCGATCTGTGCAGCTACGGTAATGGGGGCGGATTTACCGTTAATGTCGAGTGGATCGTAATTTTCGGTGGGGTCATCGAATCCTGTACTATAACCCAGGGAAGAATTGATGATTTTAATCCCGAGACTGTCCATCCACTCCAATGCGGCAATCCAGAAGTCTTCTTCACCCCTGAATTCCCGGTCACCCCGGTCTGATTTAGCCAGGTAATAATTGGAGTAGGTGGCAATACCATAATATTGATCCTTATCGCGGTTAAAGCCCCCAATCGTCCTCCAAACCCGGGTACCATGATCGTCATTATGAATCTCTAGTCCCCCGAATGGATCGGGATATTCACCGGTAAAGTCCCTGTAAAGTTTGAATTGATCTTCATAGAATATGTCGTCGAGATCCCTGTCGGTATTGGCATCGAGAAACCCGCCATCAATAATCCCGATATCCACACCCTCGCCATTAAGTCCGTTTTCAATAAGAACTTCCGCCTTCACTTGTTTCAGGACTGTGGTATATTTTGCAATTGCCTCTTCGGTATCCGCTGCTTTATGGGTGCTGGCAATCTTTCTTGCGGGCTTGATCTCTTTTACATAATCGAGCTGATTCAAAAATACTATCTGCTCTTCTGTAACAATTGAGGTAATTGCATTAAGCCATTTGGACTTAACCTCAGGGATAACAGCCATTTTCTCCAGCTCCTCCAGGTAAGGAGTATAAATGGGGAGATTTCGTTGTGCCACAACGGAATCTTGAATTTCCGATTTCACCCCGGTTTTAGAATTGAAGTAAATCCAGTACTTTTCCTGTGCAGAGGCAACCGAGCTCAGGAATATAGTGAGCAGGCAAAAAATGATAAGCCGAGACATAACATGTTAATTTAACACTATTTTTTTGAATTAAATGCCGAGATTACCCCGTCTGAGTCATTCGTTTTATCAGTCTACCCGCAAAAAGGCTGTCGGGAAAATGCCCGATAATTCGCTACTCCTTATGTTTGCGAACAAAAATCATCCCGCAAATGCCGATGCGTATTATCCCTATGTCCGAAACAGCTATTTCTACTATCTTACGGGCATTACAGAGCCCGATACGGCACTTATCATTCACCGTGATTCAAAGGGTAAGTACGAGGAATTACTGCTGATCCCTGAAATCCCAGAATGGCGAAAAGTCTGGGATGGAGAAGTCCTTGACAAGCAATCTGCGAGGGAAATATCGGGGGCAAAGAATATTGAATATTTACCATCCCTGGTACCTGTATTGAGAGATCTGGTGAATCCCAACACCCAGTTATTCTACCCGGGAAGGCTTAAGAGAAGCGAAACGGTACTATTTCCGGAACAACGTGCAAAGAGTATTTTCCGGAGATATTTCCCATCAAATCGACAAAAGAGTGTCATCGAAACGCTTAATAAACTCCGGTTAGTTAAAGGGGAAGAAGAAATTTCCATGATAAGAGAGGCTATAAAACTCACAGGGGAAGGACTTGAGTTGATGAAATCCCGGATTAACAGTGGTAAAGTTGAATACGAGCTGGAAACGGACTTATTGGGCTATTTCAGGAGAAAACGCAGTCGGGGGTTCGCTTTTGATCCCATAATTGCCTCCGGGGCTAATTCCTGTACTCTTCACTATATTCAAAACGACTCAAAACTCAAGACCGGCGATGTATTACTTACGGACGTAGGAGCTGAATTCGGGGGCTACAATGCAGATATTACCCGCGTTTACCCCGTTGGCAAATGGAGTCAGAGGAACAAAAGGGTCTTTGATGCAGTCTACAGGGTGATCACATCCAGTGTAAAACTCTACAAACCCGGCACCACAATAGAGGAAATAAACCGGGAAGTTGGTGAATTGGTGGAAGGAGAGCTGTTACAACTGGCCCTTATCAATTCAGGGGAGATAAGTTCCCAAAATGAAAATAAACCAGCCTACAGGAAGTACTTCATGCACTCAGCCGCCCATTTCCTCGGCCTCGATGTTCATGATGTTGGGGATAAAAAAACCGTCCTTAAACCCGGAATGGTCCTCACCCTCGAACCCGGGATTTACATCCCTGAATGGCAAGTCGGTGTCCGACTCGAAGATGATATTCTGATTACGAAGGATGGGTGTGAGGTGCTTTCGAGGGGGATACCTTACTAGCTAACAACTAACAGCTAACAACTAACAGTTTCGGATACTTGAAGGGGATACGGGAACGT
>JAHEKQ010000116.1 GCA_024638265.1 Flammeovirgaceae bacterium
CGCCATGCAGCGCGTGGTGGAAGGGGGAACCGGACTGCGTGCCCGGATTCCGGGAATCGAGGTGTGTGGCAAAACGGGCTCTGTACAAAATGACCCGCTCCCTGATCACTCTGTATTTATTGCATTTGCCCCAAAAGATGATCCCAAGATCGCAGTATCTGTTTACGTTGAAAGTGCCGGACAGGGGGGAAGGTCCGCGGCGTCGATCGCAGGTTTGCTGATCGAAAAGTACCTGACTGGCGAAATAAAGAGAAGATGGATAGAAGACTATGTGTATCGTAACGAGTTTTTGTATTGAGAAGGGGTGAGGGACTATATTATTCGATTGACTGGCTGACGGTAGCAATTTATTTCCTGATGGTCATTGCGGGTTGGCTGAATATCTATGCTTCCATATATGAGCCTGAAGCCAGTCAGAGTATTTTTGACCTGTCTGGAAATTCCGGGAAGCAATTGCTTTTTATCGGGATCAGCCTGGTAATTATCGTAGTCATATTTGTCCTGGATTTCAGGTTTTTTCATTCGTTTGCCTGGATATTTTACGGGGCAGCCATCTTTTTCCTACTTATCGTACTATTCGTAGCACGGGATATCAATGGGGCCAAATCGTGGATAGAGATTGCCGGGTTCCGGTTTCAGCCCTCCGAATTTTCAAAAGTAGCGACAGCCCTTGCCCTGGCCAGCCTGATCAATAGCCAAAACTTCCGGATGAGCAAGTGGTTTAACTTTGTCAAGGCTGTATTGATTTTCCTGGTTCCCATGGGGATGATCATTTTACAGAAGGATTTGGGAACAGCCATAGTATTTCTCGGGTTCTTCCTGGTCATGTACAGGGAAGGCATGACCCCCATTCCATTGGTGCTGGGTATATTCGGGGTAATTATTTTCAGTCTGACCATCCTTATCGAAACCCTCTGGCTGTTGGTGGGATTTGGGACACTGTCTGTATTGCTTATTGTCCTCATTAAAAAGAATTTCAGGAATATTTCCATTGTTGTGGCGGCCTATCTCATGGTGATCGGTTCGATCTATGGGGTGGATTATATCCTCAATGATGTTCTTCAACCCCACCAGAAAGACAGGATTGAGTTGGTATTTAACCCGAATTCTGATCCTTTGGGCAGGGGGTGGAATCTTACACAGTCAAAAATTGCCATTGGAAGCGGGGGATTAAGCGGAAAGGGATTTCTCAATGGTACACAGACTAAGTTCGATTTTGTCCCCGAACAGAGTACAGATTTTATTTTCTGTACGATTGGTGAGGAGCATGGTTTCCTTGGTAGTTTCCTTCTTATTGCGCTATACGTAGTACTTATTTTAAGGATTTTTCAGATTGCCGAAAGACAGAAATGGAGGTTTGGCAGGGTTTACGGTTACAGTGTTGCCAGCATACTTTTTATCCACTTCCTGATTAACATCGGGATGACCATTGGCCTGATGCCGGTAATTGGAATCCCTCTTCCATTTTTCAGTTACGGCGGATCCTCACTGCTAGCGTTTACGGTGTTGTTATTTGTGCTTTTGAAATTTGACGGACATAGGCACCAGCTCCTCGAAAGAGGCTAGGCCAGTCGTTTGGAGATTAGTTCCAGGAATTCTCCCACATCTTCCTGGGCTTCGTCCCATTTCAGTTCATCGACCAGGTATTGCCTGGCGTCGTCTATCGTATTCAAAGACTCAAGCTTGTCGATAGTCTGATTAAATTTCTCTTCATCTCCTTCAAACAATCCGTTGATAAACATAAACCGTTGGTTGAGATTCAGCGAATTACGGATATCCTGGTTTTTCTTCTCTTCATGCATATCTGCCAGGCTTTTAACGGATTCTTCGCGTAGAGAGTCGTGCAAGATTGACTTATCGACATTTGAATTATCCGCATTCTCAGGGAGCTCCTCGAAAGAGCTGTTTTCAGAACCTGTTGAAGTACTCTCCATTGTTTCCAAAAGGATTTCAGGTTCCAAAGGTAAAATCTTGTTGAATGAATCTATGTGCGTGGTGGGATCTTCCGGGCTTTCGGATGTTTCGTTGAAAACCGTCTCCATTATGGAGCGATAATTCCCTGTTTTCATCTCCGATTGCACTGCCTTATTAAGAAAATCTGTATAGATGAACTTATTATGTTTTATATACTTTCCGATGTCATTCAATTCGCCTTCAGAATATTTTTTTTCCCGTGCTTCATCGGCAAATGCCATGTAGAATTCATAGGGGGTAGTCATAAGGGAGATGGCTTCCTTAACACTTTGATTCAGCAGACCGGAAAAGTCATTCATGTCTATTTTTATATGCCTTGAAAGTATGTTAGCATAATTTTCCAAAGCCCCCTGCACCTCGTCATGCGTATTATCAAAATAGGGACTTTTCATTTTTTCAACGTCCCTTTTCCAGGCTACCAGCAAATTCTTAATTATGAAGAAATTGACTTGTTTGATAGGACAGAAATCCAGGATTTCCGGACCGGTGATACTCCCTTCTTTTGGAAAGGATTGCTCCATCATCCTGGTTGAAAATTCCTCGCAATAGCTTTGAAGTTTCCTGGGAATCGGCATTAGTATACTCCTCGTTTAAATAGTTTCAAGTTACGGCTAAACACAATGTTTTTGAATATTTTGCAGTTTAATTTTATATGACATCGATATAACGAAAATAATAGTAAAATATGTTTGATGAGCCTTTGTTAAATAACAAGGTCCGTGATTACGGATGGATAGAAGTGGTTTGTGGATGCATGTTTTCCGGGAAAACAGAGGAATTATTGAGGAGATTGAAGAGAGCAAGTATCGCGGGGCAGATAATTGAAACTTTTAAGCCGGTGATCGACCAGCGATACGGGACCGACATTGTTACCCATGACCAGAGAAGTTTTCCCTGTCACATAGTGGACAAATCGAAAGAGATTATTGATTTAGTGAGTGATGCAGATGTAGTGGGGATCGATGAAGCACAATTTTTTGATGAAGACATAGTGGAAGTTTGCAATACACTGGCCAATGCCGGTAAAAGGGTGATCGTAGCCGGGTTGGATATGGACTATAAGGGAAGGCCATTCGGCCAGATGCCATACCTGCTTGCAACCGCCGAGTTTGTCACGAAATTACATGCAATTTGTAAGGAAACCGGTGAACTGGCTTCGTTCAGCGCACGGATTGCCCCAAGTGCTGAAGATGTGGTTTTGATCGGGGAAAAGGAAAAGTATGAAGCGCGAAACCGAATGGCGTTTTACCACAATCTCGAAAAGGAGTGAGGTTGATTATCCTGATCATATCGCTGCAAACATTCCAGCTATTCTCCCAGGATATCCCGTTGGGCACCTGGAGGTCGCACCTTTCATACCGTGAAGTTGTTGAAATCGATGAAACTGAAAACAGGATCTATGCCCTGACAACAGGGGGATTATACTACCTGGCTAAAGAAGATAATTCCATTGTCAAGTTGAGCAGTGTCAGCGGACTGAGAAGGGCATCTGTTACCGCCATTGCATCATTAGGCAATGAGGCATTGATGATTGGCTACGATGAGGGTGAAATCGATATACTGACTGACACCGAAATCACCGGGATCGAGGACATCCTGTTGTCGGATTTTCCTGAGAACGATAAAAAAATTAATCATATCCGCGTAAAGGATAATCTGGCCTATGTTTCAACGGGCTTCGGGGTAGTAGTATTTAATACCCTAACTCTCAAAGTGGTCGAGACTTATTGGCAATTGGATACCGATGGGGAATCCCTCGAAGTTTATGCCTCGGCAGTAGACGAAACCCATTTGGTCCTGGCGACAGAAAAAGGACTGATGGTAGGCGATTTAAGTTTCAATCTCCTGGATTTCAATAATTGGGACAGGTATTTCGGTACGGGGATTGCCTCTAAGGTGGAGCTGTACCAGGCAGAATTTCATACCTCAATTAGCGGTGACGGGCTCTACAAATTTGATGGGAACCAATGGATCGAAGTAGGTTTTAGCGGTGAAATCATTGGTAATATTTCTTCAGGGGGCAATGTTTTATGGGTTTTACTCGACAGTGGTATATACCAATGGGATGGGTCTGCCACCCCTGTAGTTTTCAATGAAGGGACACCGTTAACGGTCTTCAGTGCTACTTTGAATACCTGGGTGGGTAGTGATAATGGTTTGTACAGACAGGATGGGAGTCAATGGACTCCTGTGATCCCCGATGGACCTTTCTCTACTGATAATTGGTCCATAGGATATGAAGGAGACCAAATATTTGTACTCTCGGGAGGTTATGATGCGATATACAATCCCCTTGGTAAGGATGCGGGACTTTATATCTGGTCCGGGGGGAATTGGGAAAACTTCAACGAGATTATCACCGAAGGACTCGATCAGTTTCAGGATCCGGTCCAGGTTACCTGGTCAGATCAACTGCAGGCTTGGGTGATCAGCGTCTACGGTCAGGGCCTCCTATTGTTTGATGGTAATGATTTTAGCGACCTTACTGTTCCCGTAGCCATGGGAACAAGGCTTTCAGGGGTTTATGCTGATGCGGATGGCCTGTGGGTGGCCGATACCGACGGATCCCCTTCACTATACCACTTGGATAACCAGGGTAACTGGAATTCATTCAGTCTGTTTGGGACACCGCCCTTCAGGGTACGTAAAATTGTATCCGACAGGTTGTACTTGTATTTTCTTCTTGACCCCATACTCGAGGGGGGAATCATTATGGTGGATAAGGAAAACGGTAACTCGAGGGTGCTGGATACCCAACCGAATCAGGGTGATTTCCCGGGAATTCCAACTGCTATTGCCCTTGATCGGGAGGACAGGATATGGGTGGGTACGACCAATGGTGTTGCTTACCTGATCAGCCCCTTCATCGACCAAAATATTAATGCTTTTACTCCCGTAAATGAATTCGTTCCACTTCTGAGGGGCGAGAGGATTGCAGATATAGAAGTTGATGCGGGAAACAGGAAGTGGATCACCACAGGTGATGGTGTTTTTCTCGTAGACGCCAGGGGTGAGGAAGAACTGCTTTTTTTTAATGAATCTAACAGCCCCTTGCTCAGTGAGGATGTTTCAGATGTTGCCGTAGAGGGATCTACCGGGGAGTTGTTCTTTATTACCAGTCGCGGGTTGATATCTTACCGTTCAGACGCGACTACGCCGAAATCGGCATTGAACAGCGTCAAGATATTCCCCAACCCGGTCCCCCCGGGTTTTGAGGGCCTGGTCTCGATATCAGGCCTGTTAACTGATACATTTGTAAAAATTACCGACGCTTCTGGAAACTTGGTCTGGGAAACTGAATCAAATGGAGGGACCGCGAGCTGGGACGTTCACATGCTCAACGGGAAACGTCCATCGACCGGTATGTATTATGTCTTTCTATCGGATGGAGACGGCGCCGAAACCTTTGTTGGGAAAATTGCAATAATCCGCTGATGCTTCACAAGACCCGTGGAATTGTAATTCGATATATCCGATACCGGGAGACCTCCATCATTGCAACCATATTTACTGAAGAATTCGGTATGCGGTCTTATATAATTAACGGGATCAGGTCTTCAAAATCCAAGAAGAGTATTGCAGCTTTTGCTCCCCTTACCCTGCTCGACCTTGTGGTTTATCAGAAAGATTCCAGTGAAATTCAACGACTTTCAGAATGGAAAAGAGCAGTGCTTCAGAATGACATTTATACCAATCTTAAGAAATCCACCGTTGCGCTGTTTTTATCAGAGATTCTGTACAAATCCATTCGGGAGAGTGATCCCAATCCGGACCTCTTTGATTTCGTATTTCACTCCATTGAGTGGCTGGATACTGCTGAAGAGGGCCTATCTGATTTTCACGTACAATTCCTTTCAAAGTTCACCCGTTACCTGGGCTTTGGGCTGGATTACTACGTGGATGAAGGGTCGATCAAGGCACTGCAGGAACTGGGGTCTAAACCTTACGGTAAGGGCGCAGGTCTCTCTCGAAAGGAAAGGGTGAACAACCTGGAGAGACTTCTGTTGTTTTACAAGGAGCATATTGAGGGTTTCGGCACGGTAAAATCCCTACCGGTACTGCAAACAGTTTTTGATGACTGATGTCCCTCAGTTAATTTTGTGAGTATTTATAATTAAATTAAACCGAAATGAGAAATCTATTAATATTAGCATTCATTACTGTTCTTGCAGCCTGTGGAGGGAGTTCCAAAGACGGAGAACAGAGTACAGCCCCCGGAGCGCTGGCTGAAGAAGACATTAAAACCGGTGTTTGGTTCATCGAACCAGCGGATGGGGCAAGTGTCAATTCGCCTGTCACAGTAAAAATGGGCGTAAGTGGTATGGAAGTCGAGCCTGCCGGCATGGTAGTAGAAGGAAAGGGACATCATCACCTTATAATAGATGGAAACTATGTCGACCAAGGTGTAATGGTGCCAGCCGATTCCACCCATATACACTATGGACAGGGTCAGACCGAAGTTGAGCTGGATCTGACACCCGGACAACATTCCTTGACCATGCAATTTGCCGATGGTGTTCACACGTCCTATGGCGAGGAGTGGAGTGCAACAATCACCGTGAATGTAGAAGAACCTACTGATAATACGAACCAATAAATTCACATGAGCAACGAATTCTTTGATGAAGTACCCAGTGTTGATCTCGCGAGATTTACAGATGGGGATATGAATTCAAAGGTCGGATTTGTAAATGACCTTGGAGATGCATTTAACCAGATCGGTTTTGTAGCGGTGAAAAACCACTACCTGACCGAGGAATTAACCGACCGTCTTTACGACCAGGTAAAGCAATTTTTCCAACTGCCTGAGCAGGTCAAGGAAAAATACGAGATACCCGAGTTGTTTGGACAAAGAGGCTATGTTGGAAAGGGTAAAGAGCATGCAAAGGATCATCCGGTAGCTGACCTAAAGGAATTCTACCATATAGGACAGGAGGAATTGAAGGATGAAATGGGATATCCTTCCAATATTTCTGTAAATGAATTAAGTAACTTTCTTCCTACAGCGTTGGAAGCCTACAGGTTGCTTGAAAAGACTGGTACCATGATGTTGCGGGCCATTGCATTGTATCTGGATCTAGATGAGAAATATTTTGATGATAAGGTTCGGGGTGGCAATTCCATTCTTAGGCCGATTCATTATTTTCCGATTCCTAATCCGGAATTGCTTCCGAAAGATGCGGTCAGGGCCGCGGCACATGGGGATATCAACCTCATAACCCTGCTCATGGGGGCGAGTGCCGAGGGATTGCAGATTTTGAGAAGGGACAATGTTTGGATTCCCGTTACCGCACTTCCGGATCACCTGGTGGTCAATGTGGGGGACATGCTTGAGCGGTTTACCAACAATAAATTGAGATCAACTATTCACCGGGTGGCTAATCCGCCCCTGGAGAAAATGAAGTCATCGAGATTTTCCATTCCATTTTTCATGCATCCCAGGTCGGATATGGATTTATCCTGCCTGGAGTCTTGTATAGATGAAAATCATCCAAAGGCATATGAGGATATTACTGCAGGGGAGTTTTTGGACGAAAGATTGAAAGAGATTGGATTGAGGAAATAGTAGTGGATGAAACGCATCCGCTACTATATCTTCCTCAGAGACGTCGCAGTCCTCTCAGTCACTTGTTTTGGTGGTCCACAGGCTCACTTGGCCATGTTCCTCGATGTGCTCGTAAGAAAAAGAGCCTATTTGTCGGAGGAAGAGCTAATTGAATTAAACGCCCTTTGCCAGATTATTCCCGGGCCTACTTCCACACAAACCATTACGGCTATTGGCTATAGCAGGGGAGGTGCGGGCCTGGCTTACCTCACGTTACTGGTATGGATGCTTCCGGCTGTAACATTGATGACGGTCGCAGGAATCTTGTTCAATTATTACAGTGATGCCGGCAGTCCATTTAAGTTTGCGAAGTACATCCAACCGATGGCTGTTGGCATTGTAAGTTATGCAGCCTACAGTATTGCGGCCAAGGTCGTGAATACCAAAA
>JAHEKQ010000117.1:0-2323 GCA_024638265.1 Flammeovirgaceae bacterium
GGATGGTTGTATATATCCAGTGATATAGCGATCTGGCTGGCCTATTTTATTATTCCGGTCATTCTGATCTGGTTTGTAAGGAAAAGACCTGAAATACCATTTTTGCCCGTATTTTGGCTATTCAGCGCATTTATTATACTCTGTGGAGCCACCCATATTCTCGATGCCCTCATATTCTGGTGGCCCAGTTACCGCCTGAGCGCCCTGGTGAGGTTCTTTACTGCGGTTGTGAGCTTTACAACTGTTTTTGCCTTGATCCGTGACCTGCCGAAGGCTCTAACATTAAGAGGGCCCAGTGCCTTGAGGAAGGAGAAAGAAATGAGAATGGAGAAGGAAGAGGAGAATAATAGCCTGATAAAAGAAGTGGCACAACTGAGGGATATCCTTGTTGAAAAAGAGAAAAGAATTGAGGAATTGACAGGTTCCAACTAATAACAATCATGTCAAAAGAAGGCACTAATAAGCTTATTGAATTCATTGTATTGCTCATTATGGCAGTACTGATCATGGGTGTAATCCTGGCAATAGACATTAACTCGTCTATTTCATTTTCTATTGGTGCACTTTACTGTATAGTAATTCTATATAGTTGGTTACTACCGGGAAGACATACTATTACCATTGTTGCTCTGGCATGTACAGCACTAATTCTTTACGCCGCAATATTCGAAAAGCCTATAGATATGGCCAGGGAATTCACCGGTATCAATACTGTCATTTCACTTGTTGTGGTCTGGGTATGTACAGCCCTGGTAACAATTGCACGAAGGAGTTTCAATGCCTTTGAGGATGTCCGGGAAAATCTTGAGGCCGAGGTTCAGGAACGAAACCTGGAGTTGGAGAATAGCAGACAAAAGATCCGTCTGATCACCTCCGGGGTCAAGGATTTTGCCATATTTTCTATCGACAGGAAGGGAATTGTGGACAGCTGGAACCTGGGTGCACAGCTTATTCTCGGTTATGAGGAAAAAGAGATAATTGGAAAGTCTTATCATGTGTTCCACTCAGAGTCATTTTCTAAAATGCTGATTGACAATGCGCACCACTCAATAGAGGTGATCGGAGATAATAACAGGCAGGAAGGTTGGTTGCTAGATAATGATGGAAATATATTCTGGGGAAGGCAGACCCTCACAGAAATTAATGGCAAGCCCGGGACTGTGACGGGATATACTGTTGTAATCGAAGATTTGAGTGATCAACGGGCTAAAGAACTTGAAATGAGAAACAGGGAGTTGGAGCAATTCAGTTCAATGGTTGCTCACGACCTGAAATCGCCCTTGAATTCCATTCGGGGACTTTTAAATGTACTGATGATGGAAAATCGGGAGGAAGGTGGAACTGGTCACATATCAGATACTTTACAAAAGATTTCAAAATCTTCCGATCGTATGAAGGATACCATCAATAACCTTCTTCAGTATGGAAAACTGGGTAGCCAAAAAGATTATGAACAGATAGATTGTCATAAACTCCTTTCAGAATTACAAGCCGATCTTTCTTCACTCATAGACGAGACTGACACTAAAATATCCATTGAGTCTCTTCCTACAATACGTGGTAATCCAACTGAGATCAGGCTGTTATTTCAGAATCTTATATCGAATGCTATTAAATTCAGGAAAGAAGGTGAGAGCCCTGAGATAAAGATTTGGTCATCATTTTCTGATGGTATAGACACTTTCTATGTTGAGGACAATGGGATTGGTATTCCTGAAAAAAATCAGGAGGAGATTTTTACCATTTTCAAGCGCCTTCACAATGATGAAAACATAGAGGGCAGTGGAATAGGTCTTGCTCACTGCATGAAGATCATAAAAGCCCATAGGGGAACTATTGGTGTGGAATCTGCAATAGGGGAGGGAAGCACCTTTTACTTTACCATTCCGAGCGGAATCGGTGAATAAAAAAACCGGCCTAAGCCGGTTCTCTATTCTGGTATATGTTACTATTATTCTTCCATCGCCTCTTCTGACTCATCTTCCTCCTCTTCCCATAGATCTTGCATCATTATGCCAAAATCACCGAAGGCCATACTCGTAGTTATTTTTCCCTCCTCATTGAATACCCAGGCATGGTAAATCATGAGATTTGCAGATTTGGCTTCAGTTGAATCGGTAGCAGATTTTGTAAGTTTCCACTGTCCGTACCATCTTACCGAACCATCCATTTTCTTAGTCACTGGGTCTACACCTGGCAAAAGGTTAATGGAATCGATAGTGATTTCAAAGTCATACATTGAGAACATCCCTTTGTTGGACTCCATCATTTCGGATAAGTTCTCTGTCATTTCCTCACGTTCATATCCAGTACTGGTGGATTC
>JAHEKQ010000117.1:2423-7939 GCA_024638265.1 Flammeovirgaceae bacterium
CGCAACCTCCACCGAATAAAGCTTCTTATAATAATCATCCGCCATTCTCGCAGATTCGAACCCGTCAATCACCTCGAGCATACTGTTCTTCATGATCTCCACCCACTGATCCTTGTGCTGATAATACATGGGTATGATCCTGTTTTCCAGGTCATCGAGGAGACTGCTTCCATCAAAATCATCCTGCTCATGGGTGGGAGCGTGTTGATCAGCCAGGGGTAACATAAAGCTATTATGCCCGTCCTTCGCAAATTCGATCATCCACCCATCCAAGGTACTGAGATTAATTGCACCATTCATCGCGGCTGTCATTCCACTGGTTCCGGATGCTTCTCGGGGAACCCGCGGGTTGTTGAGCCAGAGGTCAGCTCCTTGTTTACAGTATTTGGATAACTGCAACTCATAGCCCACCAGGATCGCTGCGTTTTTAAATCCCTTGCACATATTTACCAGGTTGTCAAAGGTTCCTATTGCGCCGTAGTCGGAAGGGTAGGGTTTACCTGCCCAGACCAACTGTATAGGCATGTCAGTCCTTTCAATAAGTTCTGTAAATCGTTCAAAGAACCGGACAATGAGATCGGGACGCTTGTATTCGGCAAACCTTCTGGCCCACACTATGGTGAGAATTTCGGGATCAAAAATTTTACCGGATTGGTTAGCTACTTCTTTAATAAATCGCTCTTTTAAGATTTTCTTCCTTTCAACCACAGCTTCGGTTCCCTGATCCAGGGCATCATAAAGTTTCTGGTCTGCCCAGTATTTCTTGTTCTGTGAATTGGTAATTGAGATAATTTCACATCCATCTTCGACGTGCTTCCACATATCCCGTGAGACTTCCCCGTGTTTTTGAGAGACTGCATTAGAGATTTTTGATAGTTTCAAAGCCGCCTCTGTCAATCCCATGGATGGGCCTTCAATTTTAAGGAGACTGCGAATTGTTGATGTATCCACCTTTCCAAAAAATCCCATCTGCTGGAGGTAATCAATATTGTGTTCTTCATTTCCCGCTTTTTCAGGAGTGTGGGTGGTGAAAACCAGGTGGTTCTTCACTGCTTCCATTGATCCATATTTTTCATAAAGTCGAAATGCTAAGGGCAATCCATGAGCTTCGTTTAGGTGGTGAACATCCGGTTCTATCCCAAGTTCTTGCAGTAGTTTGAAACCCCCGGCGCCAAGAAGGGTATATTGAGCAATTCTCGTAGAGACATTACTATCGTACAGCCTGTGTGTAATGGTCTTGGCCAGGTAATCATTTTCCGGAAGGTCGGTCGTCAGCAGGAAAAGCGGTGCGGTCCCGAACGTTTCCGGAGCTAGGTAAAGGGCCTTTACAGTTACGGGATGACGATTGATATTCAGCTCAAATTTTATTCCAGTGTCTTCCAGGAACCAGTAATTTTTCTCCTGGAACAAGACATTCATGGTCTTGTCCTCTTTCCTCACCTGATCGTAGTATCCGTTCTTCCACAGAATGCCAACACCGATCATATTTTGCTTTAACTCATAGGCACTTCTCATGTGTGAACCGGCAAGGAAACCAAGCCCACCTGAGTAAATTTTCAATGCCTGGTCAATGCCGAACTCCATGCTGAAGTAGACGGCTGATTTACTATAATCTGGATTGATAGTATATGGAAAATTGAACATGGGTATTGGGTAGTTGGTGTGGTAAATTTGACTTTTGACTTTTGCTTTTTTGACTTCTGCCCTTAGCCTTTATTGGGCTTTTCGCAATAACCTTAGTTGCTTTTTCAACTGATTCAGGTCATCTGAGGCTTTATCGATCTTAGCTTCAAACTCTTCCCGAAGCTTGTCGGCCGTTTTGGAGGCAGCAAAGAACTCCAAGTTATTTTTCCAGAGGGCAATGTCATTTTCAAGGCCGGATATCTTTCTCCTGATTTCCTGCTGTTTGCGGTTCATGGTACGTTCCGCATTAGGGCCTTCCTGCATCTGTCGAATCTCATCCTTGAGGATAAGTTCCTCTTTTTGCTGTTCATTCAGACCCGGTATACCCTCAATGTATTTATCCACCGATTCCTTGAACCTGTTTTTAATAGCTTTTATGGACTTCCTGGGTACAAAGCCCAATTCATTGAACTCTCTTTCAAATTCCTTGAGTTGTTCTATGGAAGACTCCTTTGATCCGGTTTCCTTCTCAATATTTTCACAAATCGCTTCTTTCTTCTTAAGGTTTTCGTGGAAATCAGCCTCCTGGCTATCACTATTGGCTCTCTTTCTGTCAAAGAAATGATCTCCGGCTTTCTTGAATTCGGCAAAAATCTTCTCTCGCATCTTTTGAGGTACCGGACCGATTTCTTTCCACTCTCGTTGAAGCTTTTTGAATTCCTCCATAGTGGTGAGCCAGTCTTCACTTTCCTTGATCTCATTGGCTTTTTCTACGAGCTTCCTCTTCTTTTCAAGATTTCCTTCCCGTTCTGCGTCGAGCTTTCTGAAAAATTGGTTTTTGTTGTTGAAGAAGCCCTTGAAAGCACCCCAGAATTTTTTATTGGTTTCTTTCGCTTTGGCTCGCGGTATTCCACCAATGTTTTCCCACTTTTTCTGCAGTTCAAGGATTTCCTTGGTTTTTTGATTCCATTCCTTGATCCGGTCGGAATCGAAGCTTAAAAATTCTGTTGCTTTTTCACAAAACTCCAGCTTCTTTTCAAGATTTGCCTCCAATTCGACTTTTAAGGTAGCGACGAATGCCTTTCTCCGGGCGTATACTGCATCAGATGCTGCCTTAAATCGTTGCCAAAGAGGTTCTTGTTCCTCCTTAGGGACCGGACCTATATGTTTAAATTCCTCATGAAGCTCATTAAGATCCTTAATAGCATCCTTGAGAACCTCCACATCTGCAAGTTTCTCAGCGCGTTCACATAATTCGAGTTTCTGGGTCAAATTCTTCTTTCGATCCAGTTCTTTTAGTTCGAAGTAGATCGAACGATTATCATAGAATCGATCCATCAGGGCATGATAATTTGCCCATAGAGTTCTATTATGTATTTGAGGTACAGGTCCTATAGCTCTCCATTCCTCCTGCAGTTCTTTAAACTTATCGAATGAAATGTTCGTCTCCTCACTATCCACAAACTCCCTCATTCGCTCCAGGACATCCAGTTTCTTTTCGTAGTTGGATTCTTTCTGACTCTCCCGTTCCCTTATAAACTTATTTCTCTTATCCCTGATAAGCCTCTCATTTGCTTCAAACCGATCTGTCAGCTCATCATGGCCCATATCAAAATCGGCTTCTTCGCCACCTTCCTTGAGGAACTTGTCCAGGGCCTCTTCCCTTTCTTTTTTGCGTATCTCTTCGAAATGGGGGAGCATTTCGTTCAGGTGCCGATAGGATCGAAGAATATCATCTGATTTACTGAGTTCAATAATGGCAGCAACCAACTGCTCTTTGTCCATGGTACTGTAATCGATCTCTTCTTCATGCTCCGTATGCTCATCACCTTCTTCAGGGTGATCTTCAGGAGCTTCCTTGGATTCAACGTCTTCCGATTCAGCTTTTTCAGGTTCTTTGGTAGATACTTCTGATTTTACCTTAGCACTTTCACTGGATTCCTCTTCCACTTCGGAATCCGGGGCCGATGGCTTTTCACTTTCCTGGTCTTTTAAGGGTTCTGCTTCAGTATCTGTATTTATGGTGCTTTGACTGTTTAAAGGACCACCCGTCGTATCGGATTCAACGGATGCCTCATCCTTTTCCTCGGCTACTTCTTCCGATGTTTCTGATATAGGTTCTTTACGAGATTCAGTTCCTTTTACATCATCCGAAGGAATTTCTGACTCCTTTTCATCAGGAATATCGCTGGAACCTAAAACTTCTGAATTTTGATCGGTAGCGATCTCACTTGTAGTATCAGAGACAGGGGTTGTCTCCTCCACCGGTATTTCAGTGGTGTTTTTCTCTTTTTCAGAACCCGGGTTATCAGAATCTTCTGAACTTTCGGGCGGCTTACCGAGATTCTCTGTCTCAGTCACTTTCACATCTTTCTCGTCCTTCATTATATCTTCCCCGCTAAAATAAAATGCAAGTTAGCTAATTGGCTCGTGATTTACCACCTGTTACACACTACCCAACCCTTTTACTCATTCACCCATCTACTCATTCAGGCATTCACCCTCAACCCTCATCCCATGTATCCACCGACGCCTTGGTGCAGGTGGATCAATCCATTCACCCCTCACTCCTCAACCCATCTACCCTCAACCCTCAACCTCCAACCTCCAACCTCCAACCTAATTCAACCTTGGATCTACCGGGTAGTTAGAATAGATATTAAACCTTCCTCCCAAACTCTTCACAGCGCTTTTCCAGAGTTCTTTATGTTCTCCATCATCGAAAAGCAGATGGCTATTGGTCTTATAGCTCACAATCCAGCTTCCTGTTTCTATTTCTTCAGATAATTGCTCCGTGCCCCATCCCGAATAACCCACAAAGAATTTATAGTCACCTCTTTTGACTTTCCCCAGCTGAATTAATTCCTTTACCTGTTCAAAATTCCCTCCCCAATATATTCCATCGAGTATTTTGACGGCACCTTCGACCTCAGGATTCTTATGGATAAAATGAAAGGTATTTTGCTGGACGGGACCACCAATGAATACGCGGGCCCCAAACCCGTCCATATCTTCCATTATATCCTCTACGGTCACCAACGAAGGCTTATTCATAATAAATCCGAACGATCCCTCTTCGTTGTGTTCACAAAGTAATACCACCGTTCTTTCGAAATTCGGATCGGGGAGAAAGGGCTCAGAAAGCAACAAGCAGCCTTTTTTGGGATTGAGTTTATTATCGTAGTTGAAATACTCCATTTAATGCAATGCAGAGGTTACGGGCATCTTTGAGATGATCTCGCCCTCAAGCTTATTCAATTCATCCAGTCTTTTATAGACAAAATCTTCATCAAAATAGTTTAAAGCCATCTCAACAAATATATTTCCGTGCTTTGCTTCAGATGCCCAAAGTTGATGATAGAATTCCTTTAATTCTCCCGGCTCCAGGTTTTCGTATACCAGCCGAAACCTCTCTGCACCCCTGCATTCAATTATGCTCGCGAGAAGTAACCGATCCATAAAGCGTCCCTCACGGTCAGACCGGCATAGATCGATCAGCTGTTTGACATATTTATCCTCTCCCATTCTCTCAGGAAGGGGCACTCCTCGGGATTGCATAATCTTATATACGGACTGGAAGTGTTCCAGTTCTTCAATTCCCGTTTCAATCAGTTCAGGAATGATCTCGGTCCGGTCCGGATACTTGGCCACAAAGCTCATCGCCATTGCAGACGCTTTCCTTTCACAATCTGCGTGGTCCTGGAGAAATGAATCGAAATCCCCCATCACGGCATCAATCCATTCCTGCCTTGATGGTACCGATACATCTAAACTCAGTTTCATTGGTTTAAGGTTAGGGGAAATATCGGGGAATGTCAATGGGGAGGGAAGGAAGAAGTTAATTTGGAAGAGGTTTTGGGTAAGGTAGCAGGGAGTGGTAGAGTGGTAAAGTG
>JAHEKQ010000118.1 GCA_024638265.1 Flammeovirgaceae bacterium
CAGAGTGCAAATCACAGACGTAAAGGAAGTCGATGAGGAACTTAAGAGTTGGATAAAGGAAGCCTATGAGAAATCCGTATAACTCAATGTATATTGACAATACAGAATAATTATGTAATTATCCATGAGATAATTATGTAATTAATTACATAATTAATTATACAATTATTAGGCCTTATGATCTTTGCAAAATCTGTTGAGGAGTACCTCGACAAATCGGGGCGATGGAAGGCAGGACTAACCTTTCTCCGCAATCTTATCTACGAAACAGAACTGGAAGAGACCTTTAAGTGGGGTGGTCCATGTTATACCCTGGGAAAGAAAAATGTCGTCGGCCTGGGGGGGTTCAAGGAGTTCATCTCCATCTGGTTTTACCAGGGGGTATTCCTCTCGGACCCGCACAAGAAACTGGTCAATGCCCAGGAGGGAACTACCCGGGGGCTCAGACAGCTCCGCTATTCTTCACTGGCTGAAATTGAAGCAGATGCCGACCTGATCCGCGCCTATATCCTGGAGGCCATACAAAATCAGAAAGAAGGGAAGGAGATCAAGGTCCAGCGGAAGAAAGAACTCATCCTTCCCGAAGAGCTAAAAGACATTCTCGATAATAATCAGGATCTCAACGATTCCTTCAAGGCATTCACGCTTTCGAAGCAACGGGACTTCGCCGACTATATCGCCACCGCCAAACAAGAGGAAACCAAACAGAGAAGATTGGAAAAGATCATTCCCATGATCGAAAAAGGGGTCGGGCTAAATGACCAGTATCAAAAGAAATAAGAATATAGCTAACTTGTAATCATGATGATTGCGAGAAAAATATTATTCCTGAGTCTGGTGCTGGCATTTCTCAGCTCTTGTCAACAGGAGGAATCTTCCGAAATCATGACCAACTCCCCTTCGGGAAACCTCAGGCTCAGTTTTTCCATTGAATCCGGAAAGGTAGTCTACAAGGTCCTGCACAAAGGGGAAGAGGTGATCAAGCCCTCTTCATTTTCCTTTGATTTCAAGGATGTCCCCTCTTTCGGTAAGGGACTCAAGGTTGTAGACTTTCACAAGGACAACTTTACCGAATCCTGGGAAATGCCCTGGGGTGAACAGCACTGGGTGGATAATACCTACAATGAGCTACTGATAAACCTTGAGGATAAAAAGGGACGTCAACTGGATGTCCGATTCAAAGTCTATGACGATGGCATTGGCTTTCGATATGAATTTCCCAAGTGGGAAGGGGTCGATTCGCTTACCATACTGGATGAAAACACGGAATTTAACCTGACCGGAGACCATACTACCTGGTGGATCCCCGGAGACTGGGACATTTACGAACATCTCTATTCCGAAACCAGCTTTACGGAAATCGATGCAACCTCCAAAAGAAACCACCCCAACCTGGGCCAGACTTATATCCCGGAAAATGCGGTGAACACTCCTGTAACCATGAAAACCTCAGATGGCTTATACCTGAGTTTTCACGAAGCCAACCTCACGGATTACGCGGGAATGACTTTCAAGGTCAACAAAAGGAAATTGTCAATGACTTCCGAGCTGGTCGGTTCGGACAGGCTGGGATATAAAGTGAAAAGAGCTATGCCTTTCAATACGCCCTGGCGCACCTTGCAGGTTAGTGAAGAAGCAGGAGGACTCATTGAATCTAACCTAATTGTCAACCTCAATGAGCCACAAAAAGTGGTAGACATTAGCTGGTTTACACCCATGAAGTATGTGGGAATCTGGTGGGAGATGCACGTCGGAGTATCGAGCTGGGACCTGGCAAGCGGAAAACACGGGGCCACTACCGAAAACACCAAACGCTATATCGATTTTGCCGCGGAAAATGGCATTGGCGGTGTACTCGTGGAAGGATGGAATACCGGCTGGGAACGGTGGATTGGCTTTGAAGACCGTGAAGGGGTATTTGATTTCGTGACGCCCTATCGTGATTATAATCTGAAAGAAGTAGTTCAATATGGCAAAGACAAGGGAGTGGAAATCATCATGCACCATGAAACTTCCGCGGCCCCCAGGACCTATGATCAGAAATTGGATTCTGCCTACTCCCTCATGAACGAATTGGGAATTCATACCGTAAAAACCGGGTATGTGGGAAAAATTATTCCAAAGGGGGAATACCATCATGGCCAATGGATGGTCAACCATTACCGCCGTGTGGTGGAAAAGGGAATTGAAAAACAAGTAGCCATAAACGCCCATGAACCCATCAAAGACACCGGGTTGAGAAGGACCTACCCGAATATTATTTCGAGAGAGGGCCTCAGGGGACAGGAGTTCAACGCATGGGCATTGGATGGCGGAAACCCGGCAGACCATTTACCCATAGTGGCCTTTACACGGATGTTGGCGGGACCCATTGATTTCACCCCGGGAGTATTTGACATTAAGCTCTCCACTCAGCCCGAGGATGATTATCCGAACCAAATCAATACTACGCTGGCGCAACAGTTAGCCCTTTACGTGGTCATCTACAGTCCTATTCAGATGGCTTGTGATCTACCTCAGAATTATAAAGGTCAACCTGCTTTCCAGTTTATCAAGGATGTTGGCGTGGATTGGGAACAATCCAGGGTCCTCGACGGCGAGGTAGGAGATTTCGTGACCATTGCACGGGAGGAGCGGGGCACCGGAAATTGGTTTGTAGGCAGTATTACCAATGAAGAAGCCAGAGAAATTACCATCAATTTCGATTTCCTGGAAGAAGGTAAATCATACCGGGCGACTATTTACTCAGATGCCGAGGATACACATTGGAACGACAATCCCACAGCCATAGAAATTTCCGAAATTAGCCTGAAAAAGGGCGATGAAAAACAATTTAACCTGGCCCCCGGTGGAGGTTTGGCAATAAGTTTGATACAGACTGAATCATGAGAACATTAATAACAATTATTCTATTAAACTGTGGGATGGGTGTCCTTTCCGCCCAGGACGCTCCTGTCCTGAAAATCAATGGACTGGCTGAAATCAAGGTCAGGCCTGATATGACCGTAGTTGACCTCGCGGTCAATTCCGAGAATTCGGAATACAGTGTTGTCGTACAGGATCTTTCGGATAGAATCGCAAACCTGGTTAAAGAACTGGGGAAAATCGGGTTTGAAGAGGAGGAAATAAAGACCTCCATGTTTAATATCAACCCCATTTATGAATATGAATCCGGCCAGCGGAGTCAAACCGGGTACAGGGGTTATCAAAATCTAACGGTCCGCTTTGCCGAGGATAAAGATATGCTTATCAAAGTTCTGAATTGTGCAGCAAACAGTGAATCAGACCCGCAGATATCACTGAGTTTTGAAATTTCCCGGGAGCTCAGGGAAAAGAAGCGAACAGAGTTGATCAAAATGGCTGTGAAGGATGCCCGCAGCAAGGCTGACCTGATCTCCGGTGAATCAGGATATTCGGTCAGTGGGATAAAGGAAATCCAGTATGGCTCAAATTCCGGGATTCCAAGTCCACCTATTTACGAACAAGCGGCCTTCAGGGAGTTAGAAGATGCTTCGTTCTCAGCTATCGAACCTGAAAACCAGTCACTCGCAGAATCAGTCTATATCATCTATACTCTTCAGAAATCATGAAAGCCCTTATCTCCCTGTTGCTTACATTTTCAACCTTACCTGTTTTAATGGGGCAAGGTAATTTCGCCGTGGAGAAACTTGAGAAAAGCAAGGTTCCTGCCGGTGTTATTATCGGTTTTGATGAAACATTTCCCGGGGTAAGCGTAGTGAGATGGGAGAAACATACCACTCAATCCAACGGTAATACTTTCGTCAAGTATGTGGTCATCTTTGACCAGGACGGAATCAGGAGCCGAGCACGTTACCGGCCGGATGGAAGTGGCATCTCCGCAAGTTCCTATTATCTCTTCAAACGACTGGAAAAACTACCCTCCCCGGTACGGGAATATGCCGCTAATAACTACAAGGGTTATATACTGGGTAGTGGGGAAAAGATCACTTCTCTCAAATCCTCAAAATATGTTTACCGGATCCGTCTGCGTAAAGGAGCCAACAGGATAGTCGTTTACCTCAATGAAAAAGGCGAGCTTCTGATGATAAAGGATCTGGCCAGTGAATTCATTGAGGATGAGGATATTAACGGGAATGACTGAATGAAAAGTGTAGCGGTATTCTGCGGGTCCAATTCCGGAAACGATCCATATTATCTTGAGGTGGCCTCGGAAGTAGGTTCACATTTGGCGGAAAAAGGGATTAGCATTGTATACGGTGGGGCAAAGATCGGCCTCATGGGGGCAATGGCAGACGCCGCACTGAATTCAGGTGGCCATATTATTGGCGTACTTCCTGATTTTTTAAGGAGTAAGGAAATAAAACACCCGGGCCTTTCGGAATTCATAAGCGTTACCTCGATGCACGAGCGTAAGGCAAAAATGAATGATTTGTGTGATTCAGTCCTGGTTATGCCCGGTGGACTTGGTACTTTGGACGAAGTCTTTGAAATGCTTACCTGGGCCCAACTTGGACTTCACAGCAAACCTATCGGATTCCTGAACATCCGAAATTATTTCAGTCCCCTGGTTGGGTTCCTGGATGAGGTCATTGCCCGGGGTTTCATGAAGGATGTGAATAAAAGACTTTGGCTGATAGATTCCCATTTAACAGAGCTGTTGAACAAAATGGAAACCTACAAGGCCGAGCCTACCCCTAAGTGGATCCGTGAAGATCAGTTATAATTGTTTTTATCAGATCAGGTTTACTTTTACTCCTTCATTGTTATTGGCAAATGGCTGAGAATAGAGCCGGTTGCCGGTTGCCTGGTAAATCGCATTGGCCAACGCGCCTGAAATAGGTGGCAAACCTGGTTCTCCAAGTCCTGTGGGATCAATTCCGTTCTGTACAAAATGAGTGTCAATTTCGACAGGGGCCTCCCCATGCCTGATCAGTCGATAGGTATGGAAATTATCCTGCTCAGGTTTACCCTCATTAAAGGTCAGTGCGCCGTACATGGCGTGGCCAATTCCGTCAGTAAGCCCGCCTTCAATCTGGTTAAGGGCCCCTTCGGGGTTAACCACAATTCCGCAATCAACGGCACAAGTCACCTTTTTAATCCTTAGGTCGTCCCCCTCCCGAACCAGGTCCAGCACCTGGGCTACATAGCTATTATGACAATAATAAGCCGAGACGCCGCGGAATACGCCGGGTGTTTCAGTGCCCCAGTCGGACTTCTCTTTTACCAACTTCAGGACCCCTGCATACCGGGAAGCGTCATAATCGTTGTTTTCACCTATGGGATTGGACATCGCCCTTTCAAACAGTTCCAACCTGAAATCAATAGGGTCTTTGCCTGCCGCTTCCGCTACCTCATCGAGGAATGATTGCTCAGCCCCTGCGATAAAGTTGGATCTTGGCGCTCTCCATGCACCGGTGGTAATATTCGAATCGAGGCGGAAATTCTCCACCAAGTAGTTTTCCACGGTGCCTGCAGGGAAACGATTTTCAAAAACGGGGCTACCATGAATTCCCGTACCCTTAATATGGAACCCGATAAGGTTATTGGAGGCATCCAGGGCCGCGCGGTACACCACCCGGTACGCTGGGCGATAAGTTCCTTGGGTCATGTCATCTTCCCGGGTATAAACGAGTTTTACGGGGGCCTTTATTATATCAGAAATAGCCGCCGCCTCAACTCCGAAGTTGCCATATAATCTCCTTCCGAAACCTCCTCCCTGCCGTGTCATCATCACACTTACGGTTGACTCATCTCTTCCCAGCAGTGTTGCCACCTGGGAACGCAAGCGCTGGGGAGTCTGAATGGGCCCGAGCAGCTCCACTTCGTTTTGCCTAACATCAGCAAAGAAATTCATTGGCTCCATGGTATTGTGTGCAAGAAATGGGGCCGTATACGTTCTCTCGATAACCTTGGCAGCGTTTTCAAATGCCTTTTCAGCATTTCCATCATTCCTGGAAGGTTCCTGGGCCCTTGATCCCAACAAATCATCCATGGAATCAAAATGTCCCCCGGTGTTTTCGAGGTCACCGGCCTTCTCCCATTCCACTTCGACCGAGCTTTTTGCTTTGAATACTTCCCATGTGCTGTTCCCCACCACGGCAATTTGCTCGTAGGGGTCACGATCGGGTGGAGCGGTATTAATAACAAATACATCCCGGATGCCGGGCATCGCCTTTGCGCTCTCCGCATTAAAGCTTTTCATTTTCATCCCAAAAGCCGGGGCATGGATAATCCCCGCGTAAAGCATTCCTTCGCGGTCCACATCCAGGCCGAACAATGGCTCTCCCATAACGATCTTCGGGCCATCCACATTTTTCCTCGGTGTTCCTATGATCTTAAACTGTCCAGGATCTTTCAGGTCTACCTGCTCAGGTGGTGTAATACCAGCTGCCAGTGAGGCTACCTCTCCGTAGGAAATTGACCTTTCGCTGGACTTATGGTAGATCATGCCCATATCGGTAGTCAACTCTTCGATTGGAACATTCCACTCTTTCGCTGCAGCTTCCAAGAGCATACGTCTCGCAGTGGCTCCGGCCATTCTCAATCCATTCCATCCCCTGCGGATAGACTGGCTGCCACCGGCCACCTGGCGGGAATAGTTCTCGGAATCGAGCGGTGCCTGTTCCACACTGACCATTTCCCAATCCACATCGAGCTCTTCAGCCACGATCATGGGCATGGCGGTCTTGACATTCTGGCCAATCTCCGGGTTGGGGGAGTAAATGGTCACGATGCCATTATCTCCTATTTTCAGAAACGCGTTGATATCAAACCATTCATCCGGCACTTCACTGACCGGTTGGTCGGCAGGTGTACAGGAGGTGAGCCAATTGAAGCCAATCACAAGTCCGCCAGTCGAGGCCGCTGAAACTTTTAGAAATGATCTGCGCTTAAATGTTGTATTGATTAATGTCATGGTTGCATTCTTTTAATTAACTCATCTGGCTCGCCGCCGTTTTGATCGCTGCTTTCACACGTAGGTAAGTGCCACACCGGCAGAGGTTGCCGTTCATTGCGGAATCAATCTCGTCATCCGATGGATTGGGATTCTGCTCCAACAGGGCCGCAGCATTCATGATTTGTCCCGCCTGGCAATACCCACACTGAGGCACATCGTGTTCTATCCAGGCCTTCTGCAGGGGATGGTCCCCTTTTTCAGAGAGACCTTCGATGGTGATGATTGATTTGCCCTCTGCAGCTGATACTGGAAGTGAGCATGCGCGCGTGGCAATGCCATCGACGTGTACAGTGCAGGAGCCACACTGGGCTATCCCGCAGCCAAACTTGGTGCCTGCCAGTTTAAGATGATCCCTGAGAACCCACAAAAGCGGAGTGTCTTCGTGAGATACCTCAACCTGATGATTTGTTCCGTTTACGTTAAGATTGTATTGAGCCATAGTTCAAAAGATAAGATATTATCAAGATATCGATTGTGGCTCGCAGTTTCAAGTGAAAGTCCATGGATGGCAGACATATTCAGGGAAACTTTAACGTGACAGTCACTTGAGCTTCCGAAATACGGGCTTCCCGTCCTTAATCACCAGGGTAACCTCCCTCAATACGGAAATATCCGTGGAAGGGTCGCCCTCGACCGCCACAAGGTCTGCGAGATATCCCTCCCTGACCTGTCCGAGGTTTTTAAGTTGAAAAACCTCAGCATTCCCGGAGGTAACGGATCTGAGTACATCATTGATTGGCATCCCATATTCCACCATCAACTCTAACTCCAGTACGTTTTCACCGTGCTCAAATACTCCTACATCACCCCCCGCTATTATATGAACTCCCGCTTGGATTGCTGCCTTCATGCTCATTTTCTTATTGACTATCCTCGTTGGGTCGGGGTCCTTTCCCTTTTGCCAACCGTTGTATTTCATAATCGATTCGCCGGCGGCTATCGTCGGACATAGCGCCACATT
>JAHEKQ010000119.1 GCA_024638265.1 Flammeovirgaceae bacterium
ACAGGAAAGCTTGTTCGGTGGGGTTTCCAGCGGTAACCAGTCTCTTGTATCCAAAAAGCACAGCACCTCCGGAAGCATAAACGGCGGATAAACCCTCCTTGCTAAAGGGAGCCATGGAATTCAGATTATCGGTACTGTAATAGACCCCTCTTCCACCCGAAACCAGGTACACGACTGTTCCATCAAAGAGAAGGCTGTTTATTGAATAATCCGGTGTTTCACTGTAGAAATCCAATGTAGAGGTCCAGGTACTTCCCTGGTCAGAACTTTTGTAGAGGAAGCCATAATTGCTGTAGTAATAATCACCAGTGGGTGAATAGTAGACCGGAACGGGAAAATAAGGATCTCCTGTCAGGCTCACTGAACCACTTATATTGCTCCATGAAATGCCATCATTCACGGACCGGTACAGTTTCTGGTTGGTTGCCACTACTACTACGTCCGGTTCCATATTGTTAATGGAAGTGACGAATTCTCCTGTGGAAAATGAGAGGGAGGTTAATTCGCTCCAATTTACCCCGTTATCAGTCGATATATAAACCTTTGATTCATTATTGAAATATTGAGAAACCCACACTTTACCTGATTCCGATATATTCAGATTATTTAGCACTCCTTTTTGCCCGGAACCGAGAGGCTTACTGAAGGAAGACCAGTTGTCTTGGGAAAGGAAGAGACCTTCACTTCCATCGTCCGTTGTCAAAAGGATGTTTCCATTGTTCGTAAAAATCATTCCATTCAATCCATTATTAAGACCCGGGTTACCGCTTTGATCTAGAACGGTTTCCCAATTCGTTCCATCAATGGATCTAGCAATTTGCCCATACGGACTTACTGCATAAACCGCTTCTACATTATCTACATAGAGTTGACGCACATTACCCTCAATTGCCGCGGGGATTTGTTGAGGAATCCATCGTTGGTTTGATTCGTCAAGACGATAGACCGATGATTCATTGGAGACGTATTTGGTGCCACCACTAGTCTTAACAATATTCCTCATGGAACCTCCATAGGGTCCATTGAGGGGCTCCCATGAACTGGTAATGGGAGCCGGGATTTCTGATGCGGCTAGTATTAGATCACCGGTATACTTCAGTGTGCCGCTATTATAAGTAGCTGCAATAAAATTGCCCCCATTATCCGGCGAAATATCAGAGATATATCCGATTCCGGTTTTATCAGGAAATGCAAACGTTCTCCAGTTGTCTCCCTGGTCTTGGGTAACTGCAAGGCCACCAGCCCTTGAAATTCCGATTCCCCCGGTTTCCTGGTAAATGGGAAAAGCACTTGCACCCCCAAAATTAACAGTTTCCCAATCCACTCCCTGGTTAGCTGAATAGGCAAATGACTCGTTATTGGCTATATAAATCGTGTCATTCAGTGAGAATGTAGAATGAATTCCATTTCCGATGGGCAGTATGAGCTTGGAGGCCTGCCACGTTGCAAATGAAGTATCAATTTTCCATACTTCGTCTTGTCCGTTAGCGTCATTTGTAATGTTGAGAAAGAAATTGCCATTCACGACCGCTACATTCCGCATGTAGTAACTTGCCGGCAATCCATTGACGGGCTCGGTTGACCACGTACTTCCATTATCCGTGGAGATACCCACCTCCTGGGTAGGATTTTGGAAGCCATAGATGTTGGAGCCCTCCTTTACCAGGATGGCATAATAATTACTCGATGCCAGTGTAAAATTTATTCCGTCTGTAGTTCTCAGTAGGCCCGGGGAGGCAGGAAATAGCAAAGCATTATCCGGTGTTTTTATCATACCATTACCCGCCGCAGCCGAATAAGTCTCCCACTCACCGGGACCATGGAATTTGTGCCAACTGAAACTAATTCCCTGGTCCTGTGATACCCAAACCCCGCGAGCTCCCGTAGCCAGAAGTACGATATTTCCATTGGGTAAAATCTCGATATTGTCCGAGCCTCCTCCCAGCATGATATTGGAACCGCTTCCCATGCTGTGATTCCAGGTGGATCCTCCATCGGTAGATTTTAGAATACCTCCCCCGTTGGGTTGAACAGCAAAAACCGTCTGAGAAGAAACCCAATGCATATCTCCAATGACCAGGCTGGAATAGCCCGTTCCAGGAAAAGTACCTGCGGACCATGTCATAGCTGTCTCATCGGCCAATACATCTACTTTCTGGGTACCATTTTCATCATAGTACAACCATAGGTTATCATCAAAGCTTTTGAACCAGCGAATGGTCCCGATTGAGCTACTGGGTGGATTTACAACGGAAAAGGATCCCGAATTACCTGATGCTGATTTAGCCAGAACCACGGTGCTGCCATCAAAATAAGTAATAAACTTATTGCCGGAAGGGGAGCAAGCTACGGAAAGTCCATTTTCATCAGGTCCGGCAATATTGGAATGAATGAGCTCAAGTTTGCTGTTATCCCAAACTCCATCTGTCGGATGTCGATGTCTGATTATACCTATCTCACTATCGACAAAGTACAGATCTCCATTGGTATCTATTTCTACTCTCCAGCTACTTGAAAAACATCCCCCATTACCAGAGATTTTCTTCCAAGTAGCACCTTCATCAATGGAAGCAAAAATCCCACAATATGTTTCGGCAATCATATACTCGCTATTGATTGGCGAAATGAAGATTTTTCGTGGATTTTCAAAAGTCTCAACTTGATCGCTTATTAAGGTGAATGTCTCACCAAGGTCGGTGGATTTAAACAGCTGACTGTAATTGAAATAGTATAAAGAGTTTCCGCTTACGATTACATTATAGACATCCCGGGCTGCGGGTAACAATGACCAGTTGAGCCCTGTATCAGCAGACTTATATAAGAGCCTTGACGTATGATCACCCACATAAAGATTTCCGTTATCATCCTGGTGGATCTCGTAAGCATTAGTTCCAGGTTGTCCATTGAGAGCCGTAAAGGAGGTTTGGGCAAAAGCTGAGAAACCAGCCAGTAAAAGTAGGAATTGCAAAATTCCATTTAATACTTTCCTATCTTTTCTACTCATGAGCATATATCCTCGTAACAGCGTCTTTAATCAACTACTTCACAATAAACAGAAAGTCACTATTTGGAGCATTATCGCCAAAAGCACCCATTCTGGGCTGTATCTTAAGTTTCTCGACATAGGTAAAGAGTTCTGGCAAGGTCAGTATGCCATCATTACCTCCCTTGGAGTTTAATGCTTCGATAAATTTTTTAGCAAAAGGCGAGTGTTCACCTGGTATTCCATCTGATACATAGGTTTTTCCACCCGAGGTAAGATAAGCGCGCGTTTTACTTAGTAACTTCCTCGTAATGAATTCTGATTGTGCCTGTTCTCTATAGATTTCATTGTCTGCACCTCTTGCACTTGCCAAGGCCTCGTCAAAAGTGCCACCAAAACACACATCCATTCCAAGGAAAATGTGCTCTGATGGAATATTATTGATGATTGATCTGAGCCTGTTATGAGACAAGTATGAAGTCTTACCCTCATCGTTCAAAAGTGATTCCCGGGTCACTACAAATCCCTCACCAAATGTTTGGTCAAAAGAGCCATGGCCTGCAAAAAAGATGAAAAGCTGGTCCATGGGTTTGTAGGATCTTTGAGCGTATTCCCTGATTTTGCTGAGAACCTCTGTTTGTGAAGCATTTTCAACGATCTCTACCTCGAATCTGTAGTCTTTTCTCAAGATTTCTGCAATGGTTCGTGAATCAAAAATCGGGTTGACCAGGTCATTCCAGTACTCGTATTCATCTGTGGCAAACAATAGTGCATAATCTGTCCGGTCCAGCCTGGAAACATTGGCAATCGCTTCTTCTCCAACATAGACCTTTTTTGAACTCGTGGTTTTTATCCCTGCCCCATTTTCAGCAGTAACTTGTACTTTCAGACTCCCTTCCAGCAAATACATTCCTTTTGACAACGAATAGTTATACTCTGATCCGGCTTCAGGAATAAGCTTTTGCATCCCCTTGCTTTCTCCGGTTTCCGTGTCAATGATATCGATGCTTACAGCGGTGATAGGACTGTTTCCCACGACCTTTAGCTTCATTGTAAACCTTCCGTCTTGTGAGAAATTGATTTCAGGTATGGGGTCCTCCCAGGTTATGATGGGAACATCGCCATTCCTATTGTTTTTCAGGTCAATTTGGAATTCAGCAGACCGGGTCGATATATTCTGTGCCCATATTTGAGATGTTGATCCCAGTAGAGCGAGTATCATTAACCATTTGCTTAAATTCATAAATGTAGACCTTTTATGCATAAGATGATACGTTACTTTTATAGTCTAATTTAGCAAGGGTAATATAGGCGGGTCGGGAAGTGAATTTCCGGTATCACCTCCAAGAAATGTGTAAATAGCGAAACCGATACCGGCACCCAGAATGCCCTTTAGTACTCCTGGGGTCTTTCTTTTAATTCGGATCTCTGAGGTATAAATAAAGGTATCTGGCGACCTTGAGTCCGTTATTTTGATTCTATAGTCTGCACCTGGTTTTAAGTCGGAGTTGAAATTGAATGTATAGCTACCATTGTTGGGGTTATTGAGTTCTCCCTGAAGCCGTGTTCCTTCACGATATAATTCAATGTGAACCGGGTTGGTATTGCCGGGTTTCCATTCAATAATCCCCGACTTCCCCCGCTTGAAGGCGAGGGGCTCATTAAAATTTCTCAGTCTGATAAAGGGGATGAAAACTGAGGCTCTTATTTCAATGGACAACGGTCCCTGGTATTCTCCCAGTTCATCCAAGATATTCCAGATAGCGGTATTTAGGCCAGGCTTAACTTCCTCTCCAACAGCACCTTCTACCCTGGTAATAGGGGCGGAATAATTATTGGTATTGGTGTAGATACTGACTTTATATTCATTGTTGGGATTGGAATCATCGATGAAATATTGGATAATAAATTTCTGATCCCTCAATTCCATGCTGGTGATCCGGATGTCCTGGGCGAACGAACTAATGCCAGTCACCGCAAAAGCTACTAAAGCCAGACTAACTCGTAAACGCATATTTCAGGTTTGGTAATTAAATGTCCAAAATAAAAACAGAACCTAAATTGTCAAACTTTATAGGCGGAAACGTGGTGTATAAGTATGTGCGAATAAAAAGATTTTTAGATTTTTTTGTAGCAAAGAGAGGGAGGGAGATGATACCGGATACTGGATAAAGGTGGCAAGAAGCAAGAGTCATGAATTCTCGAATGTTATAACTGACACGATTGATACCATTGATAGAATTGTTCCAAATGCTATTCCTCTTTCCATTTTAACTTTTACTTTTGCACCATAAATGCGCCCGTAGTTCAACTGGATAGAATACCGGATTTCGGCTCCGGGGGTTGAGGGTTCGAATCCTTCCGGGCGTACGATCAAATAGCATTGACCAGCAAATACATTGCTTAATGACAGGAAGCCCTGAAACAGTTGAGAGTTTATTCTTAAACTGGATCAGGGCTTTCTGGCATACAAGCCTTCAGGCTTGTCAATGTATTTGCAGGATGTGGCACGTGAAGGATCATGTAAATAATCCTTCCGGGCGTACAGGAGCAGTTTGAGTGTGAGTATTGAGTACTCAGAACAGACTGCTCCTTTTTCTTTTCAATGTGCAGCATCAACATAAACTGCTCCCCCTCCTTACTCAAAACTGAAACTCACACACCCTCCACCTTTGACCATCCCTCACCACATGATAGTATATCTGTTTCGTACCCGCTAACTTTATTTATTCATTCAAACTCTCAACGAAATGAAAGTCATATACAAACGTTCCTCCAACAATGCAATCTATGGTCTGGGCTTTATCGGTGCCGTGATATACTACATATCAACAGCCACGGGATTCTGGATGGGCTTCCTGGGTATATTTAAAGCATTACTCTGGCCGGCCTTCATGGTGTTTGAAGCTTTTAAAGTATTGGGTGCGTAGACGGTGGTCGGTAGGCTGTGGACAGTGGTCAGTAGTCGGTAAGTGATAGGTGGTAGGTGGTAGGTGTTAAGTAAACAAGCATCATGAATCATGAATCTTGACTCCTACCTCTTGCTTCTTGCTTCCTGTATCCAATCTCGCCTAAAACATCAATCCCAATCCACCTGTCAGGTTAAGAGCGGTGACAGACTGCTCAAAATCAGAATCTGAGAAGTAGGGGTTGGCACTGATTACATCTATTCCCCCGGAAATGTAAAATGTATTGCCAAGGCGTAGTTTCAGGTTTCCCCCGATCATCAGGCCGAAAGAGGTAGCGGAGTCTATTACTATGGCATCAAGATCGTAAGTGGTTACTGTTCTTCCACCGAGGATATGCGCTTCAAAAAGTATATTCCCGGTAGTTGTGTGATACATGGGACCTACCATAAAGTTTCCATAACTCCAAAGACTATTGGAAAGATCAATGCCATCGAACTCAATAAAATGCGCTGTTCCACTGATATTGAGCTTGAATCCCAAGCCACTCTTTAGTACAATTCCACCATCAAACCCAAGATAAAGCCCTGTCGTTGCACCCCCTGCATCTATACTGTTTCCGTCAGAATCTCCAAAGTCGCCGGTGGGCAAGGCAGGGCCAGCACTTACCTGGAGAAATATCATCATATCACCCGACTTCGTTTTTTCTGTGGAAGTATTACCGGGAATTGCGGCATCATCTTGTCCAAAAACAAGAAAAGGACCTGCCAACATTACTAATATCAAGAGTTGTTTTTTCATCTGAGTTTCTTTGATTTTCTGAAAGTAAATTATTGATCCATGTCTACCAAATATAGTGAGATATATCGATCTGATAATCAAATTGCCATTTTATAAAAAATATCCAATATGGGTAAATTCTGATCCTATTTATTTTATAATTGCATTAATTATCTGATATCAGCCTATAAAATGACCCTATGATCAAGAAAAAACTGCTTTCTATAGTGATTTTACTTATAAGTGCAGGATCGCTTTTTGCACAGTCTGAAGTCCCCATAGACACCGGGGTGACTTCCTGGATGCTTACCTCCACAGCGTTAGTTCTACTTATGATTCCCGGTCTGGCCATGTTCTATGGCGGACTGGTACGATCAAAGAACGTATTGGGAACCATGATGCATTCATTTGTCGCGATGGGGATCATGACAATTCTCTGGGTAATCTGCGGATACGCCATGAGTTTCGGGAGTAATGTGCTTGGGGGATGGTTCGGATGGAACAGTGATTACTTTATGCTTTCCGGGATCGATGACAAAATCCTGGATTCCGGAATTCCTGAGTACGTATTCAGTATGTTCCAGGGCAAGTTTGCCATTATCACCCCTGCGCTGATTGCCGGAGCCTTTGCTGAGCGTGTCACTTTCAGAGGGTATTGTGCTTTTATTGCATTATGGGGAATTATTGTCTATAACCCCCTATGTCATTGGGTATGGGCAGAGGACGGATATCTTTTCAATCTCGGTGCTGCCGGTGCGATTGACTTTGCCGGAGGAACGGTGGTTCACATATCTGCCGGAATAAGCGGTCTGGTAGCCGCTATATATCTCGGGGCCAGGAGGGATTATCCCAGCCAGGTACGTCCGAGTAACCTCGTGATGACCATGATAGGAGCCGGACTGCTCTGGGTGGGATGGTTTGGTTTCAATGCGGGGAGTTCCGTGGCAAGTGGCTTGTCGACCGCCCAGGCACTTACGGCAACACAAGTGGCGGCAGCAGCCGGGGCCATTACATGGATTGTGATTGAAGGCATCCACCAGGGTAAAGCCACGGCCTTGGGCTTTGTCAGTGGAATCCTTTCCGGTCTTGTTGCCATAACCCCGGCAGCCGGAGTTGTGCAACCGGGTGGAGCATTGGTACTGGGTATTTTGGCGAGCCTTGTATGTTACTACGCAGTGATTCTGAAGAATAAATTGGGCTATGATGATTCTCTGGAT
>JAHEKQ010000172.1 GCA_024638265.1 Flammeovirgaceae bacterium
GATGCTCAACTATCCGGACTATTGTGTGATCTACCGGTTCCTCCCACTGAGTATTCAGTTATCAGAAATTGAAGTTGTCTGGTTGGTCCGGGGCGATGCAGTGGAAGGTAAGGACTACCAGGTGCAAAGGTTGATAGAGATGTGGGATGTAACAACAAAAGAAGACGAGTTGATCATCAGACGTAACCAGGAGGGCATAAACTCGTTACTTTACCAACCAGGGCCAAGGTCCGAAGTCTTTGAACAGTTGAATATGAATTTTACGAGATGGTACCTGAAAGCTTTAGACCTGTAAATTGCAAGGATTTATGCCTAGGAGGCTGATGTATCTCTTAACAAAAATTAGAAATATGAGAGTATGGATATTGACCGAATAAGACAACTTTCGTTTGCACTCTCGATCATTCTATATCCTTTGATGCTTTTTATCGGTTTCGTCACCCATCCTAATTTGTTAGCGATGGAACCCCTACACACAGTGGACCAACTCGTTGGTAGATTCCACCACAACAAGATGTACCATATAGGGCACCTCATTGTCACTTTTAGTGTCCCAGTTATAATTATGTTTTTTATTGGTTGTATGAATCTGCTGCAATCAGAGGGTCGGAAATATGGATTTTGGGGTGCAATCTTGGGTGTTTTTGGGGCATTTATTCTCGCAGTAGATAAAGGTGCTCTTTGTCTGACAATGTCGGCATTTGATACTCTTCCGGAGGAACAATTCGCTGCATTTACTCCTTTTCTTGAACCAATTGTATCTAAAAGGGGACTTCTAGTGATTGTTTATCTTCTATTTGCCCTGATCCTGGGAGGGATCATTCAAACCATCGGCCTTTTGAAGGAACGTGTAGTCAGTAGATGGCAGGCTGCCCTAATCATCGTTGGACTATTATTGCTGGTAAATCCCGATATCGAGTTGATCAGTTCCATCGGAGCATTGTTAATGTGTGTGGCATACTTTCCATGGGGCTGGAGGGAACTGCAAGCTATATCATCTGAGAAGATTGAATGACGTGGTCGTGATAAAAGACATATACATCCCGATCCCTCAGGAAATTCCTAATTCTTCATAATCCAAAAATATCCATATGTACACGAAGAAAGTTTTTGGAGCCAAAGACATGTTTCGATGGACTCGCTATGAAACGATGCTGTTTCTTGGCATTGGGATTCTCGCGGTTGCTATTCATCAGATCTTTGATCTTCAGCCGATGCGTATACCATGGACTCCCCTAGCACTGATTGGTACGGCCGTAGCATTTGTCATTGGCTTCCAGAACAACTCAGCCTACGGACGCATATGGGAAGCGCGAAAGATATGGGGTGGTATTGTCAATAGTTCGAGGACTTTTGGCATGTATGTTCAGGACATGGTTACGAACGAGTACGCAACAAGTAAATTGCCGGTAGATGAGTTGTCAGCCGAAATTCGGTCTTTGACCTATCGTCATATTGCCTGGATGGTGGCCTTGAGGCATGCCATGCGTGAATCGCGGCCTTGGGAGACTTTCTTTGAGGAAAAGACCAATCAGGAATGGAGTGATATTGTCAAACCACCGGAACGTGATGTAACTGTAGAGTCCGAAATGAAAAGCTATCTTTCGCAGAAGGATTTGAACTATGTGATGGCGAAAAACAACAAGCAGACGGCTATACTATATCTGCAGTCTCACCACCTCCGCCGACTGAAAGAGAAGGGCGTGATCTGGGAGTTTGCTTTCTTGGAGCTGGAGGGCGTTCTCCAGGAATTATTCAACCTACAAGGGAAATCTGAGCGGATAAAGAACTTTCCATATCCCCGGCATTTTGCTACGCTCAATCATTACTTCATGTGGATCTTTGTAATGCTACTGCCCCTGGCTATCGTTCCCCAGTTCGCTGAAATCGGAGCAGAAATTAGCAAGAGCTTTCCCATTGCTGCCCAATTTTTCATCTGGTTGGCAGTTCCGTTTTACGCCAGTGTAGCTTGGGTTTTTCATACAATGGAGCGCATAGGACGTACAGGGGAGAATCCATTTGAGGGCTCTGCGAATGACGTTCCTATCTCGACAAT
>JAHEKQ010000120.1 GCA_024638265.1 Flammeovirgaceae bacterium
CCCCAGGTGATCTGAATGACCAGGAATGTTAATAAAACCAGTGACCAGGAACGTACAGCTGGTTTCACCGTGAATTTTTTAATCCGCGAACCGGTATCCAGAAATAACCAGGTGATATAGCTGAATACGAGAAGGGCATTCATGAGGTGAATAGCCAGTCGGTAATGGCTTACGTCGGGCCGGTCCACAAGTCCGCTTTTTACCATGAACCAACCCAGGAATCCCTGGAACCCGCCAAGAAATAGTAGGATCAGCAGACGGATATTCCACTTCCTGTTAAATACTTTCTTAAGCAGGAAAAATGCATAGGGTATAATAAAAACCAGTCCAACTACCCGGCCAAGAACCCGATGAATGAATTCCCACCAGAAAATGGATTTGAAATCAGATAGTGTGAAATTAAAGTGTACTTTTTGAAATTCCGGATATTGTTTGTAGTTCTCAAATTCTAACTGCCATTCCTCCTCGGTCATCGGGGGAATAATCCCCGAAAGCGGCTTCCAATCCGTCATTGACAAGCCGGAATCGGTAAGCCGTGTGATTCCTCCAACTACTACCATGGCGATGACGAGAAAAGCCCCTGTCGCCAACCACCATCTTACAGCACCTCTATAGCTTTCCTTCATAAACACTTAACAAAAAAGCGGGGTTCTTGTTGCCCTCTATTTGATGATTTTTATTCTCTTGTCCTCGTCTTTGTGAAGCTTGTATAATTCTTTAAGCAGACCGTCTTTTAAGCCCACATCCGGAACTATGATCCGGGATGATTTAGCCCATTGCATAACAGAAATATAAATATCCGAAGCGGGTAAAATTACATCAGCCCTGTCGGGGTTGAGCTTGAGAACAATTTGCCTTTCTTCATAGCTGAGTGAGGCAATGTAGTCCCTGAGCTCAAGGATTTTCTTGATACTGATGGCTTTTCCGGGTTTTCTCTGAAGCAATTCCTGGTACTTGGTAATGTTTCCACCGGTACCCACTGCGATAAGGTCCTTTTTACCCTTGGAATTGGCCTTTACCCATTCTTCCATCTCCGTCCATACCGCAGGAGTATCATGATGTTGCATACGCCGAACAGAACCAATTTTGAACGATTCGCTGTTCTGCTTCTCCCCATATTCAAAAATATTGATTTCCGTACTACCACCGCCTACGTCGATATGAATGTATTCATCATCTACAAGGTAATCCTGTATGGCATCCTTGATCATTTTTGCTTCCATGGATCCCGGGATCAGCTTTATATCCAGACCAATTTTTTCCTTTACCTCAGCGATGATCTCTTCGCCGTTTTCCGCCTCCCTCATGGCGGAAGTTGCACAGGCCATTATATCGGTCACCTCGTACAGATCCACCAGGATCTGAAAGGACTCCATCAGCTTGAGAAATCGTCCCCGGGTATAATCACTGAGTTTACCAATCTCGAAAACATCGGCACCAAGTCGCAGGGGAAACCTAACGTATTGAAGTTTTTTAAAATAGCTCTCGTTGGGAGATTCTATAACGTTGGTGATCTGTAGCCTGATGGCATTGGATCCGATATCGATAGCGGCGAGTTTCAAATTTAAAATTTGCTAAAAATACTCCGAATGAATTGGTATAAGAAATATTATAAATACTTTCTGAATCTCACTCTTATTCTCTTAATTTACGGCTGCTTATCGAGAAAGACTGAGGGATTGGGCCCGTTGAAGTCTTGGCAACCCGGGTAATTCCAGGTGCTAAATCCCACCCCAGGAGGGGAAAGATAAGTGTCCTCCATCACTCTTTCTCGCAAGCATAGATTTAACCATTGAAGGAGTGGACATCCGAAATATATTAAAGGAGCGAATACTAGTACTGGACGGTGCGATGGGTACCATGATCCAGCAATACACCCTGTCAGAGGAAGATTTCAGGGGACAGGAGTTTAAAGATCATCCCACTTCGCTGAAGGGAAATAATGATTTCCTGGTCCTTACCCAACCCGAAATAATCAAAGAGATCCACATCAAGTACCTGGAGGCAGGCGCTGATATTCTTGAAACCAACACCTTTTCAGCTACAAGGATCGCCCAGGCAGACTACCAGGCGGAAGACCTGGCTTACCGGATCAATTTGGAAGCAGCCAGGATTGCCAAAGAAGCGGCCGTGGAGATCACGGCAAAAGATCCACACCGGCCGAGATTCGTGGCAGGATCAATAGGTCCAACTAACAAAACCGCTTCTATTTCATCCGATGTGAATCAACCCGGCATTCGAGCTATCAGCTTTGATGAATTGTCAATGGCTTACAAGGAACAGGCAAAGGGATTAATGGATGGGGGAGCTGACATTCTGTTGGTGGAGACCGTATTCGATACCTTAAATGCGAAAGCCGCCCTGTTTGGTATCAGTGAATTATTTTCCGAGTTGGGCAAGGAGATACCTGTAATGGTATCCGGTACCATAACAGATGCTTCAGGCAGGACCTTATCAGGACAGACTACCGAGGCCTTCTTAATATCCATTTCACATTTCGACCTGCTTAGTGTAGGGCTCAACTGCGCCTTGGGAGCCAGCCAGCTGCACCCGTATATGCAAATATTAAATAATCAGTCTCCATTTTATACAAGTGCTCATCCAAATGCCGGGCTCCCCAATGAATTTGGTGAGTATGATCAGACACCGGAAGAAATGGGGAAACTCATTGAAAATTACCTGGAGGAAAAACTGGTTAATATAATTGGAGGGTGTTGCGGAACAACGCCTGCACACATAAAGGAAATCAGCGAGATAGCGGCAAAGTATAAACCGAGGGAAATTGTGCATGCGGAGGCTTAAAAAACATACGGTTTTATCAGGCCTCGAGCCTTTGGTCATTACCGAAAACACAAACTTTGTGAATGTGGGGGAACGGACCAATGTAACAGGCTCGCGGAAGTTCCTTCGATTGATCAAGGAAGAAAAATTCGAAGAGGCATTGGAAGTGGCAAGGGACCAGGTAGAAGGAGGAGCGCAGATCATCGATGTCAATATGGATGAAGGAATGATAGACGGTGAAGAGGCCATGGTCACCTTTCTGAACCTTATTGCCTCGGAGCCCGATATTGCACGGCTGCCCATAATGATAGACAGTAGTAAATGGGATATAATTCATGCCGGCCTGAAGTGTGTCCAGGGAAAGGGGGTGGTCAACTCCATTTCACTAAAGGGTGGTGAGGAAGAATTCCTGGAGCAAGCACGCATCATTAAGCGCTTCGGGGCTGCGGTTGTGGTCATGGCCTTTGACGAAAAAGGACAGGCCGATTCTTATGAGAGGAGAATTTCCATTTGTAAGCGATCCTATGACCTGCTAGTCAATGAGGTTGGATTTAGCCCGAATGATATCATTTTCGACCCAAATATCTTTCCGGTGGCTACCGGGATGGAAGAACACCGAAGAAATGCACTCGATTTCTTCCTTGCGACAAAATGGATCAAGGAAAACTTACCCGGGGCATTGGTAAGCGGTGGAGTTAGTAATGTTTCCTTTTCTTTCAGGGGAAACCAAGTGGTTCGGGAAGCCATGCATTCGGCATTCCTGTATCACGGGATCAGGCACGGAATGGACATGGGTATCGTAAACCCGGCCATGCTGGAAGTCTATGATGAAATACCCAGGGATCTTTTGGAACATGTAGAAGATGTACTTCTCGACAGGAGAGAGGATGCTACCGAGCGCCTGTTGTCTTTTGCCGAGGGAGTTTCGGGCAAAAAACAAGAAAAGAAAAAAGATGATGCGTGGAGAAAAGAATCGGTGGAGTCGAGGTTATCCCATGCCCTGATAAAGGGGATCACCGAATATATTATTGATGATACTGAAGAAGCAAGACAAAAATACGAAAGGCCATTACAGGTAATTGAAGGCCCCTTAATGGATGGTATGAATGTGGTGGGTGATTTGTTTGGAGAGGGAAAAATGTTCCTTCCACAGGTGGTAAAAAGCGCAAGGGTAATGAAGAAGGCTGTGGCACACCTTGTACCTTTTATTGAAGAGGAAAAAGATGAGAATTCCTCATCCGTGGCCAGGATATTGCTCGCTACGGTCAAGGGCGATGTACATGACATCGGTAAAAACATTGTTGGCGTGGTATTATCCTGTAATAATTTCGAGGTAATTGACCTTGGGGTCATGGTGCCACCCGATAAGATACTTGAGGCTGCCGAAAGGGAGCGAGTTGATGTAATAGGACTCAGTGGGCTGATCACTCCTTCCCTTGATGAAATGATTTTTTTGGCCAGGGAAATGGAGAAAAGGAAGATGAAACTTCCGCTGTTAATTGGCGGTGCCACAACCTCTAAGGTTCACACCGCCGTTAAAATAGATCCTGAATACAGTGGTACAGTAATACACGTACTCGATGCTTCCAGGAGTGTTCCCGTAGTCAGCTCACTTACTTCGAGAGATAACAGGGAGGACTACAGTTCAAGGATGAAAAGTGAAATGGAAGAGGTAAGGCTCAATTATAAAGGGCGGAAAGGCAAACGCGAAGTTATTTCCCTTGAAGATGCCAGGAAAAATGCATTTAGAATTGACCAGGGCAGTTATAAAGCTGCCAGGCCACACTTTACCGGTCGACGGGAATTCCTGGATTTTCCCATAGCTGATTTGGTGGACTATATTGATTGGACTCCTTTTTTCAGCACATGGATGCTGAAAGGTAAATTCCCTGCTATCCTTGATCATGAGATAGTGGGCGAGCAATCTAGAGCACTTTATAAAGATGCCAGGGATATGCTTGACAACATCATCCGTGAAAACCGGCTCATGGCCAATGGCGTGATTGGGATATATCCTGCAAATAGATGTGGACCTGAATCTGTCCAGATATTTGATGGGGATCAGCAAATCGAACGTTTTGAGTTCCTCAGGCAGCAGGGGCGCAATCGTTCCGGGGTCCCCAATTATTCACTTGCTGACTTCATATCGGAAGGAAGCGATTATGTAGGACTATTTGCCGTAACCACAGGGATTGGGCTTGAAGAAATAATCCGGGAATATGAGAAACAGCATGACGATTACAATGTTATACTTCTAAAGGCATTGGCTGACCGATTGGCGGAGGCTTTTGCTGAAAAAATGCATGAGATGGTGAGGAAGGAATTGTGGGGATATGCTACTGAAGAGCAGTTCAGTAATAATGAACTTATCGAGGAAAAATACCAGGGTATCAGACCCGCCCCCGGTTATCCGGCCTGCCCTGAGCATACTGAAAAGCGCAAAATTTTTAACTTGTTGAAAGCGGAAAGGTGTGGAATAAGCCTTACGGAATCATATGCAATGTTCCCGCAGTCATCCGTATCGGGCTACTATTTCAGTCATCCCGACAGCCGCTATTTTTCAATCAGTAAAATCAACAAAGACCAGGTAGAAGATTATGCCCTTCGCAAGTCAATGCCGACTGAAGAAGCGGAAAAGTGGCTATCGCCGATCCTGGCCTATGAACCAGAAACAAATGAAAGTAACAGAACACTTAGCTAATACTGACCAAACCTTATTCAGTTTCGAGATACTCCCACCACTTAAGGGGCGTAAAATTGAAAACTTATATGAGAATATAGATCCTTTAATGGAGTTCAAGCCTCCATTTATCGATGTCACATATCACCGCGAGGAGTTTGTTTACAAGAAAAGGCCAAATGGACTATTGGAGAAAAAAACAATTAGAAAGAGGCCTGGCACAGTAGGTATTTGTGCCGCAATAAAGAATAGATATTCTGTCGACACAGTGCCTCACATGATTTGTGGTGGTTTTACTAAAGAAGAAACCGAAAATGCACTCATTGATCTCAAATTTCTAGGCATTGATAACCTGTTGGCATTGCAGGGCGATTCCATGCTGGAGGAAAAAATATTCGTACCTGAAGAAGATGGGCATAATTATGCCAGTGAGCTTATTGAACAGATCGTGGGTATGAACAATGGTCAATACCTGGACGAGGAACTGGAGAATACCTCCGCCTCTGATTTCTGTATCGGGGTGGCTGCCTATCCGGAGAAGCACTATGCCGCTCCTAACCTTGATTCGGATATGAAGTACCTCAAATTAAAAGTGGATAAAGGGGCCGACTACATTGTTACACAGATGTTCTTCGATAATTCCAGGTTTTTCTCATTTGTTGAAAAATGCAGGGAAATGGGTATAAATGTTCCCATTATTCCGGGTTTAAAGCCACTTACTACCATCAAACAGGTAACATTACTTCCAAGGATATTCCACATTGATGTTCCTCCTGCACTGGCAGAAGAAGTAATGAAATGCAAGGACAACAAGGAAGCAAGGGAAGTGGGTATCGAATGGGCTATTCAGCAATCAAAAGAGTTGATGGAATATGGTGTTCCCAACCTTCACTACTACAGCATGGGAAAATCAGACGCCATATACCGGATAGCCAGTGCGATTTTTTAAATTGCCGGTATGGGAAAGGAACCTTTCAAGATTATTGAATGTCCGAGAGATGCCATGCAGGGCCTTGAGGAGTTCATTCCAACAGATATAAAGGCGAGCTATATCAATAAATTATTGAAAGTAGGTTTCGATACCATTGATTTTGGTTCATTCGTGTCACCCAAAGCTGTCCCGCAAATGCGGGATACTGCCAATGTCCTGGAACTTTTGGACCTCTCAACCACAAGCTCAGACTTACTTGCTATTGTGGCCAATGAGAGGGGGGCGATTGATGCTTTGAAATTCGATGAGATCACATACCTGGGGTATCCATTATCAATTTCAGAAACTTTTCAACAGAGGAATACTAATAAAAGTATCATTGAGGCCCTTAATGACCTGGAGCAAATCCAGGGGCACTGTGTGGCAAAAGGGAAAATATTGGTCGTCTATATCAGTATGGGATTCGGTAACCCCTATGGTGATCCCTATGATAGTACCATTGTTAACCAATTTGTCGATATCCTCAAATCAATGGGTGTTGGGGTGGTCTCTATTGCCGATACGGTGGGTATGGCTCAACCTGTTGAAATAGAGAAGGTATTGAGTGATGTGCTTGCAGAGTTTCCGGAAATCGAAATCGGGGCCCATCTGCACGCGAGGAAGGAGAGGGTGATGCTGGCTGCGGCGGCAGTGCATAAAGCGGGTGTAAGACGAATCGATGGTGCCTTACTGGGTTTTGGAGGTTGTCCGATGGCAGAAGACGAACTGGTAGGTAATTTATCTACAGAAGGTATCATCGACTACCTCCATGAATCCGGTGAAGACTTATTACTGGATGAAAATGCCCTGGAACTGGCCAGGGCTGAAGCTTCAAATATTTTCCTTTAATCCTCAGGCGTAGGTCACAGCCTTGATGGCTTCAATGGTCCTCTTTACATTGGGGAGTGTTTCTTCAATAAGAGTTGGCGCATAGGCCAAAGGAATATCCATGTTGTTGATCCGTTGAATCGGAGCGTCCAGATAATCAAAAGCATGCTTCTGGATATGGTAGCTCACCTCAGTGGCTATGGAAGAAAGCGGCCATGATTCTTCTACGATCACCAGCCTGTTAGTCTTTTTAACAGAATCAACAATCGCCTGGTAGTCTATCGGACGTATCGTTCTCAAATCGATAACTTCTGCCTCGGTACCCTCCTTGGCCATTTCCTCAGCGGCTTCCCTTGCTACTTTAACGATCTTTCCATAGGAAATGATAGTAACATCACTTCCTTCCCGAATCACATCGGCAGATCCTAGGGGGATAAGGTATTCCTCTTCCGGGACCTCACCCTTATCACCATACATCAGTTCACTCTCCATAAAAATAACGGGATCATCGTCCCTGATGGAAGTCTTCAGCAAACCTTTCGCATCAGCAGGAT
>JAHEKQ010000034.1 GCA_024638265.1 Flammeovirgaceae bacterium
AAGGAGAAGGCACAAGAGATAGAAATAGAGAACGAGGATACACCAACCACCGACCCCCCTATTGTACCTGAATTGAAAGGGGTGAAAGATGAAATCGCCCCTCCCCAGGATTCAAGCGAAGCAACCAGCAATGGGGCAGAGAACGATCCGGACAAAGAGGAAGAACAGGAGGAGGAAAAGTCAAAATCTGACCAGTAATCACCTCGGACTTTATGGAGCAAATAGAGATCGACCTTAGCGGAAATAAAAAGCTCTATTTCGCATCCGACTTTCATTTAGGTGTACCCAACCTTGAATCCAGCCAGGGAAGAGAGAGGAAACTCATTCGCTGGCTGGATTTTATTGCTTCAGATGCCCACACTATTTTTCTGCTGGGCGATATATTCGATTTCTGGTTTGAGTATAAGAAAGTGGTTCCAAAGGGATTCGTCAGGTTTCTCGGTAAACTCGCTACCCTTTCAGATAACGGTACCAAAATCGTGCTTTTCAAGGGTAATCACGATATGTGGATGTTCGATTACCTTCAAAAAGAAATTGGCTGTACCGTTTATTCGGATACCCTGAATATTCAGTCCGGGGATAAAAAACTTCATGTCGGTCATGGGGATGGTCTTGGGCCGGGTGACAGAAGCTATAAATTCCTGAGAAAAATATTTCGCAATCGCATTTGCATCTGGTTATTCCGGATACTCCCGACGCGCCTCGGGATGGGAATAGCACATTACTGGTCTAAGCAATCGAGGATCAGTAATTCAGAAAGGAATGAAGAATTTAAGGGTGAAAAAGAATTCCTGCTGAGCTATTGTCGCAAAATGGAGGAGAACCAACATTTTGATTACTATATATTTGGTCACAGGCACCTGGTTATTGATATGGAGATCAATAACAATAGTCGATATGTCAACCTTGGGGAATGGGTGAATGACAGTAAATACGCGGTGTTCGACGGGGAAAGGCTATCGCTCGAAACTTTTAAGTAATGAAGACATTCGGGATACCTCCCGGCCATTAACCCGGTATAGTTCATCTGATTTTCCATATCCTGATGCTATCTTTTCTTCCCCTTCCCGGATCCGCAGCTTGGCAGAAGCATGAACCTCTGAAACTCCGGTAGCTCGCAAAATTTCTTCCACATTTGCTGAGCTAACCCCGGCACCTGCCATGATAGATATGCGTTCTTTTGCCCCATGGACTAATTCTTGGATCACGGGTACTCCTCCAATGGCAGCAGAAGCTCCACCACTGGTAAGTATCCTTTCGAATCCGCAATCAATAATATCCTCAAGGGCTTTCATCGGGGACGTGCATTGGTCGATGGCCCGGTGAAAGGTTAAGCCAAGATGACTTGATTCCCGGCATAACTCCAGGTTTCTTTTCTTGTCTACATCCCCTGATTTTGTCAGTATTCCAAATACGACTCCGGAAGCACCACTTGACTTGATAAATGACAGGTCATGCTTCATGACTTCATATTCCGGCTCAGAATAAACAAAATTCCCCCCCCTGGGCCGAAGCATTACAAAGACGGGAATTGAAAGGTTTTTAACTACGGCTTCGATCAACCCGGCGCTTGGAGTAGTCCCCCCGAAATTCATGTTGGCACAGAGCTCTATCCTGTCAGCCCCATGGTCTTGAGCGATCAACGCACTTTCAAGGGAGTCTGCCAGGATTTCAAGGGTCATCGCCATCTATTTAAGAGCGAACTCCGAATCGTCCGTATGTGGACCATTGCGTTCGTAAACCGCGTAGCTGTAACCTTTTTGAATCGCATAACCCCCATATTCCCCATGCTTATTGAGGGCAAGGAATCCCACTTGAAGATTTTTATGATCGGGTTCCTTATTAATGACCCTTTCCACTGCCGCTTTACAGGCTTCAACGGGGTGAAGGCCCTGGCGCATCATTTCCACTACGAGATGACTGCCCGCCACCTTGATGACCGCCTCTCCAAGTCCGGTGGCAGTGGCCGCTCCTATGTCCCCATCAACAAACAATCCAGCACCGATTATCGGGGAATCCCCTACCCTGCCCTGCATTTTATAGGCTGCTCCACTCGTAGTACAAGCACCACTTAACTTTCCCGCCTGGTCGATAGCCAGCATCCCTATAGTGTCGTGCATTTCGATGTTTATTACCGGTTTGTATTCGGAAGTCTGAAGCCATTTCTCCCATTCTTCCCTCGATTTGTCGGTGAGTAAATCTTCCTTTTCAAATCCATTCTCCAGTGCAAATTGAAAGGCTCCATTTCCTACCAGCATCACGTGAGGAGTATCTTCCATTACCTTCCTGGCTACACTTATAGGGTGCTTAATATGCTGAAGGAATGCCACGGAACCACAATTTGACCCGTGATCCATGATGCAAGCATCGAGCGTGACATTTCCATCCCGGTCAGGACGGCCACCATAACCCACCGAGCGATCATTTACATCAGCCTCCGGTACTTTCACTCCGGCTTCAACGGCATCCAAAGCACTGCCGCCTGAATCAAGTACTCCCCAGGCAACCTCATTGGCCTTTACATTATTCCAGGTACTGACCACAACGGGCAATTCCGAAGGTTTTTCTTCGGTTGTTTCAGCCTGATCACTTGTTGAACATGCTTCCAGGTGTATGGCGGTACCCAGCAGGGCTCCTCCTGCCAGGGAATTGCGAATAAATTTTCTCCTGCTCTTCATCAGTGTCCTTTAAAATCAGGTCGTCTTTTTTCTACAAAGGCCTGCATTCCTTCCTTTTGATCATTTGAAGCAAACGTCAGGTAAAAATTCTTGCGCTCGAAGATAAGTCCTTCAGTCAACAGGGACTCATGGGCCTTATTCACCGCCTCCTTTGCCAGTTGGGTGGCCACAGGAGACATGGCAGCGATTTCCTTTGCCAGTATTCTCGCTGCTTCTAGACATCCTTCATCGGGAACAAGCCGGTTGACCAACCCATACCGAAATGCCTCTTCGGCCGACAGAAATCCACCTGTGAGAACAAGTTCCATGGCCCTGGCTTTACCAATAGCCCGCGTCAATCGTTGAGTTCCCCCGGCACCGGGCATGGTCCCAATTTTAATTTCCGGTTGCCCGAATTTCGCCGATTCACCTGCGACAATCATGTCACAGGTCATGGCCAATTCACAACCTCCCCCGAGTGCAAAGCCGTTTACTGCTGCAATGACCGGTTTCTTTGTCTTGCGGATCTTTTCCCAGGTAGTAAAGCGGTCCTCCCGATGCATATCGATGGCACCTTTATCTGACATTTGTTTGATGTCCGCACCTGCAGCAAAGGCCCGTTGATTTCCGGTTAAAATGATCACCCGGATCTCATCGTTTTGATCCAGTTCCCCGAAAATCCCGGCGAGTTCTTCCATCAATTCAATGCTGAGAGCATTTAGTTGATCCGGTCGGTTCAGCTGGACGAGGGCAACGTGTTTATCAAAGGCGGAATTGGCAATTAGATACTTGGTCTTCATAGTAAGTCCAAGAAAGAGAAAAGCCGCCTTTTTTCAAAGGCGGCTCACGCTTAACCATGCTAAACAGGTGAGTGTGTAAGTGCTATGTACTTTAGATACCATTGGCCATTAAAAAGTAACCTATATCTTTATACAAAATTTTCAGGGAAGGTTATGAGTAATAGAAAAAAGGTCCTTTTTGTATGTCTGGGCAATATTTGCCGTTCTCCCCTGGCGGAAGGAATTCTTAAAAAAAAATTAGAAGACACTGGGTTAGACTCTTCTTTTGAGGTAGATTCATGTGGTACGGGAGATTGGCATATCGGAGAGACTCCTGACCACCGAACCCAGGCAAATGCGCGTCAAAATGGGATTATCCTGGAGAGCCGTGCAAGGCAACTAAAGCCGGAAGACCTGGATTACTATGATCACATCCTCGTAATGGACAGGAGCAACCTAAACAATACGATCAAGCTCGACCCAGGTGATAACCTGGGCAAAGTTGAATTACTCAGGAATTATGATCCGCAAGGCCAGGGCCGTGATGTACCTGATCCTTACTTTGGTGGTTCTGAAGGTTTTCAGAATGTATTTGATATATTAAACAGATCCATAGAATATTGGCTAACGACACAAAAGCAGAACTGAGAATGGAGCAATCGAGGATTGCATTACCGATAGGAGCAGCACTTGACAGGTTTATTAAAGCCAAACAGGATGAATTTGCTTATGCCACGGGAGAGTTAAGCCAACTACTGAGAGATATCGCCCTTGCGGGCAAGGTGGTGAACCGTGAGATTAACAAAGCGGGCCTCGTGGATATTTCCGGAAGCACGGGAATGGAAAACATACAAGGTGAGGATCAACAGAAGCTCGATAACCTGGCCAATATCCGCTTCATACGAGCGTTGACTAAAGGAGGAGAGGCCTGTGTGATTGTTTCAGAAGAAGACGAACATATCAACGACTTAAAGAATCATGGTAAGTATGTGATATGTATTGATCCCCTGGACGGCTCATCCAATATCAATGTAAATGTTTCCATAGGCACAATCTTTTCCGTTTTCCGCAGGATAACAGAGCCGGGAACCCCGATTACCAGGGAAGACGTACTTCAACCTGGCAAAAACCAGGTAGCAGCTGGATACCTTCTGTATGGTTCAAGCACCATGCTAGTGTATACTACCGGACATGGGGTAAACGGATTTACTTATGAGCCATCTCTTGGTGAATACTTTCTGAGTCATCCGGATATGAAGATTCCCGAAGATGGAAGCATCTATTCAGTCAATGAGGGAAACTACTATGATTTTGCTCCCGAGGTACAGGAATACATAGATGAATGCAGGAAAAGAAGGTACAGTGCCCGTTATATTGGAAGCCTGGTCAGTGATTTTCATCGTAACCTACTCAAGGGAGGGATCTATCTCTACCCCGCTACAGAAACAATGAAACAGGGCAAATTGAGGTTAATGGTCGAATCGAATGCGCTTTCCTTTGTCGCTGAGCAGGCCGGTGGATTTGCCAGTAGCGGAACGGGCAGGGTCCTGGAACTAGTTCCGGAAAGTCTCCACGAACGCAATCCTCTTTACATTGGCTCAAAAAATATGGTTCGTGAGGTGGAAAACTACATCAGTGGTCAATCTAAATAGACCTCTTTTACGTTAATTAGCTGAGTGGAGCAATCTCTATTGATATTTGAAAGTTCACCCTTTTACCTGGTGCTATGTGCCCTATTTGCAGCAGGGCTGGCAGCTTGGTTCTATTTAAGGGGCAGGATTTCCTGGAGCCGCAGAACGAACCTTATACTTTTCCTGATCAGGTCGGTTCTGCTATTCTTCGTGACGGTGCTCCTACTCTCTCCCATCCTTAAATACCTCCAGAATCAAATCGAAGAGCCCATTGCCGTTGTGGCAATCGACAATTCAAAATCCATTAGCGCTGTACTGGATTCGGTCCAGTTGGAAGACTTCAAGTCAGCATTGGGGAATACCGTGCAGGGAGTGACCGATAATGGCTATGATCTTAGAATCATGACCTATAATGGCAATGTATCAGACCTGGGTGATATTGAATTTGACCATAACAATTCGAACCTGGCAGGATTGGTTAAAAAAGTGGAAGACCAGTTTGAAGGTCAGAATATGCAAAACGTTATCCTTATCTCGGATGGCATTTATAACAACGGGGCTTCTCCTTCTTATTCCAGTTGGAACTTCAACCTTCATACCATTGGGCTGGGGGACAGTATTCCGAAAAAAGATATAACGATTCAAAGCGTACGATATAATAAGGTGAGTTACCAGGGTAACAGGTTCCCCATACAAGTTTCAGTACTGAATGAGGGATTTGTGAATAGTTCGACAACCGTCTCACTAAGAAAGGACAATGAGGTGATCGATAGCCGCAGAATCAACTTTGAGAATAACCAGGAAGTGAATATCATTGATTTTATGGTGGACGCTGCGGAAGAAGGGACTCAGCAACTGGATATTATAGTGCAGCGCCTGGAAGGGGAATACACTGGGGCTAACAATTCGAAAACCATTTTTATTGAGGTGGTGGAGGGCAAAGAAGACATCCTGCTTATTTCTGAAAGGCCACACCCGGATATTAAGGCATTGAGGGAGAGTATCGAGTCGAATACAAATTACTCCTTTGAGAGTTATATCCGCGGTATAGACAAATCGCTTGAAAAAAAGGATTATGACCTGATCATTTGCCACCAATGTACCGGCAAGGAAGGTTTTATTGCCTCAATGGATATCCCCAACCTGGAAGAGACTCCCCTTTGGATATTTTATGGAAAACAAATGTCCAACTCCTCATTGGGGAACACTGAAATGATCGTGTTCGAACCTATCATTGATGAATATGATGCAGTTACGCCCGTTACCAATTCAGCTTTCACAGGATTCAGCTACAGTGATGAATTAAACCAGTTGATGCGAGACCTGCCGCCGGTGATTGTGCCCTTTGGAGATATAAGTACTGAGTTTGACACTGAGTCTTTACTTTTCCAAAGAGTTGGCAGTATTGAAACCCCAAAACCACTGCTCGTAATAAAAAATTCTGAACCGAGGACAGCCCTCATGCTGGGAGAAGGAATTTGGCGATGGAAATTGCACGACTTTCTCAGAAATGAGAACAATGAACTCTTTATAGAATTTGTTTCAAAGATCGTTCAGTTCCTCTCGACCCGTGAAGAAGAACAGAAACTGCGAGTTAATCCCATCCAGAATGAATTTTCCGACCGACGGGTGGTCCTCGAAACCGAGATCTACAACGAACTCTACGAGAGGATTTATGATATCCCTGTGAACCTTATAGTAACTGATGAAAACGGGAACTCCAAAGAATATACCTACGCTACCGGTTCAACCAGTTCGCAATATCGCATCAACGACCTGGAAAGTGGGATTTATACCTACCAGGCCAGTGCAAGTGTGGGAAACCAGGTTTACCGAACATCGGGAAGGTTTATTATTAATGAGCTTCAACTTGAGTACTTAAATCTGACCGCCGACTTTCGCCTGCTTCAAACACTATCCCGGGAAAATGGCGGGAGGTACTTTTCAACGAATGAGGTGGATGGACTTACCGAAGTTCTCAATGAAGAGAATGCAAAAGGGGTCATACACTCTTATGAAGCATATGACCCCCTGATAAATCTCCCCTGGCTACTTGGCCTGATCCTGTTGTTAGCTTCAACAGAATGGTTTATTAGGAAGTATTATGGTGTTTATTGACTATCCTTTTTATCTTCTTTCTTCTCTGGATTGTCTTCTTTCTCCTTTTTGCTGCTCTTCTTGCGAGGGTTTTTCACCTTTAGCTTAAGTATCTCAGACTTACCGTCATGATCTGCCATGATGGTTCCGCCTTCCTGAATATCCCCTTTGAGGATTTCTTCGGCAACAGGATCCTCCAGGTACTTCTGAATAGCCCTGTTGAGAGGCCTGGCACCAAATTGTGGATCATAACCTTTCTCAGCAATGAAATCCTTCGCTTTATCAGACAATTCAACATTGTAACCCAGTGCTATAATTCTCTGGAACAATTTGTTGAGAGTAATATCGATAATATCATGTATGTGTTCACGGTGAAGTGAATTAAATACAATCACATCGTCAAGCCTGTTGAGAAACTCCGGACTGAATGCTCTTTTCAATGCATTCTGAATAGTCGATTTCATGATCTCATCCTCAGACTCCATTTTAGACTGAGTAGCAAATCCGATTCCTGAACCAAAGTCCTTAAGATCCCGGACCCCAATATTGGAGGTCATAATAATGATCGTATTCCGGAAGTCCACCCTTCTACCCAATCCGTCTGTCAGAATACCATCATCGAGGACCTGAAGCAGGATATTAAACACATCCGGGTGTGCTTTTTCTATTTCATCAAGCAATACCACGCTGTAGGGCTTTCTCCTCACCTTCTCAGTGAGTTGTCCGCCTTCCTCATATCCCACATAGCCGGGAGGCGCTCCGACGAGACGGCTCACAGAGAATTTCTCCATGTATTCACTCATATCAATCCTTACCAGGCTATCCTCCTTGTCGAACAGGTAGGTCGCAAGAACTTTTGCAAGCTCGGTCTTACCTACGCCGGTCGGTCCCAGGAATATGAATGTTCCAATAGGACGCTTCGGATCTTTCAAGCCTACGCGTGTCCTCTGGATGGCCTTGGTGAGTTTACCAATGGCTTCCTCCTGTCCGATCACTTTCTTAGAGAGTTCCAGGCCCATACCCAGCAACTTACTGCTTTCCTTTTGTGCGATCCTCTTGGTGGGGATGCCTGTCATCATTCCAATGACCTCGGCCACATTATCTTCATTCACTTCATAGCGACGCGTTCGCGTCTCATCTTCCCAGGAAGTTTTTGCTGTCTCAAGTTGTTCGATCAGTTTCTTTTCCTTGTCTCTCAACCTCGCTGCTTCCTCGTACTTCTGGCTTTTCACCACTTGATTTTTTTCCTTCTTAATATCCTCAATCTGGTCTTCCAGTTCGAGTATATTATCCGGTACATGAATATTGTTTATGTGCACTCTTGCACCGGCCTCATCCATGACATCAATTGCCTTGTCCGGCAGGAAACGGTCACTGATGTAGCGGTCGGAAAGCTTAACACAGGAATCGATCGCCTCCTCAGTGTAGTTCACATGGTGATGCTCCTCGTACTTTTCCTTGATGTTTTCAAGAATCTGGATAGTCTCTTCAGGTGTCGTAGCATCGACCATTACCATCTGGAATCGCCTTGCCAATGCACCATCTTTTTCAATATGCTGACGATACTCATCCAGTGTTGTTGCACCAATACATTGAATATCACCACGCGCCAGGGCCGGCTTGAACATGTTTGAGGCATCGAGAGAACCACTGGCTCCACCGGCACCCACAATCGTATGAAGCTCATCAATAAACAAGATCACCTCGGGTGATTTCTCAAGCTCGTTCATTACGGCCTTCATCCGCTCCTCAAACTGTCCGCGATATTTTGTGCCGGCTACCAGTGAAGCAAGATCCAGGGTTACTACGCGCTTTTCAAACAAGACCCTTGATACCTTCTTTTGTACAATCCTCAAGGCCAGGCCTTCGGCAATTGCAGTTTTACCCACGCCGGGTTCTCCGATTAGAATCGGGTTGTTCTTTTTTCTCCTTGACAGGATTTGTGCAACGCGCTCAATTTCTTTTTCCCGTCCTACGATGGGATCCATTTTGTTATCCTCGGCCATCTTGGTGAGGTCGCGCCCAAAATTATCCAGGACCGGTGTCCTTGATTTTTCCGCGCCCTTTTTCTCTTTACCCGAACCGGATCCACCAAACATCCTGGAAGATTCCTCTTCGGGTTCGTCGGTATCAGATGAGGCCATCGGGTTCTCGTTCTGGTATTCGAGAAGTTCTTTTACCACGTCATAGTTGACATCAAATTTCTCCAGTATCTGTGTTGCAATATTATCTTCATCCCTCAGGATGGAGAGCAATAAATGTTCTGTACCAATCAACTGGCTCTTAAATATTTTGGCTTCGAGGTAAGTGATCTTCAAGACCTTTTCAGACTGCCGCGTTAATGGAATGTTCGCAAGGTTCTTCACATCTTTTCCAGATGCATTTCCTTTTGATACCTTTTCCACTGATGAGCGAAGTTCATCCAGGGATATCCCCAATTTTTTGAGCAGGCTGATTGCCACTCCCTCGCCTTCGCGGATCATCCCTAAAAGCAGATGTTCGGTCCCTATATAATCATGGCCAAGGCGAAGTGCTTCTTCTCTACTCAGCGAGATTACCTCTTTTACCCTGTTTGAAAACTTAGCTTCCATATAGTATTTCCCCTTTCTGTAAATCTAAACCATAATAGGTTTTTTACCTATTGTAACATGGAATTTGTAAAACTTATAACAACCCCCAATTTTTAATTGTTCAGGGACCTTTGGATTATCTCCGCACTAACAGGGCCCTCGCAAAATAATAGATCAAGGATACTCAAATTGGGGACAAAGGTCTTGCCAAACAATTGATAATAAGGAGAAGGTTTTAAAATGTTCCTTTCAGACCAATTCTCTTTGGCAGACAAGATGCCCCTGAAATCATCATATATGTCTTTATCGGGATTTTTATGATATATGGTCGTTCTTTCAATGGAAATATTGTATCCCAGCTTTCTTAGACAAAATGTCAGAAGATCATGGTTCAAATCCACAAGCCTGTCATGATTCCTTCTGAATATATCGTGAAGCTCATCCCTGTAATAAATAAAGAAGGGACTGTTGTTATAGGCAGATTCGATGCTTCTCCAGTGATCTTTAAGCCAATCCTGACGATTGTCAATTTCGACGGCGGTCATCTTTTTTGGTTCTTTCCTGACCGGTACTACGAGTTTGAGCACCCTGTTTGGGCCGAGGATCAAACAGCGGTTACGGTAGGTCTGTTTTTGAAAGTTCTCACACACTTCTGCATGAATTTCGCTGTACCTGCTTAACAAGGCAAAGTACTCTATGGAGGGCAAATAATGGGACTCTATGAGTAGGATCTTCTCTTCCATCACTGCGATATTTGTTTCCGGTACTGTCCCGGTGTCATGCCCTTATAATGCCTGAATTGGCGGTTGAAATGTGAGATATTCGAGTATCCCGACTCAAAACAAACAGACCTGATACTCATATCGCGGTCTTTCAGTAATTGGCAGGCATGGTTTATCCGAAGTTCAGAGAGGTACTCGGTAAAGGTCTTCCTCGTATGCTGCCTGAAGTAACGGCAAAATGAAGTTCGGGTAAGGCTAGCCACTTCGGCAACCTCATCGAGTGGAAGGTCATCAGTAAAGTGTTCGAGCGTATATTGCAGAACTTCATTCATTCTTAAATCCCGCACACTCCCGGCATGGGGTATTTCCATTCCCGATAATTTATTATAATTCTCGCGCCTGACAAGTTTATCCAGGATTTGAAGCACCCCTGTCAATCTCGTCATTCCGCGCTTATTTTTCAATGCCTTAATTTCACTTCCGATTTCCCCCGCCGTGACTACATCATATTTCAGTCCGAGTAAACTATCAGCTTCCAACCTTAACAGGGAGTCTGAGATATGTAAAGGAAATATGGAACTGCGGAATTTATGACTGTCCAAAAAAAGGGAGTAGGCATGGGCCATCGACTGGCCTTTCCTGCTCCTGAATACATGTGGTATGTTTGATCCAATTACTAACAGGTCACCTTTTTCGTACTCACCCATAAAATCTCCACAAATGATGGTTCCCCCTTTTTCCTGAACGTACGTAACCTGAATTTCCGGATGATAATGAAGCCGGTCATAGAAAAACTCCTGGAAGTCTTCCTGGAAAATAAACCATTCGCCCTCAATCTTGGGGATATTAAAAGGTAGGGCCTTCATAATACTATTTTGACTTCCTTGCTTCTATTAATTTATCAATTATGACAATATAGTACAATTATAAGAAAACGAGGGGCAATTCACTCAGCCATTGAGTTTATAAATTTGGAGTAAAACAATATATATGAAAGCAGAATGGAATGGGGTATACCCGGCAATTACAACAAAATTTTATCAGGATGGGAAGCTGGACTTCGAAACATTTACTAATAATCTCGATGCCCAGTTGGCTGCGGGCATAGAAGGAATTATTCTGGGTGGTTCATTGGGAGAAGCAAGCACCCTTTCGGATGATGAGAAATTCGACCTGTTAAAACACACTATTGAATGGAGTAATAACAGGATACCCGTTGTACTGAATATTGCTGAACAACGTACCGACCGGGCTGTCGAAATTGCGGAAAAAGCGGAAAAAATGGGAGCAGGGGGACTCATGTTATTGCCACCATTGAAGTACAAAGCTGATGATCGTGAAGTCGTAGAGTACTTCAAAGCAGTGGCAAGTGCTACTTCACTACCCATCATGATCTACAATAATCCAGTCGATTACAAAATCATGGTTAGCCTCGAAATGTTCGATGAATTGAGTTCTTTTGATAATATCAATGCCATTAAAGAATCAACGAGGGATACAACCAACATAACCAGGCTGATCAACCGGTTTGGTGATAGGTTTAAAATCCTTTGCGGTGTCGATACCCTTGCCATTGAGGCTCTTGTGATGGGGGCCGATGGTTGGGTTGCCGGATTGGTAGCTGGCTTCCCAAGGGAAACAGTCGCAATTTACCGTATGATCAAATCGGGGCGGATTGAAGAAGCTGTTAAACTATTTCGCTGGTTCCTGCCGCTATTGGAATTGGATATTCATCCCAAACTCGTCCAATACATTAAATTAGCTGAACAACAAGCGGGACTTGGAACCGAACATGTGCGGGCTCCAAGATTGACTTTACAAGGCGAGGAAAGAGAAAGAATTCTAAAAATTATTGACGATTCAATCGCTTCAAGACCAGAACTCCCTGACTACTTAAATTACTAATGATGATAACCGGAAAAAGTATAATAGGCAATGAACTTGCCGGAAGCTCCGACTCTTATATCCAGGCTTTCGATCCGTCAAGCGGTAATATTTTGCAAGAGAAATTTTTTGCAGCCTCTGAGCAGGAAATTGAAAAGGCGATTGGTAAAGCAAAAACAGCCTTCAACACTTTAAAGTATATGCCGGATGTTCAAAAAGCCGAATTTCTCGAGACCATTGGAAATGAGATCATGGAATTGGCTGATGAGCTGGTAGAAAGAGCGTGTAGGGAATCAGGACTTCCCGAAGCCAGGATTCGGGGAGAAAGGGGCAGGACAGTTGGTCAGCTCAAAATGTTTGCAGAACTCCTCAGAGAAGGGTCATGGGTTGGCGCAAGGATCGATACAGCTATCCCTGACCGGAGCCCGGCTCCAAAACCTGACCTGCGCACCATGCTTGTACCGGTAGGGCCCGTGGTGGTCTTCACGGCAAGTAATTTTCCGCTGGCTTTCAGCACTGCTGGTGGTGATACGGCCTCCGCATTGGCCGCGGGAAACCCCGTGATCGTAAAAGCTCATGAATCTCATCCCGGGACAAATGAATTGGTGTCAAAGGCAATCATCCGAGCTGCAGAAAAGAGTGGGATGCCCGATGGTACATTTTCCAGTTTGAATGGAGTTGGATACTCCCTTGGAGAAAAACTCGTTACCCATCCGGGAGTCTCCAGTGTAGCATTTACCGGATCCTTCAAGGGTGGCAAAGCCCTGTACGACCTGGCCCAGAAACGGGAAAGACCTATTCCAGTTTTCGCAGAGATGGGCAGTACCAATCCGGTAGTAATATTTCCCGGCATTTTGAGTGACGCCTCTGAAAACCTGGCCAGTCAGTTGGCTGGATCAATCACACTGGGAGCGGGTCAATTCTGCACCAACCCGGGTCTTATTATTGCTCTTGAGGGAGAACACCTGGATGGTTTCCAATCTGCGCTTTCAAAATCCATATCGGAGACATCTTCTCAAACCATGCTGAATAAAGGAATCTTTGAGAACTACCTGAACAAGGTAAACGACCTGACGAGCAGGAAAGACCTCGATATCATTAGTAAAGGATCGGAAGGTGGTGAATTGGCTGCCTTTTCCATGGTAACAAGGGTGAGTGGTACCGATTTTATTAAAAACCCACATCTGCATGAGGAAGTGTTTGGACCCTATTCCCTGCTGGTAGTTTGCAATTCCAAATCGCAGCTGCTCGATGTGTTGAATAAACTAGAAGGTCAATTGACCACTACAGCTATGATCAACCAGGATGATATTGTCAATTATACAGATGTCCTGAATGAAATGAGGGATGTAGCAGGCCGGTTGATCTATAATGGAGTACCCACCGGTGTGGAGGTTTGTTACTCCATGCATCATGGTGGACCATTCCCTGCCACCACTGATGGGCGTTTTACTTCCGTGGGCACCGAGGCCATAAAGCGATTCGCGAGGCCATTATGTTTCCAGGATAGTCCGGAGGAATTATTGCCTGAGGCGCTCAGGGATGGCAATCCATTAGGTATATGGCGAACCTTGGATGGTAAATTAACGCAGGAATAAAATGATTTCAATTTCAAATGAGGACATCCGTGATCTCGAGTATACAAAACTCATAGAATTGTTGAAGAAGACCTTTGCCGGATCCCTGGAGGTCCCTCAGCGACAACATTACAATTATAACAATCCGGGTCACCAGGATGGTACCCTTCTTATGATGCCCGCTTGGAATGAAAAACACCTGGGTGTCAAATTGATTATGATCTCACCGGACAATTCTAAATATGATTTGCCCTCCATCAATGGAACCTATAATCTTTACAGGATATCCGATGGGACTCCGGTCGCCACGGTTGACGCCAAGGCGCTGACTACCAAAAGAACCGCAGCTACCTCAGCACTAGCTTCCTCATTCCTTTCAAATGAAGATGCTGAGAATTTCCTGATGGTGGGTACCGGGGCATTGGCCCCGGAATTAATCAGGGCACACTGCAGCATCCGGAATTACAAGAATATTACGATATGGGGGCGTAATTCTGAAAAAGCACAAAAAATCAGGAATCTCCTGTCTGATGAACTCGAAGTACAAGTAGCAAAAGACCTGGGCAGGGCTGTTAGGGATGCCGATGTCATCAGTGTGGCTACACTGACTGTAGAGCCGCTGATCAAAGGCTTGTCGTTGAAGGATGGGTGCCACCTTGACCTCGTTGGTGCCTATCGACACGATATGAGAGAAACTGATAATGCTGCCCTATTGAGGGCTAAAATATTCGTGGATACCTACGAGGGAGCGGTATCCGAATCGGGAGAACTAAAAATTCCGCTCAATGCAGGTACAATAACAGAAAATGACCTGGTGGCCGAACTCAATGAATTATGCACGGACCAGCACCCCGGAAGGACGGCACACGATGATATTACCATCTTTAAATCCTCAGGCCACGCCATAGAAGACCTGGTAACTGCCGAGCTCCTTTACGAGCAAAAAAGCAAAGTCTAATGAGCAGCCACCGTTTCGATTGCATTGATGCCCATACCTGCGGAAACCCTGTAAGGCTGGTGAAAAGCGGTGGACCGGTGCTTACTGGAAATGGTATGAGTGAAAAGAGACAGCATTTTATAAAGGAATACGACTGGATAAGGCGCGGGTTGATGTTTGAACCAAGGGGCCACGATATGATGTCGGGTAGTATTTTGTACCCTGCAAGCAGTCCGGAAAATGATATCGGAGTTCTCTTCATCGAGACCAGTGGATGCCTGCCGATGTGTGGCCACGGGACCATCGGAACTGTGACCATTGCCATCGAGGAGGATCTGGTAAAGCCACGGTCGCCCGGAACCCTGCGGCTGGAGACACCGGCAGGACTTGTCATCACCGAATACAAGGAGGAAAATGGGAAGGTCAAAAATGTTAAGCTGAACAATGTTCCCAGCTATCTCGCTATTGATAATTATCAGACGGAAAGCCCCGATCTCGGCCCACTCAATGTTGACATTGCCTATGGGGGTAATTTTTATGCTATCGTAGATGTTCAGGATAACTTTCCCGGGATCGAACATTTTTCCGCCGATCAATTGATCGCTTGGGGAAGAAACCTGAGGAACAAGTTACGGGCAGAGATAGAGATTTCACACCCACTTAACCCAACGATCAGTGGGGTAAGTCACGTGCTTTGGACCGGTAAGCCCAGGAATGAAGCTTCCCATGCAGCCAATGCGGTTTTCTATGGTGACAAAGCCATCGACCGCTCACCATGCGGGACCGGCACGTCCGCCAGAATGGCCCAGTGGTATGCCAAAGGTAAATTAAAAGCCGGCGATGACTTCATTCATGAAAGTATTATTGGCAGTACTTTCTCAGGGCTAATTGAAAACGAAGTGGAAGTCGGTGAATATTTGGGAATCGTACCCAGTATCCAGGGATGGGCACGAATTACAGGATACAATACGATCGTTATCGATCCGGAGGATGATCCCTACGCTCATGGATTCCAGGTAATATGAAAGTAATCATAGCCGGTTCGGGGGTAATTGGTCTGTGGACTGCCTATTTCCTGCAGGAGGCCGGTCATGAAGTTACGGTCATGGAAAAAGACCACGGCCCTTCAGGTTCATCCATGGGGAATGCGGGAATGGTCGTTCCCAGTCATTTCATGCCACTTTCCGCCCCGGGAGTGATAAGCCAATCCCTCAAGTGGCTGTTGAAGCAGAACAGTCCACTTTCCATTAAACCGAGGTTGAACAGCGAACTCATCAAATGGGGATTGAAATTCATGAGATCCTCCAGCGAGAATATCCCCGAAAAGCGGAATCTGCTGTACCAGATGAACCACTTAAGTGGTGAGATCTACAGGGAAGTGATCGAAAAGCGAAATTTCAAAGTGGGTTATCAACCCCGGGGTCTGGCCATGTTTTGCAAATCAGAAAAGGCATTGGAAGAAGAAGCCTCACTGATTCCTCTTTCGAAAGAGCTTGGTCAGGAAGCGCTGCTTCTTTCAGCCCAAGAAGCCAAAGATCTTGATTCGGGAATTGAAATGGACATTGCCGGGGCGGTATATTATCCCGGTGATGCCTTTATGGCTCCCCACGACCTCATGATCCAGTTGAGAGACTACCTTGAGCAAGAAGGCGTCAAATTCCATCACCAGACACCACTGGATTCTATCCGGGTAAGCAAGGGTAAATTGAATGCTTTTGTGTCCGGTGAAACAGAATTTTCTGCCGATGAATTTGTCATTGCCACCGGGGCCTGGAGTAATTCCTGGAAATCTCAACTTGGCGTCAATATCCCCTTACAAGCAGGTAAGGGTTACAGCTTTACCCTTCAGAAACCCCCGGCGCTACCGTCGGTATGTTCCATTCTCGTGGAAGCCCGAATTGCGGTGACCCCGATGTATGATACACTCAGATTTGCCGGGACGATGGAACTTAGCGGCTTGGATCCCACCATCAATAAATCAAAGGTCAGGGGTATTAAGCAATCCATCCCCTCTTATTTTCCGGAATTCAGTCCCGGTGATTTTGAAAACCTGGACATCTGGTACGGCTATCGCCCTGTCAGCCCTGACGGCCTCCCCTACGTAGGCAGGATAAAACACATATCCAACCTCTGTATCGCCACAGGTCACGCTATGATGGGCTTCAGTATGGGACCGGTGACGGGTAAGATGGTGAGGGACATTATCTCCGGGACTGCGCAGAACGAAAAGTTGTTGGATCCTGCAAGGTTTGGTTGAGGGATGGTGTAGGTGTAGGGTGGATCGTGTAGGGTGTAGGGTGGATGGTGTAGGGTGGATGGTGTAGGGTGGACGGTGAAGGGTCTGGTTGCTTCATTGTTAAATATAAAGCTATTTCACATTATGGAAACCTATGTAGCATTTCTTCGGGGCATCAATGTTGGTGGGCATCACAAAGTCCCTATGAAAGAATTAAAGGCCGAAATGGAAAGCTGGGGTTATGCCGATGTAGTCACCCTGCTCAATTCAGGTAATATTATTTTCCGCTCTGAGCGTAAAGAAATCGGCGAACTAGAACCCCTATTACAAAAGCAAATTGAAAATCATTTCGGTTTCCCAATCCCAACACGTATCCGGACCGGTGACCAAATTGGCTCATACCTTGAACTCAATCCATTCAAAAATATTGAAGCCACCAAGGATACCAGGTTATATGTTTCTTTTCTATCCCACTTGCCAGAAGACCCGGTAGGACTCCCCTGGATATCTGAAGACGGCTCGTTCCGGATAATCAGTAATCAAAACCATGACATCTTTTCTGTTTTGGACTTGTCAAAGAGAAATACTCCAAAGGGCATGGAGAAACTGGAAAAGTTTTATGGGAAGGATATAACTACCCGGAACTGGAATACCCTTGTGAGGATCGCGGGGAAGATTTGATGAACTAACTATAGCTCATCCCACCTCCCCCTTCGATTAGTCGTGGTATACCTCATCCCCCCAACCCCCTTCTCTGGTTGTGGTATACCTCATCCCCCCAACCCCCTTCTCCATACAAGATGGAGAAGGGGGAGTTGCTTATCGAAAGTTCTTTATCCTCTCCATGCAATGGAAAGGGTGGATTGCGAAGCAAGCTGGGTGGGGTATATTTAGTTTCCTTATCTACTCTGCACTTTTACTTAACAAGAGGCGGGAAACCGCTCACGGCTTAACTGCTTTATCGCTACACCGTTAGTTAGTATATTAGCCTTCCCAAAACAAAATATCATGAAAAACTACCTCCTCATTGCTTTCGTTGTTGTCGCTGCTTGTAGTTCACCTGAGCAGGCTGAAGAAACCTTTGTCTATCCCGTCACGATGAAATCTGACTCGGTCAATACCTACTTCAACACCGATGTTCCGGATCCTTACCAATGGCTGGAAGACGATATGTCAGACGAAACAGCCGCCTGGGTTACTGCCCAGAATGAAGTGACATTCAATTACCTGGATCAGATCGATTTTCGGGATAACATAAAAGATAGACTGAGGACCTTGTTGGACTATGAAAAGCTGTCCTCTCCGAGAAAAGAGGGAGATTATGAGTACTGGTACCGCAATGACGGTCTCCAGAACCACAGCGTGGTTTACAGGAAACACCGGGAAACCGGGGACGAGGAGGTATTCCTGGATCCCAACTCATTTAGTGAAGACGGCACCACGGCCCTCAGGGGAATGTCTTTCACCGATGATGGAACCCTTTCCGCCCATACTATTTCCCTGGGCGGATCAGACTGGAGTAAGGTTGTTATTATGGACGCCATCAGTAAGGAAGTAATTGAAGATACACTCGATGTAAAATTCAGTGGTATTTCCTGGAGTGAAAATGACGGTTTCTATTACAGCACGTATGACCAGCCCACCGATGGTAGTCAGTTGAGTGGAACCACCCAATATCACAAATTGATGTACCACAAACTCGGGACGGATTATTCCGAGGATCAATTGATTTTTGGGGGTGAGGAGCAGCCCAACCGCTATATCAGTGGCGGCCTTACGGAAGATAATCGCTACCTGGTTGTTTCAGCCGCTCAAAATACGAGCGGAAACCGGTTGTATATCAAGGACACCAAAGATCCAAACGGGGAATTTGTCATGTTCCAGGAGGATTATTTTAAGACCCTCTACCCCATTCACAATGTCGGACCGGAGATGTATTTCTATACGAATATCGATGCCCCGAATTATCGTGTGGTAAAAACCACATTCGATAAAGCGGGACAGGAGAACTGGGAAGATGTTATCCCGGAATCTGAGAATGTGCTTTCTGCCAACAGTGGAGGAGGAAAGCTTTTTGCATCCTACCTGATCGATGCCAAGACGAAGGTATATCAACTGAATCTGGACGGATCACAACAATGGGAAATTGAACTTCCTGGAATTGGTAGTGCCTATGGTTTTGGTGCTGATGAAGATGACACGGAGTTGTATTACCTGTTTACTTCTTTTACCTATCCAAGTACAATATTCAAATACTCAATCACTGATGGCACCAGTGAACTTTATAATACACCGGATGTGGAATTCAATCCCGGGGATTATGAAACTAAGCAGGTATTCTATTCCAGTAAGGACGGAACTAAAATCCCAATGTTTATCGTACACAAAAAGGGAATTGAGTTGAATGGTAAAAACCCGACCTACCTCTACGGATATGGAGGTTTCAATATCAGTCTTACTCCGGGATTCAATCCCTACAGTATAGTTTGGCTGGAAAACGGTGGAATCTATGCCCAGCCCAACCTTCGCGGAGGCGGTGAATATGGTGAGAAATGGCATGAAGCCGGCACCAAAATGAATAAGCAGAATGTATTTGATGACTTCATCGCAGCGGCTGAATACCTGATTGCTGAGAATTATACCAGTAGTGACTACCTGGCTATTGCCGGTGGATCCAATGGTGGGTTGCTTGTGGGTGCAACAATGACCCAACGACCCGAGCTGGCTAAGGTAGCGCTTCCCGCGGTAGGTGTACTCGATATGTTGCGATACCACACATTCACCGCCGGAGCCGGATGGTCAGCAGACTATGGGACTGCTGAAGAATCAAAGGAAATGTTTGAGTACCTGAAGACTTATTCACCGTATCACGCACTTAAACCGGGTACTTCCTATCCTGCCACACTGGTTACCACTGCAGACCACGATGATCGTGTAGTGCCAGCACACAGCTTTAAGTTTGCCGCACGATTGCAGGAGTATCATGCGGGGAATAATCCGGTAATGATTAGAATCCAGACCAAGGCCGGACATGGATCAGTTTCACTGGAACAGCGCATTGATGTCACAGCGGATCAATATGCCTTCGTGTGGTACAATATGGGAGTAATTCCTCCGCTGGCAAAGGAAGATCTATAAGTGGCTTTAGTCAGAAAGGGAGAAAAAAGGGATTTACCGGAAGTCCTGGAGCTTATAAGGGAACTCGCTGTTTTTGAACGTGCCCCTGACGCGGTTGAAACCACCGTGGAAAGCATGGAAAGGGATGGCTTTGGTGATGATCCCTTATACCATTTTTTTGTCATCGAGGAGGATGGAAAGGTGGTTGGCCTTTCATTGTATTACTACCGGTATTCTACCTGGAAGGGAAAGAGGTTATACCTGGAAGACCTTATTGTTAGTGAGAACTATCGTGGGAAGGGATACGGTAAGCTGTTATTTGAAAAAACTGGAGAGATTGCGCTAAGGGAGAACTGTACCGGTATGATGTGGCAGGTACTCGACTGGAATGTGGATGCCATTGATTTTTATAAAACCTATGGGGCTGAATTGGACGGGGAATGGATCAACTGCAGCTTAAAAAGTGAGATTTTTGCTAAGTAACTTCCTCAAGAAGGGTCCTGAAGACGGCGTGTTTATCCTTAAATCGAAGCTGGTGTTCGCTTGCCAGTGCCGGAGCATGATTCTCCAGGTAATCCTCTATTTTATCAAGAGAATCCGAAAAATATTGAACACTGTAGGAGGAAGTTTCCGTGTCTTCGTGACTCAAAACTTTGAAAACTTTAAAATCGTTGAAAAAGCCCGTTGCCATTATTTTGGGAATATGGTCTTCGCTCATCCACAGAAGCCAATCCTTTTCTGCCAACTTATCAATCCCTACGGTCACATTGTATAAAATCATAATTCAGTATAATAAACAAAAAAGCTTGAGCTTCTGTTACTTTGGTGATCTTTTCAATCTATGAAAAAGTTACTATTTCTGGCAGTTCTTTTGCCCTTTTCGGTTCTGGCTCAAAATGGGGTCATTAAGGGTTCCATAATTAATAAGGTCAATAACGAGACAATTCCCTTTGCCACCGTGATAATTCAGGGAACCACCACCGGTGCGGTAGCAGACATTGACGGAAAGTATGTAATCCGTGGACTTGAACCGGGACTTTACAATTTGGAGGCCAGTTACGTGGGTTTTGAACCCGCGACAGTATACGAGGTACAGGTCACGAATTCCCGGGAAGCCATCGTTGATTTCGCCTTGAAGGAGTCTGCTCAAAACCTTGAAGAGGTTAAGATTGTTGCCTCCCCTTTTACAAAAACTGCAGAAACCCCTTTGTCAATCCGCACTATTGGAATCAACGAGATACAAAGGGCCCCCGGGGGAAATCGAGATATTTCAAGGGTGGTGAGAAGTCTTCCCGGTGTCGCCTCCACGGTCAGTTTTCGAAATGATATTATTATTCGGGGTGGAGCCCCCGGTGAAAACCGGTTCTATCTCGATGGCATAGAAATTCCCATCATTAACCATTTTCAAACGCAGGGTAGTAGCGGAGGCCCTGTAGGAATCATAAATGTCGACCTTTTGAAAGAAGTCGACTTTTATTCTGGTGCTTTCCCGGTAAACCGTAACAATGCCCTGAGCTCGGTCTTTGATTTTAAGCTCAAGGAGGGCAGGAACGACAAAACCACATTTAATGCTGTGGTAGGTGCCAGCGATTTGGGAGTTACCATTGACGGACCTACCGGGGAAAATTCCTCACTAATCATGTCTGCTCGAAGGTCTTATCTACAATTTATTTTTGGAGCCATTGGCCTCCCCTTTCTTCCCACCTACAATGACCTCCAATTCAAGTATAAATGGAAACCCAACACCAAGAACCAGTTTACGGTAATAGGAATTGGTGCCTACGATAACTTTAGATTGAATTTCGACGCGAATGAAACAGCGGATCAGCGATACCTGCTGAATGCACTTCCCATTTCAGGACAGTGGAATTATACTATTGGCGGTAGATATGATCATTTTCACGACAACGGCTCCACTAGTATAATCGTCAGCCAGAACCACTTAAATACTACTTCATTTAAGTACCTCAATAACGATGAAAGTACCGAGGACAATTTGCTTTCAGATTATGAAGCCGAAGAAGTCGAATATAAGTTCAGGGTGGAGGATTTCCGGTCAATCAACCAATACTCGTTTACGTATGGAGTGAATTACGAATATGCCGACTACCGGTCGCATTTGTTCAACAGGATCATTACTCCGGGAGGTCCAGTAACTGTGGATTTCAAGACTGAACTCGGGATTCATAAATATGGGGTATTCCTCCAGGGATCAACGAAATATTTCAACGAGAGGCTGGTGCTTTCCGGTGGTATTCGGGTAGACGGCAATAACTACTCCGAATTCATGTCCAACCCATTGGACCAATTTTCCCCAAGGCTATCCGTTTCATATGCATTTAATGAAAAGTTCTCCTTCAATTTCAACACGGGTATCTACTACCAACTGCCTCCCTACACCACCCTTGGCTATCGGGATACCGACTCAGGAAGCCTGGTTAACAAGGAAAACAGCCTGAAATACATTAAGAGCTCGCACCTGGTAGCCGGCCTGGAGTGGAACCTGAAGAACAATGCTATCTCCACCCTGGAAGGGTTCTACAAGGATTATGACCAATATCCCTTTCTCCTGGATGATAATGTCTCCCTGGCTAATCTCGGTGCAGATTTCGGTGCCATTGGTAATTCCCCGGCCAACAGCAGCTCTTTTGGCCGATCCTATGGAGTGGAATGGATGTACCAGCAGAAATTATACAAAGGCTTCTACGGGATAATGGCATATACATTTGTACGAAGCGAATTCAATGACCTCAATGGCAACCTCGTTCCGTCAGCATGGGACAATCGACACCTGGTCAGTCTTACAGGGGGAAAGAAATTCAAAAGGAACTGGGAACTGGGAGTGAGGTGGTTGTTCAGTGGTGGAGCGCCGTTCACTCCGTTAAATATCGACCAGGCCCTGGTAGTTGATAACTGGAATGTGAGGCCATTTGCCCTTCCTGATTACAGTCTTCTCAATACTCAAAGAGCCAGCAACTTCCATCAGCTCGACATCAGGATCGATAAGAAATACTACTTCAAAAAGTGGACACTGGATGTGTACTTCGATGTACAGAACGTCTATAACCAGCAGGTTCTTCTCCAGGATTTTGTGGATATTCAACGCGATGCTTCGGGGAACGGAATCGTTAATCCAAGTCAGCCTGACTCCTATCTGCCCAGGTTCATTCCCAACGAAAATGGAACCGTTCTGCCGACTTTAGGAGTGATTGTAGAGTTGTAGGCGGGTTTCACGCTGGGAGTCCCTTGTCTCCTCACCCTAAATCCCTCTCCTCGGAAGGAGAGGGACTTAAGAAATCTTCAATAGAAAAAAAGGAGAATTTTATTCCGCTAACTAACCCGCAAATTTCCCAATATCCTGAAAAGAAAGAACGTACAAACTGCCGCGATACCCGCGAGGATGAAGCCCCTTAATACATCACCATAAATAAACCCTCCGATTGCAAAAAGACTGCAATAAATTGCAACACACCCCAGGAATACCAGTAAGAGCTGCTTCGGCATCTCCCAGGCCATACCCTCCTCCTTTTCATCAATCATATCACCATCAGCTCGGGCTTCTGCCACCACTCTCTTCCACCCCGGGCCACCCGGATGGGTGAGACGATAGAATTTCCTGAGAACTTCTTTATCCTCCGGCTTGCTTAATAAGGTGGTGAGTATCCACACCAGGCTCACACTGCCCACGGTAAGCAAAAGCTTAACCGTAAATCCATCAAGCACTGCAGTTTTCACAGATTCATCCTCCACTACAAGTACCAGCACTACCGCCATGGTCGTGGCCACGATCATTGCCACAATCTCGGTCAGGGCATTGATCCGCCACCAGAACCAACGGAGTATATAGATCAAACCCGTTCCCGCTCCCGATAAGAGAAGTATATCGAATGCCTGCGTGGCATTTTCAAGAAATGTGAGGGAAAATATGGCTGACAGCACCATCAGGGCCACTGTTGATAGTCGGCCCATGGCGACCATTTGCTTTTCGGTGGCGTCTTTCTTTACAAAGCGCTTATAAAAATCATTTACCAGGTATGACGACCCCCAATTGAGGTGGGTTCCGATCGTTGACATATATGCGGCGATGAGCGAAGCCACTACCAAACCCAACCATCCCGGTCCGATTCGAGTGAGCATTGCGGGATACGCTACATCATCGCCGAGGTACTGGTCAGCTACATTAGGGAATTCCGCCTTGATCGAAGCGAGATCCGGGTAAATGACCAGGGATGCGAGTGCCACGATAATCCAGGGCCATGGGCGTAGTGCGTAATGCGCAAAATTGAATAAGAGCGTTGCTCCAATGGCATTCTTTTCATCTTTTGCCGCCAGCATTCGCTGAGCCATATAACCACCTCCACCGGGTTCGGCACCTGGGTACCAGACCGACCACCATTGGACCGCGATGGGTATGATCAGCAGAGGGATATAAACGGAAGCATCAGAGAAATCAGGGAAAATATCCACCCGGCTTGCCACGGACGGATGATTAAACAGTACTTCCAAACTACCAATTTCAGGTTGCCTGACAGCGACCACCGCAGCAAGTACCGCCCCGAACATAGCCATACTATATTGGAAGAAATCCGCCCAGATAACCCCCTTGATCCCACCTAGTGCGGCATAAATTACAACCACTATACTGGCACCTACCACTACCGTAATCGGACTGAGTCCAAGCATTACTGCGCCGATTTTGATTGCGGCAAGAGTAACACTACCCATGATGAGACAATTGAAGAAAAGTCCGAGGTATACCGATCGAAAACCCCTGAGGAATCCAGCCAGTTTACCCCCGTATCGTACTTCATAAAACTCGAGATCGGTCATTACATTGGAACGTCTCCAGAGGCGGGCAAAAATGAAAACAGTGATCATCCCCGTGATGAGAAAAGCCCACCATGCCCAATTCTTGGCTACACCATCCTCGCGGACCATCCCGGTCACCAGGTTGGGCGTATCGGCTGAAAATGTACAGGCCACCATGGAAATACCCAGCAACCACCAGGGCATCCCCCTGCCTCCCAGGAAAAACTCGGAACTACTCTTCCCTGCAGTCTTTGAGGCCACCCAGCCAATGCTCAGTACTATTAGAAAAAATATCCCTACGATGATCCAATCTATGGTGGCTAGCTGCATGGTTTAGAATTTGTTGGAAATATAAGGGTTAAGGTTGAATAGTTGTAAAGCACTAAAGTAGTAAAGCAGTAAAGTACCAAAGAAGTATCTGAAACCTGCACCCCACCAGTATCCAGTATCCAGTATCCAGTATCCGGTATCCGGTATCCGGTATCCGGTATCCGGTATCCTGTTTCCAGTATCCTCCTCCTTATCCCCTTCCCGTATCCTTCCCTATATTTGCCCCATGAAACCAACACTACTAATCATGGCTGCCGGTATGGGCAGCAGGTACGGGGGACTCAAGCAGATGGATGAATTGGGACCTTCCGGTGAAACAATCATTGATTATTCTGTTTATGATGCCGTCAAAGCAGGATTTGGCAAGGTGGTATTTGTGATCCGCGAAGATTTTGAGAAGGAATTTCGGGAGAAGGTCTCGAATAAATATCGTTCTGAAATTGAGGTGGTACATGTTTACCAGGCAATCGATACGCCTATTGAAGGGATCGATTATAAGACCGAGCGGGAGAAACCCTGGGGTACGGGCCACGCTGTTCTGGTCACCGAACTGGTGATCGACGAACCGTTTGCCGCCATCAATGCGGATGATTATTATGGCATCGACTCCTTTCAGACCATGGCGCGTTTCCTGGAAAATGAGGTATCGGAAGATCACTATGGTATGATGGGCTACCTGCTGGAGAACACGCTTTCTCAACATGGAACAGTATCCCGCGGGGTGTGCCAATCCGATGATCGGGGTTACCTGGTAGATGTGGTGGAACGCACAAAAATCGGGAGAGAAGAAGGTAAAGTATATTACTGGGACACAGGTGAACCGGAACCCCTCGATCCCCGCTCACCGGTGTCAATGAACTTCTGGGGTTTCCACCCGGATGTTTTCAGGCATATCCGAAGGTACTTTGCGGAATTTGCGGTTAATAATAAGGATAATCCCAAAGCTGAATTTTACATTCCACTTTATGTGAATAATTTACTTCAGGAAGGACTGATGAGAATGTCTGTACTCGAAACAAGTGACAAATGGTTCGGGATTACCTATAAGGAGGATAAACCGATCGTTATGGAATCCTTCAGGAAATTACACGAGGAGGGAAAATATCCCGCAAAACTCTGGTAATGGAATCCATTGCCCGTCATTTTCTCGGTACAGGAATCCGGTCCATTGAACCCCTGGGCAGCGGACATATTCATAAAACCTTTTTGGTAATCAGCCCCAAGGGGAAATATGTCCTTCAGGAAATCAATACCCACGTATTCCCCTCGCCTCAAAAGATTATGGAGAATATCCGGTCGGTCAATGACCACCTGGAAAATTCAAACTATCCATTTGAGCTGTTAAAACCCCTGACCAATCAGGATGGAAATCTCCTGGCTTATTCAGATCGTCAGGTGTTCAGGATGTTCCCCTTTATTGAGAATGCAAAGACCTATGACATCGCTGATTCTGCTGAGTTGACGAGTGTGGCAGCGGAGGCCATGGCCATTTTCCATCAATACCTGTTCGACCTTCCGGCTTCAAGCTTATCCATTACCATCCCGGGATTTTTTGTTTTCAATAGTCGGATTTCCTCTTTCCAACAGGCCGTAAGTTCCAATACGAGCCGGGTGAAGGAATCCTCTGCGGAAATTGAGCTGATCACGGAATACCTCGATTTTTTTACGGATTTTATAAGGGAAACTGAGCAACTGCCGGCGAGTGTCATCCACGGAGACCCCAAATTGAATAATATTTTATTTCACAAATCCACTGCGAAAGCTCAATGCATTATAGACCTTGACACATTGATGCCCGGACCCTTGTTTTACGATTTCAGTGATATGATCCGGTCCTGGACCAATGAGTCTGCTGAGGATGAAGATGATCTCGCCAAAGTCAAACTCAATAGCTCATTTCTGAAGAATATCATTACCTCCTACCTGCGAATTACCGGACCTCTTCTTACAGCCGGGGAACAGGACTCACTGGTAAAGGGTTACAGCTTTATTACCTGGATCCAGGCCATACGATTTCTTACCGACTATTTTGAGGGTGATCCATACTACAAAACCTCATATCCCCAACAGAACCTCAGCCGGGCGAGAAATCAACTGCATTTGTTCAAGCAACTTGAAGAACAAAGAGCAGAAGTCACCGAATTGATCAATTCCTATTTTCCGAGGTGATCGGGGGCTGACTGAATAAGTAAAAGGCTGGTCTGTCGACCGTCGATATAATTGACACCGTTTTTATCAAAAAATGCATCTTCCTCCAACATAATCCTGATCTCTTTTCCCCATTCCTGTATATAAGTGGCGGCGTTGAGTTCAATAGAATAGGCAGTGTTGAGATGCAAGGGATAATCACCTGTAAAGGGTACCCCTTCCTGCGCATCCCACATGCCGAGTGTTGTACCTGCAGCGTGACCATGATAGCCGATGGGGTGCGTATAGATGGATGGTTTGATATTCTGGGCAATAGCCTGCTGCCTCGATTCTTTGAGAACCTCGTTCCCGGTTTTGCCTTCGGCAAAATTTGAGGTGAAGATATCCTGGAGTTTATTCCCCCTTTCGAATGCCCTGACAAGGTAATCCGGTGCGGTGGTCTCCCCTTCCCTCAGTACATAGGCATGCTGTTGAGTATCTGTATTCAACCTCAGGTAGGTGATTCCGAAATCACAATGAATCAGGTCCCCGGGAAGAATTACCTGCTTATCCGGACGAGAACTGAAGGAACGAAGGTGATCAAACGACTCAGGATCGGCCCTTTGTATACTTACCGATGGGTGAAACCAGGCGGATAACTTCAACTCCCTTATCCGTTCCCTGAACCACCAGACGACGTCTTCAGTAGTCGTGACCCCGGGTGTGATTACCCTTTCCGATAATCCCCCTTCAATTATTTCATGGGCAATTCGGCATATGTGTCTGTAAATGGCCATTTCCTCAGGGATCCTGGTCTCAAGCCAGCCCACTGCCAGTTTTTCCGCACTCGTGATCCTCTTCTGGTATTTGGAGGGTAGCGCCTCTTTAAATTCTTCCAAGTCGGTCGCCACTATACCATCCGCCAATCCCCAATAAGCCGACTTATTTACTCCAATTTTATCGGGATCCCGCTCGGTAATTATTTCTGCGAGTCTCTTCCACTGATCGGGCTGTTCCTCTTTGTCCCAGGCTTTTGCAAACATGCTACCCACATCATAGCGAGCAACCGCCAGGGTCTCCAGGGCTGATCCGTCACCTGTATCATAAACTACCAGGATGGTCCTCCTCCTGGCCGACTGCCAGGTGGAAGGCAGCATGGTCTCGATTACCGGATCTTCGTTGTACTCCCTTGAGATGATTACCCACATATCAATTCCTTCCCTTTTCATTAATTCGGGAAGTATATTTTTTATCCTTAATTCCAGGATTTCATCAATAACCTTTGCCCTTTCCCTCATTGGCAGAATGGCAGATTGTGAAAAGGATGCCTGGGAGATCATTACCAGGCAGCATCCAATGATCAAATTCTTCATGCTTTGTTCAATTTATGTTCAAGCTTTTTTACAAGGGATCTGAATCTTAAATATAGAGCAACTGCGGTAACTGTCAAACCAATGGTAAGACCCAGCCAAATTCCAATGGCTCCCATTTCAAACACAAATGCAAGGATATAGCCGACTGGCAAGGCTACAATTCCATAGGCAATGAAAGTCCAAACGGTAGGAATCTTAGTATCTTCCAGACCCCGGAGTGCGCCCAATGAAACTACCTGGATACCATCGGAAAGTTGGAACAATGCAGCGATGATCAAAAGGGTTGAAGCGATTGAAATAACTTCAGGTTCTGATATATACAGGGTCGGCAGGAAAAACCGTCCAAATACAAATATCAACGCCGTAACAGTCATGAAGGCCACAACCATAAACAACAGGGAAATTCCAGCACGCCTGAGCGTGGGCACATCTTTTTTCCCAAGCTGGTTTCCCACCCGGATAGTGGCAGCTGCTGCAAGCCCTGTGGCCATCATATAGGTAACAGCAGCTAAGTTAATGGCAATTTGATGGGCAGCCTGTGCGGTTGTTCCTATCCATCCCATCATGATCACGGCAAATCCGAATGCCCCTACCTCAAAAAGGTATTGAAATCCTGCAGGCACACCGATATTGAGAATACGCTTGATGACCTTCCATGAATATTTCAGACCTTCATGGACATCCCGATAAGGTTTCAGCCTCCTCGAGCGGAACCAGTAGATAACCACTACGATCATCATCACTACCCTGGCAATAAATGTTGCCCAACCAGCACCCAAGAGGCCCATGGGTTCAAAACCAAATT